>QKAR01000063.1 GCA_003246335.1 Spirochaetales bacterium | reverse complement strand
TATTGGCCCCCGTACGGGACGGTTCAATAAGGACGGTAGCGCGAATAAAATTCAGGGGTCGGACATTCCGATGTCAGTCGCGGGCATTATCGTGCTGTGGTTCGGTTGGATTGGCTTTAACGGGGGCAGTACTCTCGCGATGACGTCGGCCGTTCCGGGAATTATTCTGCGTACCTGCCTCGCCGGCGCGGCGGGAATGCTCGCGGCCCTTTTTATCGGCTGGATTATTACCGGCATTCCTGACGTCAATTTCGTCATGAACGGCTCACTCGCCGGCCTGGTGGCGATAACCGCGAATTGCCATTGCGTGACCGGCTTGCAATCGGTGATTATCGGCGCGGTCGGCGGAACGGTAATGCTTGTTTCGACTTTTTTGCTCGAAAAACTCCATATCGACGACGCCGTGGGGGCGATACCCGCGCATCTTGTCGCCGGCATTTGGGGGACTCTCGCCGTCGGGATTTTCGGCGACCCGGACATCCTGGGGACAACGCCCCTTTTCGGCAGTCAGCTTCTCGCGCAGGCGATCGGCGTGGGCGCGTGCTTCGCCTGGGCTTTCGGCGTTTCTTTCATTTTCTTGTCGATCATGAACATGATTCGTCCCCTGCGCGTTTCGGTAGAGGACGAAATGAAGGGCCTCAACATCGTGGAACACGGCGCCTCAACCGAAATTTATGATTTATTCAGCGTCATGGAGGAGCAGGCGCGTACCGGCGACCTCTCGAAGAGGCTTCCCGTCGAGCCGTTTACCGAAATCGGGCAAATCGCATCCCTCTACAACAGGGTTATGACGAGCCTGGAACAAAACACGATAGCGCGGGAGGAGTACGCGGAAATTTTCAGCAACGTCTCCGACGGGCTATTCCTCATCGATCCCGATTATCGGATTTGCCCAAATTATTCCGCAGCGACGGAAAAAATATTCGCGACGAAAGATTTGAGCGGAAAGGACGTTCGGGAGCTTTTGCGCGAAATGATCGCTCCGGATAAAAGCGCGAAATTCGCGAATTTTTTGGAGCTTTTGTTCGATCCCGATCACCACGAGCGATCCATCTCCCCGATGAACCCTCTGGCGGCGACGCATTTTAAGATAAACATTGGCTACGATACTTTTGAGGCTAAATTGCTGGATTTCAGTTTTTACCGGATTTACGATGCGTCGAGGACGAAAATCCTTCACGTCATGGCCGTAACCCGGGATCAAACGCGGCTTTCCGTCCTCGCGAAGGAAGTCATGAAACTTCGCGCGAAGTACATGGGCTCGTCGCCGGCCGCGCCCGGGCCAGCCTCGTCCGCGACGTGAGACATTCATCCCCGAATCGCCGCGCAATGTTTGCTTGCGCGGCGTTTTTTTTAGTTTTCGGACGAGGCAGTTTTGCCAAGGAGGGCGTCGAGAGCGCCGTGGCTTGATTGGATAACCCCGAGAATCGCGTGGGTGTCCCGCATGGAGCCGTTTACGGTCTCGAGCGAGGTGAGTCCCTCGTTGAGCGCCGCCGCTTCCTCGCGCACCGCGCCGGTGATCTCTGAAAGCGCCTGTCCAGCGCCCTCGATCGTTTTCGCGTTTTCGCTGAAATTCGCGAGCACGTCGACGAGGGATTCCCGGAAACGCGAGAACATCGCGGTGAATTCCGACATTTGATGGTCGATTTTTTTGACCGTTTCGCTGAATTCCGCGATATTACTGTCGATTAATTTTGCGAAATCGCCGGTCTGCGTCGCGAGCGTGCGAACCTCGTTCGCGATGATCCGAAAGCCCTTGCCGACCGTTCCCGCGCGCGCTGCCTCGATGGATGCGTTTATCGCGAGAATTCCGGTTCTGTCCGACACGTCCTGGATCGATCCCGTGAACGAGGCGATATTGCTCGTCTTAACCTGCAGCTCGCCGAACAGCGCCGCGATCGCCTTGGCGTTAGACGAGGCGCTTTCTAGCTCGGAGAGCCGCTCCCCGATACCCGAGTCCATCGCCTTGTTTTTCGACAGGACTTCTCCCATCATCGAGTCGATGCGCTCGGTATTGTCGGACGTGCTGTTGCTCGTCGCCCTCATTTCCTCGAAAGCGCTGACGATGCTATTGAGCCCGTTTTCGACCTGTTCCATCGCGGCATCGAGGATTTCCAGCGACTGTAGCGTTAACGGCGTGAGCGTGATGCTCTTGTTATAGCCGTTCATGAACGTGTTAAGCGCTACTTCGTAGTTATGAATGATTTCGTTGTTTTCCATCCGTTACACCCCGCCGATCCGTCAGAATCCGAAGATCTGGTCGGCAAGGTCGGTTCCGCACCGAAGGGCCGAAAGCCAGTCAAGGAACGCCGTGACGCTCTCGTTGCGATAGATGGCGCCGTGTTGGGGCGCGATCATCGTGGGGTTGAGCCGCGATACTTGCGTGCACCATTTGCGGACCACGGCGTTCGACGCCATGTAGCGGCGGTGGAAATCCTCTATCAGATGTACGTGCTTCGAAAAATCGTCGACGAAGACGGTTTCTTCGCCGTCGCCGAACACGGCAGCGCCGATGTCGCCGGTGAAAAGGATTTTCGATCGGGCGTCCCATAGCGCGAATTGTCCGGGAGAATGCATGAAGTGCGACGGAATAAAGCGGACTTCCGCGCCGGAGGCGAGTTTCGCGCTTCCCCCTCGGTCGTCGATCGGGATGATGCGCGTCGTGTCCACGATACCGAAATGCGGCAAAAACCGCGTCCACAGCGCGGAAATGTACACTTTGGCGTTCGTGATTCCGAGCCACAGCGCGATGCCTGAGGAAACGTCGGGATCCTGATGCGAGAAGAAAATCGTGTCGATTTTGTCGATCGCGATAAAGCGGCTTACGGCGGCGACGACTTTGGGGAAAAGATGCACTCCGCCCGGATCGAGGAGCGTTCCCCGTCCGTTATCGATAATGAGGTATTGCATCGTTTGAATGACGCCCTTTCGGTATTTGTTTTCCCCTCCAAGCCAAATGTAGGTATGGGTGTCGTCCTTGTAGAGGACTTTGCCCGTGGTGTCGCCTGACTCTGCCATCGGATTCTCCTTTTCCCTAGATAATCGTTCCGCCGCCGATAACCGTTTCCCCGTCGTAAACCACGACGGCCTGACCCGGCGTTATCGCCCTCTGGAATTCGTCGAACTCGATTCGAGCGGTTCCGTTGTCGAGCGGATATATGGTCGCTGTTTGCTCTTTTTGATTATATCGTATTTTAGCCGTTACGCGCATGGGTTCCGCGATTTTACCGATGGAAATTAAATTTATCCCATCGGCAACGAGACTTTTCGCCATGAGCGCCGGGTTTTCGCCTAAAACGACGGTATTATCTTGCGCGTTTTTAGCGACGACGTACATGGGTTTCCCAAAAGCGGCGGCGATTCCCCTTCTTTGGCCGATGGTGTACGCCGTGACGCCCCGATGGTCACCGATGACCTTGCCCTCCGTGTCGAGGAATTTTCCCGGATGAACCCTATCGGGCGCCGCTTTTTGGATGAACTCGTGATAGTCGCCGCCGGGAACGAAACAAATGTCTTGGCTGTCGGGCTTTCGGGCGTTTATGAGGCCGGCGGTTTCGGCGATCGCGCGAACATCGTTTTTGCTCATGCCGCCGAGCGGGAGGAGCGTGTGCGCGAGCTGGTCTTGGGTGAGCGAGTAGAGCACGTAGCTCTGGTCTTTCGTTCGGTCGACTCCCCGGAGAAGTCTCCATCTTCCGTCCTCGCCGCCCCGGTCTATGCGCGCGTAGTGTCCGGTCGCGACGTAATCGAAGCCAAGCGTGAGCGCCCGCTCTAAGAGTCGGTCGAATTTCACGAAACGGTTGCAGTCGATGCAGGGGTTCGGCGTTTTACCGGCGAGATACGTCTCGATGAACCGGTCGATGACGGTTTCCCGGAAGACGTCGCGAAAATTAAAGACGTAATGCTCGATTCCGAGCTTGTAGGCGACGGCCTTGGCGTCCTGCACGTCCGAGAGTGCGCAGCAGGTTCTCGTCGCGTTTTCGGCGAGGACGATGTCCTCGTTCGAGAAAAGTTTCAGCGTAACCCCCGCGACCTCGTAGCCTTGGTCGAGTAGGAGTTTCGCCGCGACCGAACTGTCGACGCCGCCGCTCATGGCCATGAGTACTTTCGCCATCTATTCGCCCCCCGCCCGCGCCGCGAGGAGACGCTCCAGCGTCGGCTCCACGCCGAGGAATTTTTTTAATCGCTCGTAGGCTTCCCGCCGGTCGCGCGAGGGGTCGGTTCCCGAGGACCCGCGACCCGCCTTGACGGCCCGGATTAAGATGTTTTTCGGCGTGTGGCCCGCGTCGATGAATTCCAGCAGCTGGGTTCGATATCCGGCGCCTTCCAGAAGTTCCGCGCGGAGCGCGTCGGTAAAAAGTGCCGCCACGCGCTCTCGGACGATGCCGTGCCTCAGCGCGCTTTCGAGCGTCGCTTTCCCTTCGGCGCGTGGTTCCCTCTCGGCGATCTGGGCGTTTAGCTCGTGCTGACAGCAGGGCGCGACGAGAATAACCCGCGCGTCGCGCCGCACCGCTTGCGCGAGGGCGTAATCGGTGGCGGTATCGCAGGCGTGAAGGGCGATGCCGAGGTCGATCGAGTCGGTCCCCGCCCAATCGGCTATGTCCCCTTCCTCGAAGGAGAGTCCCGCGTAGCCATATTTTCGCGCGAGGCGGTCGCATTCGGCCATTACGTCGGCCTTGCGGTCGATCCCGAACGCCCGCACCGAAAATCCCCGGACGACGGAAAGGAAGTGGTAGCACGCGAAAGTAAGGTAGGCCTTGCCGCAGCCGAAATCCGCGAAAGTGATGCTTTTCGTCGCTTCGTCCCCGTCGCCTTTCCCGGAAATGAAGGGGACGATATCGTCGACGAATTCGAGAAAGCGGTTTATTTGACGGAACTTATCGTATTTAGACTTGATGACCGCGCCGGTTTCGGTCATGACGCCGAGGTCGACGAGAAATTGAACCGGCGTCCCCTCGGGAAGGAGGTAGGTTTTTTTTCGATCGTGCGCGGGGTCGGTCCTCGTCGCGCAGGCGGCGAGGACTCCCTGGGTCGCGTCGTTTTCGCTCGCCGTCGTTCGCGGGTGGCGAATTACCGATACTTCCCCCCGGCGATTGGAACGAAGCGTAATCACGCGAGTCGCGCCCTCCGAAAGGTTAAATTCGGCGCTTACGGCGCCGCGGGAAAAAATATCGCCGAGCTCCGCCGCGAGGTTTTCCCTCGCCACGTTTTTTTGGAACGCCTGGGCGCCGACGAATCGCTCAATTTGGCACGCTTCGCCGGATTTAAGGGTCGTGGGCCTGATTTTTATGCGCTTCGCCCCGTCGGCGGGCGCGGGCGTGATCGACGCGGTCACGATGCCGGCGCGGGCGATCTCCTCGGCAAGCTTCTTCCGATCGGGTATTTCGTACTTATTATCGCTCACAGCGTCTGCGCGTCCTCGTAATCGATTTCGGCGCGCGAGCCCTTCTCGACGTAATGCAGGGCGTTTTCCCTGTTTTTCTCGATTTCCCCGTCCGTGAGCTCCCTGGTGACTTTGGCCGGACTGCCGAGAATCATGGAGCGCGGCGGGAAGATCTTGCCTCCGGTGACGAGTGCGCCCGCGCCTACTATGGAATCCGCCCCGATTACCGCGCCGTTGAGGATGATCGCGCCCATGCCGATGAGGGCGTTATCGCCAATCGTCGCGGAATGCACGATCGCGCCGTGCCCGACGGTGACGCCGTTCCCGATGACGCACGGAATGCCGAGATCGCAATGGACGACCGCGCCGTCCTGTATGTTCGATTCCTTTCCTATGGAGATGGGCGCGACGTCTCCGCGAACCGTCGCGGAAAACCACACGGATGAGCCTTCTCCCACGGAAACCTCGCCGGCGACTTCCGCGTTATGCGCGATGAAGGCCGAGGGATGAACGTCGGGAACTTCGCTGAGTATTCGATGAACCATGGCGATAGGGTAGCAGAATTCAGCGCGTTTGTGAAAGGGCGCGCAGGGTCTCGGCGACGTCGATGCCGTAGGCGCGGTTCATTTCATCGCTGTCGATCACTTGCCTCGTCGGACCGTCGCGAGCGATCGTTCCCCCGTCGAGCAGGATGAGCCGGTCGGCGAAGCGAGCCGCGAGCGAAAGGTCGTGAAAGACGCCGATCGCGGAGCGGGCGTTCGCGCGTGCAAGATCCACGATCTCGATTTGGTAGCGCAGGTCGAGATGGTTCGTCGGCTCGTCGAGGAGCAGGAGATGCGCGTCTTGGGCGATGGCCCGCGCGAGGAAAACCCGCTGGAGCTGGCCGCCTGAAAGGCGTGACAGCGGCGCGCCCGAAAGACTCTCGACCCCGCAGGACTCCATCGCGTCTTGAATGGCCGCGCGGTCGGCCGCGGTTCGCGACGGGGCAAATCCAGATTTTTGACGAGCGTAGCGGCCTAGCGCGACCGCGTCCTCCACGGTGAAGGGAAACCACGACGCGGAAAGTTGGGAAAGCAGGGCGATTTCCCTCGCGGCTTCCTTCGGGCGAAGCTCGGCCCGCTCGACTGCCTCGCCTCGTCTCGCGGACATCGCGTCGCGCACGCGAACGGTGAGCCGTCCCCGATAGGGAATGACTCCCGCTATCGCCCGCAGCAGGGTCGTCTTCCCCGATCCATTCGGGCCGACGAGGGCGATTTTCTCCCCTTCGGACACTTCAAACGAAACGCCCGCGACCGCGTCGATTCCCGTCTTGCCGCCGTAGCCCGCAGCCAGGCTTTCCGCGCGCAACACGAACGCGTCGCTCATGCGGCTTCCTTTCTCGCGGAAAAAAACACGAGGGCGAAAAAGGGCGCGCCGATGATGGCGGTCACGGCGCCGACGGGCAGGTCCGTCGGGGGAAAGAGGGCTCTCGCGGCGAGATCGGCGAGCACCATGAGAGCGCCGCCCGCGAGCGCAGAAACGGGAATGAGCCGTCCGTGCGCCGGGCCGACCAGGCGGCGCGCGGCGTGCGGCACGACGAGGTCGATAAAGCCGATGACGCCCACGAAGGCGACGACGGTTCCTGAAAGCGCGGTGGAAAGGAGAATCATGGTCCTTCTGGTTCTCGCGACGGGAACCCCCAACGAGGTCGCCTCGTCGTCGGAGAACGTGATGATGTCGAGTTCCCGGGCGCGGCGCATGATCGCGGCAAGGCACGCGGCGAGAATCGGCGCCACGATGGCGATGGGCGTCCATCCCTTCAGAGCGAAACTTCCCATTTGCCAGAACACGAGTCTGTTGAGGCCTTCCCTCGCGATCGCCGAAAGCATCGTCTGGACCGCGTTCACGAGGAGGGAGAAAACCATGCCGGCGAGCACTACGGTGTTGCCCGAGAAAGAGGGGTCGATCGCGCGGGAAAAGCGCGATACCGCGAGAATCGTCGCGAAGCCGAAAAGGAAGCCCGCCGCCGGAACGGCGAGCGGAAAGCCGGCGAGCGAGGCGACGGCCGCAAATCCCGATCCCGCGCCGAGAATGACTATGGCCGCGCCGAGAGAGGCGCCTGCCGAAACGCCGAGGGTGAACGAGGAGGCGAGAGGGTTCTTTAAGGTCGATTGCATGACGGCCCCGCTTACGGAAAGCGCCGCGCCGGCGAGGAACGCGAGGATGACGCGGGGAAACCTGAGCGACCATACGATGCCGACGTGATTCGCCGCGATGCCGGAAAGCGCGTCGAGCCCGAAGATCTTTCCCGCGACGATGGCGGCGCATTCGCCCGGCGGGATGAATACCGAACCCGCGCCCGTGGCGAGAACGATGGCGGCGATCGACGCGCCGAACGCGGCGGCGAGAGTCGCGCGGTATTTAAAAGCGTTCAGGGTACACCGCCCTCGCGATTTCCTCGAGCGCGCGCGCGACGTCGGGCCCCGGCCGGGAACTCGCGTTCGCGTCGATTCGAAACACGCGCCGATTCGCGACCGCCGCGACCCCCGCCCATCCGGGGCGCGACAGTATCTCGGCGACCGGGTCGGCGGAAGATTCGTCATTCGTGATTATGACGTCGGGATTCGCGAGCGCGACGCTTTCGGCGTTCACCGCGATCCAGCCCTTCTCCCGCGAGAAAATATTGCGCGCTCCCGCGTCGGCGATGAGCTCGTCGAGATACACGCCGGAGCCAAAGCTGTACAGGTACGGAGCGGGGGATATTTCAAAGTAGACGGTTTTCCTTTCGCCTTCCGGGATGGCCCGCGCGACCGAGGTGACTCGTTCCATCTGTTCGTCCATTTCCCGAACGATGACTTTTCCCTCTTTTTCCTTGCCGACGAGGCTGGCGATTCTCTCAATGTCGTCCCGGATGTCCTGCACGCTCTGGCTCGTCGGGATATACGCCACGGTCGCGCCAGCGTCGGAAATGGGCTTGAAGGGATCGCTGTTCGCCCCGTCCCGGGTCATCGAGGAAACGAATATAATCGAGGGGTTCAATTCGGCGATACGCTCGGCGTCGGGTTTCATCATGTCGAAAGACGGCACGTTCGGCGAAACCCCGTCCAGTCGCGCGGACCAGGAATCGACGGCGACGAGGGCGTCCGCGAGCCCAAGCCTCACTATCACCGACGTGCAGGCGGGCGCCATTGACGCTATCCTGAACGGTTGAGGCCCGAGCCGAGCCGAGCCCGAGTCTCTCGAGCATGAGGTCGCGGCGATTAAAAAAAGAATCGGCGCGATGGCGAAAAATTTCCTCATGCGCACACTATAGCCGCCTCGCAACGCTCGGGCAAGGCCGCGTGGGCGGTTGGAATTGATAATCCGCCCAAACTGGTTTATATTGGTTACTTAAATGAAATTCATTTTGGCTTCCGACATTCATGCAAATTTACCCGCGCTCGAAGTGTTCTTCGACTATATCGCGGGGCATGAACTTTCGGGCGCGCCAGTGTATTTCTTGGGCGATTACGTTAATCTCGGGCCGTTCCCCGAAGAGTGCATTCGCGCGCTTCGGGATTTTCCGGGGCGCATCTATCTCGCCGGAAACCATGACCGCTACGTCGTCAACGAACGCTCTCTTGACCACAACCCCTATTTTGGCAGTCCCGACGGAGTAATCCACAGCCGATGGACGCGCGATCAGCTTTCCCCCGAAAGCCTTGAATGGCTGCGGGGCTTGGCGATTCGCCATCAATTTAAGGCGGGACGCTATCTCGTCGACATGATTCACGGCCGCCACGGCTCGGACGAGGAAACCCTCGACGATGGAATCCTCTCCGAGGGGGGCGACGTCATTTACGCCTGCGGGCACACTCACATACCCCGCTATCTCGCCGCTGCCTCCGCATGGATCATGAATCCCGGCAGCTTAGGGAAACCCCTCGATCGCGATAACCGCGCCGCCTTCGGCGTGGTGACGGCAGAGGAAGACCGCGTCGGTTTCGAGGTGATCCGCGTGCGGTACGATATCGAGCGCACGGTGCGAGCCCTCGAGGAGCGGGACGTTCCGTGGCGGAACGGCATCATAGACAGCTTAAGGACCGCGGTATACTTAGATGAAGAATGAACTAGTGCGAGTGTTTCTCGGCGGCGACGTTTTTGGGCCCGTAGGCATGCGCTGCGCGACGACCCTTTTGCCCATCCTTATCGAGGAAGAAAAAATCGATTTTACCGTCATAAACGGGGAGAACGCCTCTTCGGGAATAGGGCTCTCGCCCGACGACGCGAACGCCCTTTTGGGCGCGGGCGCTGACGTCATAACCGGCGGAAACCATTCTTTCGAGAAGCGAGATTTTTGGCCGGTTCTCTCGGACCATGAGCGCGTTTTGCGCCCCGCGAATTTCCCTGGCGACGCGGGGTTGCCCGGGCGAGGATCGGTCGTCGTGGAAAAAAACGGGCGTCGCTTCGCCGTCATTAACCTGCAAGGGCGGGAAGATATGCCGTCGCTCGACTGCCCCTTTCGCGCGGCCGACGCCGCGATCTCCGGAATCCCCGCGGGCTCGTCGCCCGCGATTTGTTTCGTCGATTTTCACGCGGAATCGAATCTTGAAAAAGAGGCGCTGGGACAATACCTCTCTGGCCGAGTTTGCGCGGTGGCGGGAACGCATACGCACGTTCAGACGGCCGACGAGCGAATTCTTCCGGCCGGCACGGCGTATATTTCAGACCTTGGCATGACCGGCCCGGAGTTCTCGGTGATAGGCTCCGATCCCGAAACCGCGATCAGGCGCAATATTTCCCAAGTTCTGTACAAAATGGACTTGCCCGACTCGAGGGGCGCCCTTCGAGGGCTCATCGTCGACGTCGACCCATCTTCCGGTGCGGCCGTCGGCGCGACGCGAGTTTGTCGGCTTGAGCCGGCGCGAACGTAAGACGAATCATGCGTTCAGCGGCGAGCCTCGCCGCGTTCGCCGCCGAATCATTCTCCGCGGCCCGTGCGGACTTTTGCGCCCACTCGACCCATCCAATTTTTTCCGGGGACTCGACGCCCGAGCGCGCGTATTTTCGAACGAGTTTGCGCGCATCCCCACGCGCCGCCGCCGCCGCGCTTCTGGGAACGCAAAGCAAGGCCATCGCCGCGATTGCCGCGCTAACGGCGGCTATCGCGGCGATGGCCCGGTTCCGCGCCGACGCGACTAGCCCGTCGAGCGATCGTTTCTCGGCGGATTTTTCCGGCGCGTTTTGATCCTTCCCGAATATTGCCGCAAGCTGCCTTTGCGTCGCTATGTCTCGCTTTCCCGCCCGCGCGAATGGATTCCCTTCCCTATACGGCGGCGTCGGCTCCACGGCTTTCCATTCGCCGTCGACCAAAACCTCGGGCCAGGCATGAGCGTTGTTCCCGGTAATTCGGCCGATCCCGTACTCGTCGAGCGTGACGCGGTAGCCCTCGCAGAGTCGGGCCGGAATCCCCCCCGCCCGCGCGATTGCGATGAACGCGCTCGCGAAGTACAGGCAAAAACCTTTTTTCCCGGTAAAGATAAAATACTCGATCGCGTCTGTTCCCCCGGGGGAATTCGCCGTGAGCGAGTACGTATAGCCTTCCGTCAGATAGTCGAGCGTCGCATTAACGAATGCCGCATCGCCCTCGGTCGATGCGCGCAGCTCGGCGGCCAACGAATCGATGCGCGCCGATTTTTCGCTCGCGCCCCCGAGATAGTCGGCGCGCGCTCCGCCCGTCGGGGCCGACTCGGATACGGGGCCTCTCACGAAATCGGCGAAAAACCCCCTTCGGGCGCTTGGCTCGAACCGCGCCCCAAAACCGAGATTCGCCGTTACGCCGAGCGGAGCGCCGGGAGCGACCGCCACTTCCCCGGTGTCTCGCTCAAGTGGCAACGTCGGGCTGAAGTCGTCCGTCAGGGTTAGGCGCAACGTTCGCGTCGGACGCGATTCGCCGGTCCGCAATCTCGTCACGGTCACGGGAATGCCGGGATTAGTGTCCCGCACCCAGGCGACGCCGTTCCAATCCCGGTACCGCGCGGCCTCGAGATAGTGGACCGAATACGGCTCCCCGCGCGCTTCGAAAACGGCGCGGGACGAGCGGTAAACCGCGCGCGGCATCGATTCGGCGTCTTCCCCGATGCCGTATCCCGGAACGTCGCGGAGAAGCGGGAAGGACGGCGCGACGCGCGCGATGAGCGAGCCGAAATTCGGCGGGGAAACGCGGGCGAGCGGGTTTAGCGCTGGAACGCGCGCGAAGACAAGCGAAAGGATAATAGCCGCCGCCGCGGGAGCGCTCGCCGATCGAAACCTTCGGGCTCGATGCCGCGATTCGCCGACGGCGGCGAAAAAACACGCGGCGAAGATCAGCGCGATTGCGAGTAAAATTTGTTTCCCCGAGACGACTCCCGCGATGAGGGCGAGCGATGCCGAAAACGCCAAGCCGAACTCTATCCATCGCCGTCGCGCGAAAAGAATCGCTTGCGCGATTAAAAAAAGCGCGTAGAGCTCCGCGGCGAAATAGGAAAAAAAGCCGAAGGCGTATCCCTCGCGAGCGAGCGTCAGCCACGCCTCTGCGAGCGATCGGTTCGCCGCGGCGAGTTGCGCGAGCGTCGCGAGCGACCCCAAAGAACCCGCGATCGCTGCCGCGACGCCCGCCCCGACCGCGATGCCTCGCGGCGATTTCTCTCCGGCGTTCGCCGATACGTGTATCGCGAGCGCGACAAAGCCGGCCCATGAAACTAAAACGGCGAGCGGTCCTTCCGCGTGAAGAATTCTCGCGAAGGCGCAAATCGGCCCGACGACGACGGCCACGGTGGCCGCTGCCAACGCGAGTCGGCCCGCCGCTTCGGGAAGCGACGGACCTCTTCGATTTTGAGCCGACGTCCTCGGGAGGTTAAGGCGCGAAGGCACGGACGATATCCTCCATCCCGTTTCGGGAATCCGCCAGGGCGAGCGAACCAGGCGCCGCGAGGGAGAGTTTAAGGGCCTGGAGGCTTTCCAGGGCCCTTTTGTCGACTTCCGCGCGCCGCGGCGGCGGGCAGAGGAGCATATGCGGAACGCGGCCGCCGTTAACGGCTTCTTCGTACGCCGTATACAGATCCTTTTCCCCGCGCGTCCCGACGAGGGGTCTCGTCGTTATGAGGAGCGCCGCGTCGTCCCCTTTAAACGCCGCCTCGGGGAATTTCGGATCGTCGAAAATGACGCTCGTCGTTTTCGCGAACGCTTCGGAAAAATCCCGCTCGGAGAAAATTCCGATGCCGGACCGAGCCGAGCCATAGACCAGTTCCACGGGAATTTCCTCGCCCACGAGCCTTCGCGCGACGGAAAAAGCGGCGCTCATCGCCGTGTCCTCGGCGCAGAGCCGCTCGGTTCCGCCTTCTTCCGTCGGCCAAAGATCAAGGACGATCCTCAGCGAGCGGGAAAGGGCGTGTCCATGGACGGTCTCCGCGGGGATTCCCGTCGCGGCCCATCGTTTCCACGCGATATGCCGCGCGGGTTTTCCCGGCATTATCGGCGCGACGTACTCAAAGATGGAGAGATCGCTTTCGGTCGAGAAGGAAACCGGCGTGTCCGAGCCGCTCGCCCTCGCGAGTCGATCGACCCCTTCGGGGAGGGTCAGCAGTTCCGGGTACACGTAAAACACCCGCGGTTCGACGGACTGCTCAATGGAGACGATGCCGGTCGCGTCCTCAAAGGAAATGGCGGTCAGTCCGATCACGTACGTGCCTCTCCACGAACAGCGTATTTCCGTCGCGTATCGGCCGTTTTCCCGGGGGCGCGTCGGCGTGGGCGCAGACGCGTCGAGGTGAGTAGCTGCTCCGGGGTTGGCGAATGCGCAGGTTCCCTCGGCCGCCGGCAGAAACGAGTCGTTTTCCATCGAAACGGAAAATAAAACGGTTTCTCCCTTCTGCGGGTGATCGTTGGAAAATTCCTGGTGAAAGGCGAATCGGTTCCAGGAGAAAAAAAGATGCGAGACCGAGACGACGAAAAACGTCGGGAGAAGGGCCGCCGCGAACGCAGACAGGAATCCTGCGAGCCCGGATACGGTCGCGAGAATGGCGGAAATCGAAACGTACGCGAAAAATGGCAACGGCCGTATTCGCAGGCGCATTCGTTAGAGTCCCGTCGGTTTCGGGGTTGACTGGCAGACGTTCCCGATCGCGCGGCGTACGTCGATTTGATTGAGCCGGGCTTGGGACGAAAGGGTTATTCGGTGGGCGAGGGCGTATTCCGCCATCGCCTCCGCGTCTTCCGGAAGGACGAAGTTTCGCCCCTCGGCGGCTGCGCGCGCGCGCGCAGCCCGCTGGAGGAACACCGCGGCACGGGGACTCGCGCCCAGGCGGATTTCCGGGCTTTCCCTCGTTTTTCTGACAAGCGCCACGATATATTCCCGCGCCGCGTCGGAAACGTGCACCCGGTCGATATACTCCCGAGCGGCCACAATGGACGCCGCGTCAGTCACCGGATGCGTCGGGGAAACGGTTTCGTTCGAGGTTTTTTTCCGCAAAATCTCGATTTCGTCCTCCTTCGAGGGGTAACCGAGGCTGAAGGAAAGTCCGAATCGGTCAAGTTCCGCCTCCGGAAGCGGAAACGTTCCCGCGAAACTCGCGGGGTTTTGCGTCGCGATCAAGAAAAACGGATTGGGCAGTTCCCGCGTTTTCCCGTCCACCGTGATTTGCCCTTCCTGCATCGCCTCGAGAAAGGCCGACTGCGTTCGGGGAGAAGTTCGGTTGAGCTCGTCGGCGAGGACGAAAGACGCGTTTACGGGGCCTTCGCGAAACACGAACTCCCTACTCGTCGGGTCCCATACGTTCATGCCCAGCACGTCGCCGGGGAGCATGTCGGGAGTGAACTGTATGCGGGAAAAGCGCAGCGCGGCCGCCTTCGCGAGAGCGGAGGCGAGCGTCGTTTTTCCGACGCCGGGAATATCCTCGATAAGGACGTGAAGGCCGCCGAGAAGGCCGAGGACGGCTATCCTGACCGTGGCCCTTGGGCCGACGAAGGCGCTGGCCACCGCCCGCTCAAGCGCGGCGGCGAGAGTTGGTATTGGGTTAGTCGCTTCGTCAGAAACCATTCCGTTCACCGTCCCTCTCCTTCGCGCGGGTTTTCGGGTTAAAACTTATCTCGAGATAATGGCGTGCCGATCCATACGCCTTCGGCTCCGAGGTATTCGCGGCGCTGGCCTTCGATCAGGAATTGCACCGACGTCACGGTCGGGAAAGCGGTCGCGGTAAATACGATTTGCGAAAGCTGGCCGAGGTATCCCTCGATGCCGAATTGATTGAATTGAAACGCCTCGCTGACGTTCACGGTCGCCACTCCGTCTTTCACGACCGTCGAGAGCAGACGCGTTCCCTGCGGGATGAGCGAGCGATAGCCCTTAGCCGACTCGGTCGCCGAAGGGCCCTTAAAGAGCGCGTCGAGCGTTTCCGCGAGCGGAGAATCCGTTTTGGGGACTTCTCGGCTCGTTTGCTGGCGGATAACTTTCCCGTCGTCGTCGATTTTAACGAAAAAAACCGTGGCTTTGCGCGTCGCGACTGCGGCCGTCGTCGTTTTCGCGGTCGTTTTCGCCGCTGTCGTCGTCGTCGTTTTTTTGGGCGCGGTCGGCTTCTCCGGCGTAACCGAGGGTTTCGCCGCGGCGGCGGGCGTCGGTGCCGATTGACTCGCCGGTTCCGTCGGCGAAACTTTCGTCGGCGTTTCAGTTACCGTCGCGGCGGGTTTGGGCGCCACTGGCTCGGGCGAGAGGGCTTGCGTTTGCGCATCGTCTTTTCTCGAGACGACGATGTCCCCGGAAGAATCCTGCTGAATCGAGGTCGTAGGAGCATCGGGTTGTTCCGTTTTCGTAACACCGCCGTTTGAGCTATTTTTTTCGCTCAAGAGGTTCAGCGTCTCGGAAATATTCGATTTTTTAAGGAAAAAAAGGACAATGATGAGCAGAATGAAGGCAACCCAGAAGAGAATTCCCAAGGTGCCGTTTTTTTTGCTCTTTTTATCAGGCATGCGGTTATGATACGATGAATCATCGGTGTATGCAAGGCCGTTTTTTTCCGTTATAGTTGACAATGTGAGAAAGCTTGAAGGTTTGTCGGCTTCGCGCGGGCTCGTCGTAGCGCCCGTCTTTCGCCTAGCCGACGCGGCCCCGGTGTCAGTTCCCCGTTTTCGCGTCGATGAGCGCGAGGCCCTTTCCCAGTGGGACCGATTCGAGCGGGCGTTGGATCGTTCGAGGGCCGAAATAACCCATCTCCTCGACAAATCGAACAAGGAACAGTCCGACATTCTCAACGCCCATCTCATGATGCTTTCCGACCCGGAATTCATCCCGCAAATTAAATCCGCTCTGTTCGAGACCGGATGGAACGTCGAGGCCATCCTCAAGGATAAGGTCGACGAGAGCGCGGGAATTTTGCGCGCGACCGGCGACGCCTACCTTGCCGAGCGCGCCGTCGATATCGAGGACGCCTTTGACCGGGTTCTCGGTCATTTGCTCGAGCATACCCCCAATGCCCAGCGCGGGACGCAAAATCGGTTTATTCCGCCGGGAACCATCCTCGCCGCGCGGAACGTTCGCCCTTCCGAGGCTCTGTCATTGAAGGGAATGGGCCTCGCCGGCATCGCGCTCGAGGAAGGCGGCGCGACGAGTCACGTCGCCATTCTCGCCCGTTCCTGGCGCATACCCGCCGTCATGGGCGTGCACGGGTTGCTTGACGCGATCGAGGACGGCGAGACCATCGTGCTCGACGCGGACGACGGAGTCGTCATTTGCGACCCTACGGCCGACGTCGTCGGTTCGTATCGCTCGAAAGCCCTTGCCGACGCTCGGCGCCGGGAATCGACCGACGAGGCCCGTGAACGGTTCGCGAAAACGCCGGCGGAAACCGCCGACGGCGTTCGGATGACTTTGCTCGCGAATATCGCCCATCCCGACGACGCCTTGATCGCCGTCTCCGAAGGCGCGGAGGGCGTCGGTCTTTTTCGCTCCGAATTCCTTTTCCTCGGCGACGCGGACTTGCCCGGAGAGGACGCGCAATTCGAGGCGTATCGGGCCGCGGTCGAAAACATGGGCGGGAAGCCGGTCGTCATCCGAACCCTCGACTCCGGCGCCGATAAGATGCTCGGCGAGCAAATGGACCTCGCCGAGAAAAATCCTTTGTTGGGATGGCGAGCCATTCGGTATTGCCTCGATCGTCGGGACGTGTTTAAGACGCAACTGCGCGCCCTCCTTCGGGCGAGCTTTTTCGGCGACCTCAGGATTATGTTCCCGATGATCTCGTGCGCCGAGGAGCTTGAGGCGGCCCTCGCCGAGCTTGAGGAAGCGAAGGCCGAATGCTCCCGCGAGGGCCTTCGATTCAACGCGGCCCTGAAGGTCGGCGTCATGATCGAGATTCCCTCCGCGGCCGTCTGCGCGGACTTACTCGCTCGTCGAGTCGACTTCATGTCGATCGGGACGAACGATCTCATTCAGTATTCGATGGCCGTCGATCGGGAAAACCCGAAAGTCGCCCATCTGTTCGATTGCTATAATCCGGCCGTTCTCCGGCTCATCCGGGGAACCATAGCGGCCGGGCTTGACGAGGACGTCGCCGTTTCCATGTGCGGGGAGATGGCCGGCGACCCCGCAGCCGTGTTTTTGCTCATGGGGCTCGGCTTGCGGCACTTTAGCATGGCGCCGACCTTCATCGCGCCGGTGAAGGAACTTATTCAAAAAGTCTCGATCGCGGAGGCCGCCGCCCTGGCCGGCGCCGCGATGGGACTTTCGGCGGCGCGCGACGTGCGCCGTCTGGTACAGGAACGAATGAAAGACTTATGAAACGCGAAGAATTTGACGCCGAGGGCGTGGACATTCCCGAAGAGGGCGATTTTTTCGACGACTCGAAATCCTATCGCAATATACCGCTGCTCGTGATCGTCGGCAGGCCGAACGTCGGCAAGTCGACGCTTTTTAATCGCCTGCTCCACAAACGACGCGCGATAACCGACCCGACTCCGGGCGTCACGCGCGACCCGATCGAGTCGGTCGCGTTCATCGAGGGCAAGCCCGTGCGCGTCATGGACACGGGTGGCTTCAAGCTTGAGCGCGTCGCCGGCACACCCGACGCCGCGATGGACGAGATGGTCGTCGAGAAGACCCTTCAATCCCTCAAGAAGGCCGACGGCATTCTGCTTTTGCTAGAGGCGGGGCCGGCGACCGCGGAGGACGAGGAGTTCATCTCTCTTTTGCGCCCGCATTGGTCAAAACTCATCGTCGCGGTCAACAAGACCGAGGGCGGCAGGCGAGAGGCAGACGCGTATAATTTCCTTCAGTACGGCTTTAAGGACATCCTGTGCATCAGCGCCGAGCACGGCGACAATATCCTGGAACTCGGCGAGCTCATCGTTTCGCGACTCGATTTCTCGAAGGTCGAGGAAGGGGAGGAGGAGCGCCGTATCCGCGTCGCCATCGTCGGGAAGCCGAACACCGGCAAGTCGACGCTCTCCAACCGTCTTACCGGCACGCAGGCGTCGATCGTCTCGGACGTCGCGGGCACGACGAGGGACGTCGTCGAGGGCGAGTTCGAGTTCAAGGGGCATAAGTTCCAGGTTCTCGACACCGCCGGCATTCGGCGAAAATCGCGCGTGCACGAGGACATCGAATACTACTCGGTGAACCGGGCGATCAAGACGCTCAAGAACGCGGACATCGTGTTTCACATGATCGACGCGCAGGAAGGCCTCGCCGAGCAGGATAAAAAAATAATCGCGCACGCTTCGTCCGCCGGCATTGGCGTCATCTTCGTGCTCAACAAATGGGATACGGTTCGCGGCGACAAAAAGTTCAAGGACGTCGAGACCGAGATGAAGTACCTGTTCGGCCACATGGAATACGCGCCCGTGCTGCCGCTTTCCGCGCTGAATGGATCGGGCGTCTCGGAGCTCCTGACCATGGCCATCGAGCTTTTCGGCCAGCTGTCGCGGAAAATCGACACGAGCGCGCTCAACCTCGCCCTGAGCGATTGGGTAGCCGCGTCGCCGCCCCCGCAGGGACGCGTCAATCAGTTTAAGATTCGCTACATGACGCAGACGAGCGCTAACCCCGTGCGGTTCCTCGTGTTCGCGACGCGGCCAGAGGCGGTGACGACCTCGTACCTCGCCTATATCCGCAACCGCATCCGCGCGGACCTGGGCTTCGACCGAATCCCGATCGTGCTCGAGGTGAAGGGAAGCCGGCGCAAGTGGGAACAGCGCGAAGGGTAACGACGGCGCGATGGCGGAATATTCGATCGGGGAAGTCGAGCGGCTTACGGGCATAAAGGCACACGTCCTTCGGTACTGGGAGGAAACCATCCCCCTCATCCGGCCCCGAAAGGACAGCGAGGGTCGTCGGTTCTACGGATCGAGGGACGTTCAGCTGATCGAGCGCGTGAAATATCTTGTGCAGCAAAAAAAATACACGATCGGCGGCGCGGGCGAGCGCCTGCTCGCCGAGTTAACCGAACCCGGGCTCCGGCAGACGCAGGACGCGATCGAGGATCTGCGCGCGAAGCTGACGGAGTTGTACGGCATCGCGCGAAAATGGAAGGAACGAAATATATGAGCGAGAAAAACGACGGGCCGAAAAAGCCCTTTTACCAAAATATCGTCGACAGCAAAAAAAGAAGCCGCCCCGAGCGCCCGGGCGACGACAAGAAACGCGCCTCCGGCGACAAGAGAGGCTCGAGAGGCGGCTCCCCCGCCGAAGCGCCTTCCCGCGGCTCGGCTCAGCGCGGGGGCGCGGCAAGCGGCTCAGCCCGCGCCGCCGGAAATCGGGGCTTCGGTCCCCGAGACGGCGGTGGCGCGCGCGGCCCGCGCGATCCATCAGAGCGCGGCCCTTCGCCGCGCGCGCGCGCCCGATTCGACGCGCCGAAAAAACTCGCGACGGCTTTCACGCCGCCGACCGGAGAGACGGCGAGCCTTCTCGCCGCGTTTTCCGACATCGTGCAATCGGTGTCCCCGCTCGATTCGCGCAGGCTTCATGACCTTCCGGCCCACATTCGCGAGCTCTCGCACGAGCTCACCGACGAGCGCGGCGACCGGCGCGTCGGATACCTAAACGATCCGGCTCATTTATCGGCGTACGTCCGCTATTATTCCTGGTGGAACCTCGTGCGCCTGACGCGGTTACTGCCCTCGCTTCAGATCGACCTCAAGGACGGAGACGCCGCCGTAGACCTCGGCTCCGGTCCGCTCACGCTTCCTCTCGCCCTTTGGATTTCCCGACCCGATTTGCGCGCGCGGAAAATCACCTGGTTTTGCGTGGATATTTCCCAGCAGGCGCTATCCCTCGGCGAGGAAATTTTTCTCGCGCTCGCCGCGCGCACGGGCGAGGCTCCCTGGGAAATCGTTCGCGTAAAGGGCGAGTTTGGCGTTTCCCTTCGACGCAAGGTTTCGTTCGTCGCGAGCGCCAATATGTTTAACGAGCTGTATTGGGATAACCCGGCGCCGATCGAGGCCCAGGCGAAACGCCACTCCGAGGAATTGGCGAGCTACGCCGCGCCTTCCGCCTCGATGCTGATCGTTGAGCCGGGCGTTCCCCGCGCCGGGCGTTTCGTTTCGCTCCTTCGCGACGCGTTTCTGCGGCAGGGCTTTCGCGTGGACTCGCCCTGCCCGCACGACGGCGTTTGCCCGTTTCCCGGGCTTCGCAACGGGAAGTGGTGCCACTTCGTCTTCGATCCAGCCGACGCGCCCGATCGGTTGCACCGCCTTTCCGAGGACGCGCATTTGTCGAAAGACCGCGCGGCTCTTTCGTACGTTTTCGCCTCTCGGACGGAAAACGCGCGCGTCGAGGGGTCTTCATCCGAGGACGCGACGGCGCTGGGTACGGTCGGCAAGCTGTCCCGCATGTTCTCGGATTTGCGCGTTCGCGTCGTGTCCGATCCCATCAAGCTTCCCGAGTACTATATCGGGCGGTATGGCTGCTCGGAACTCGGCATGGTACTCGTGTGCGGAACGTTTCAGGCCGCCGACTGGCT
>QKAR01000040.1 GCA_003246335.1 Spirochaetales bacterium | reverse complement strand
AATCGGCCCAGGTTTGTACAGGGCTTTCGGTGAGGCCGCGAGAGAGACAGGATTCCACCTCGCGAATTTCGTACTCATACCCATTGCAGTCGAACGGAGCGCGGAACACCTCGACCTCAGCCCCCTCGGCGTCGAGAAGGATAGACTCTTTCGCCATCCAAAAAAAAGGAATGACGATGGCGCCCTTCGTGCCGATGACCAGGGCCGAACGCGTTTGCTCGATTCCGATAAGGTTTATGGAGCTCGAAAGGTCGGCGGTAACGCCGGAATCCCAACCCAGGCGCTGCGAGCAAAAAAGATCGACGCCGGTCGGGGCATCGCTTAGTATAGAAGATATTTTCGACGGTTTTTCCCGGCCGGCCGCCATGACCGCGAACGTAACCGGATATATGCCGACGTCGAGCAGGGCGCCGCCGCCGAGCGCGGGATTATACAATCGATGGGCGGGATCGAAGGGGCGATCAAGGAAAAAGTCCGCGCGAACGGTTTTTACCGTTCCGATCGCCCCGGACTGAATCCACGAAAGCGCGTGTCTGATGGATGGATTGAATTTCATCCACATCGCTTCCATAAAAAAGAGCCCGCTCCGCTGAGCCGTCTCGATAACCGGCAAAAACTCCTTTAAGCCGAGACTTACGGGTTTTTCGCACAAAACGTGTTTGCCGGCCTTGAGAGCCGCGATTGAAAGGGCCGCGTGAAAGGCATGCGGCGTCGCGACGTAGACGGCGTCGATAGCGGAGTCGGCGAAAAGCTCGTCGTACGAGCCGTAAGACTTCGGGATTCCCCACTTCTCCGCGAATTGGGCGGCTTTCGCCGCATCGCGCGAAGAGACGGCCGAAAGAACGCTCCCTCCGCTGTGGGACGCGATGAACGAGCAGGCCTCGGCGAACTTCGCGGCGATTCCGCCGGTCGCGACGATACCCCAACGAATCGGAGACGCATGAGACGCCATAGTCAACCTCCTTAATACGGGAAAAAACGCGAAACCCGTTGCCGGATCATCCGTTTTTCATTATTTTATAGAGGAATCCCCCAAATTTGAAGGGGGAATTCCCTCATATCTTTATTTGCATCCGGATTAAGGATAAAGCATAAGGAGAAAAGAAATGGCTAAACAGCTGAAGTTTAACGAAGAAGCCCGCAAGAAACTTCTTTCCGGCGTCGAGCAGATCTCGCGCGCGGTAAAAGTCACCCTCGGGCCGAAGGGTCGCAATGTGCTCATCGACAAGAAATTTGGAGCCCCCACCGTCACCAAAGACGGCGTTTCCGTCGCGAAGGAAATCGAGCTCGAAGACCCTTATGAGAACATGGGCGCCCAACTTCTGAAAGAAGTAGCCACGAAGACCAACGACGTCGCCGGTGACGGCACCACCACCGCGACGGTCCTCGCTTATTCCATGGTCAAGGAAGGACTGAAGTACGTCGCCGCGGGAATGACGCCCATCGAGCTGAAGCGCGGCATGGACAAGGCAGTAGCGATCGCCGTCGATGAAATCAAGAAGAACTCGAAAGAGATTAAGGGTTCCGAGGAAGTCGCGCACGTCGCTTCCGTTTCCGCGAACAACGACGAAGAAATCGGCAAGATACTCGCCGACGCCATCGAGAAAGTCGGCAAAGACGGCGTCATCACCGTCGAGGAATCGAAGACCATGGAAACGACCACGGACTTCGTCGAGGGCATGCAGTTCGACCGCGGGTACATTTCCTCGTACTTCGTGACCGACCGCGAGCGAATGGAAACCGTGTTTGAGAATCCCTACATCCTCATCCACGACAAGAAAATTTCCAACATGAAGGACATGCTCCCCCTGCTCGAGAAAATCGCGCAGACCGGACGCCAGCTCCTCATCATCGCCGAGGACGTTGACGGCGAAGCCCTTGCGACCCTCATCGTTAATAGCCTCCGCGGAACGCTCAAGACCTGCGCGGTCAAGGCGCCCGGATTCGGCGACCGCCGCAAAGCCATGCTTGAGGACATCGCGATCCTCACCGGCGGCGAAGTAATCACCGAGGAACTCGGCCTTAAGCTCGAAGCCACCGACATCAGCCAGCTCGGCCAGGCGAAGAGCATCAAGATCGACAAAGACAACACCATCATCGTCGACGGAGCCGGAAAGGCGAAGGACATCAAGGATCGCGTCGCCCAGATCAAGGCGCAGATCGAGGAATCCTCTTCCGACTATGACAAAGAGAAGCTCAAGGAGCGCCTCGCGAAGCTCGCCGGCGGCGTTGCCGTCATCAATATCGGCGCCGTAACCGAAGTCGAGATGAAAGAGAAGAAACACCGCGTCGAAGACGCCCTTTCCGCGACGCGCGCCGCGCTCGAGGAAGGAATCGTCCCCGGAGGCGGACTCGCCCTCATTCAGGCTTCTACCGCCCTCGACAAAGCAGACATCGCGAACCTCTCCGACGACGAAAAAATCGGGTTCAAGATCGTTAAGCGCGCCCTTGAGGAACCGATGCGCCAGATCGCGGAAAACGCGGGCGCCGACGGCGGAGTCATCGCCGAGCACGCCAAGGCCGAGAAAAAAGGCATCGGCTTCGACGCGGCGAAGAACGAGTGGGTCGACATGGTCAAAGTCGGAATCATCGATCCGGCCAAGGTTACCCGATCCGCGCTCCAGAACGCCGCTTCGGTCGCGAGCTTGCTCCTGACCACCGAATGCGCGATCACCGATCTGCCCGAGAAGAACCCGCCCGCAGCGGCCGCTCCCGGCGGAATGGGTGGCATGGGCGGAATGGACGGAATGTACTAATCGCATCGCGATTAGTACTTCTGGGAGAAAAGCCGAGTATTGGCTTTTCTCCACGGCATGTACTAATCGCATCGCGATTAGTACCTCAAGCGGAAGAACGACGCTGTCGCACTAAAACGCGCTCCGTTCTTTCGCTTCACGAGTCAGCCAAAAGGCTGACTCTTTTTTTTTCGGGCACCCGTCAAGCGAGCGAGGCGTGAATCCATTACACTAAACCTATGGCGCGAACATGGGCAACGGTCGCTCTGTCGCTCGCCGTCGCGTGCGCGCTCGGAACCAAAGCCGAAGCCCAAGCAAACATTCCGATAGGAAACATCGGAAAAACAGCGGCGACCAACGATTTTTCCTGCAGGCTAGAAACGCAAAACGACTCTTATTCGGCGATGTCGCCGAACGACTGGGACGACTTTCGCTCCTTTGGGGCCTATGTCGGGCTGGCGGGCCGAGGTTGGGCGATGGAATCCACGTTGAACGGACTAACGAATCGGGCGGACGGCGCAGCACAGGCGGGACGAGTCGACTTAATCAGCCTCTCGCTCAGGAAAAGAATCCTCTCGATCGACGCCTCTCGCGCGAGCCTTGGATGCGAGGCGGGGCCGGGCCTTCTCGCGGTAGGAAACTTCGGACAATATGAAATGCAGCGGATCATTCATCACGTGTACGAGGACAATCGGGGCGTTCCCGTAACGTACGATTACGCGCGCGATCCGGTGGCCCTTTCGGGAGCCTTTACCGTTTTTGCCCGCGAATCATGGAGCGCCATCCCAATACAATTTTTTTCCGCGACGGAGGCGGCCACCAACGCTTTTTTCAGGGAAACGGCGGGTGTCTCCCTTGAGGCGTGGAACGGTTTTCTCGGGGTCAATCCCTTCGCTGGCTTCGTGTACGCGGGAGACGGGCTCCATTGGGGCACGAGCTTCGATCGGACAATGTATTCGGAACGAGGATTTTCGGTCGGCGCGCAATTCCGCCAAGGCAATCTCGAAGTAGGATTTGCCTACGACGTTACGCATAGCCGGCCGGCCGGAAGGGCGGCTATCGCCTTTGGCGGCGGCGTCGAGAGTAAAAGGGTAAGTCCGTCGGAAATAGGCGGAAAAATCCGCTCGCTGGATATCCAAGCGTTTCCGCTCCTCGCGGGCGTAAAAATGAGGCAAAGCGTCATTGAACGGATTATCACCGTCAGCTGCATGATCGGCGCAGAAAGCGGCCCAACCTGGAGCAATTCCGTCCCCGACACGCACCGGCGATACGCCGAGTCCTACGCGGGCGTCGACGCGGGAATTTCGCCGATTGAGCCCGTCGAGTTTTTCGTAACGGCGGCCGGGGGAATCCGCGAGGAAAGGCTCCTCACCGCGACCGCGGCGGCCGCGTCGACGATTTGGCAGGAAACGAACCCGACCGCGTTCGTCGAGGCGGGAGCGAGGATGTATCCCTTTACCAAACGCATTCGCTCGGAAACCCACGGACTCGGCGTCGCGGTTCGCGTGCAGGTTACGAACTTCGAGGAAACGGCGTACGAGTATACGCTACGCGTCTCCATCGTCGGGACCGAGGGAAATCGAACGATCGCGAGTCAATAATGACAGCGGTCCCTTTCCGCGCGAAGACGCGCATCTCGAGGGGCGATCAGCGAAGCGAGAAAAAAGCCGCAGACTCCGGTTCGAGTAAGAGCGCGTCGCCGCGCGGAGCGCCGCCACCGCCGAGCGAATAAAAAGCGGCGTCAACTCGCCCAAGCCGCTCGATCGGCACGGTCGCCTTTTTCGTTCCGGGGTTAAACGCCACGAGAACGCGCTCCGCGTCGGATTCGCGGATGAAAGCGAGCGGACCGCCCGCTTTCCCGTCGCAGACGAAGGAAATGCGCGCCGCGCCGCCGAGGGATGCATGGGCGCGGCGGAGCGCGATGAGCCGACGAATCTCGGCGAAGAGGGAATCGTCGCGGTTTCTTGCGCGATCAACCGTCGGCCGATCATTCGAGGGATCGATGGGGAGATAGAGACGATCGGGAGGCGCATTCGAGAAGCCCGCGTTCACTGCGCGCGAATCCCACTGCATCGGGGTCCGCGACCCGGTTCGCTCGTAGCCGCCTTCCTTGCTGGTAAGCCCCGCTTGGTAGCGCATGCCGATTTCGT
Source organism: Spirochaetales bacterium (assembly GCA_003246335.1). Classification (GTDB taxonomy): domain Bacteria; phylum Spirochaetota; class Spirochaetia; order Treponematales; family Treponemataceae; genus Teretinema. The sequence goes on along the minus strand of QKAR01000040.1, from coordinate 16,021 downwards.
CCCCGTAATAGATGAACGGCGCGCCCGGAAGCGAAAGCAAAAACGCGAACGCGAGTTTTAATTCCCGTTCGTCGAGCTTTCCCGCGATTCGCGCCATATCATGATTGCCGGACGGCACGCAGATGAGTCCTTTGCCGTCGGTTTTTTCGTATATTTCGCGGTAATGCGCGACGAAGGATGAAAGGTCGCCGCATCCCTTCCGCGAGAAATACGGTGACTCCGCGCGAAAAAGGTCGAGGTAGTGCGATGGCCCGAAATGCAAAAGAAAGTCCATGTGAAATCCGCCGCGCAGGGATTTATCGGGCTCGCCCCACTCGGAAATAATCGCGGCCTCTGGATAGTCACGGTCCAGGAAGGAGCGGAAATCGCGCCAAAGCTCTATTGTCGCCTCCTGCCCCGGATCGTTTTTCACGAGAGATCCCGCCATGTCGACGCGAAAACCGTCACAGCCCATCGCGAGCCAAAAGCGCATGACGTCCTTCATTGCCTCGCGCGTGGCGAGTGCCTCGGGAGACCTGAAGGAAAGCTGCCATGGCTCGGAAGGGGCGGCGAATCCGTAGTTAAGGGCGGGCTGAGTCGTGAAAAAATTGAGCGCGCACGAGCCGTCCCGATCTGAAATCCCCCGCAACGAACCCGACACGGACGATACGTTCTCGATTCCCTTCCACACGCTGTCGGTCCATATATACCGATGGCTCAATTCGTTTGATTCCGCTTTCTTGGACTCGGAAAACCAGGGATGCTCGATCGAGGTATGACCAGGAACGAGGTCGAGGATGACGCGCATGCCGCGCGCGTGAGCCGCGCGAAACAGGCCGGCAAGGTCATCGTTGGTGCCATAGCGCGGCGCGACTCGGCGATAATCGGAAACGTCATATCCGGCGTCCATGAAAGGCGACTCGAAACACGGGTTTATCCACAGCGCGTCGCATCCGAGGTCGCGGATGTAATCAAGGCGGGAAATAATTCCGGGGATGTCGCCGATCCCGTCGGCGTTGGAATCCTGAAAGCTTTGCGGGTAGATTTCGTAAAAAACGGCGTTAGTGATCCAAGAGGGCATAAAAAAATCCTCCAATGCGGAAACATTCGACCCTTTCCTCCATCCTGTCAAGCCGATGCGCACGCTGGGGGATTTGCGCGACCGACTCCCGCGCGGTATTCTTTCGGGTATGGATAGCAAAAAAAAAATCGCGCCGATATTCCAGGCGGTCGGATCAAACGGCCCGGGCTCGTCCCCGAGCACGCCGGTATACATCGGCGACCGCGAGCCCTCGGAGGCGACGTACTCGCTCATGCAATACGACGGGCAGAACATTTCCGTCGTCACGCCGGAAACGATCGAGGAAATCATCCTGATGATGGATCCGGAGCAGGTCAATTGGATAAACGTCAACGGGCTCGGGAACGTCGAAAGCGTTAAGCGGTTGTGCGCGTCGTTTCACCTTAACGCGCTGACGGTCGAGGATATTTTGAATACGGAGCATCGCCCAAAAATCGAGGATTTTGGCGACTATCTTTTCGCCATCACGAAAATTCCCGGGCAAGCCCCCGACGGCTCCGTCGACTACGAGCAAGTCGCCTTCGCGCTGACCGATACCGCGCTCATCACGTTCCAGGAGGCCAACGGGGACTGTTTCGGGCCGGTTCGCGAGCGGCTCAAGGCGGGAACAGGCCGGCTGCGAAAGGCCGGCTGCGATTATCTGCTCTATGCCCTCTTCGACGTCATCGTGGATAATTACTTTTCCGTCCTTGAGCGACTCGGCGCGAAGCTGGAGAAATTCGAGGAATCGAGCGCGACGGAGAGGGACACCACGGCGTTTATGTCGGGATTACAGGCGGCTCGAGCCGATCTCAATCGGATGCGTCGGATGCTCTGGCCCATTCGCGACGCCGTCGCTTCAATTCTTCACGGGGAGTCGCCGCTGATGAGCGAGGGGCTCACGCCGTTTTTGCGCGATCTCCATGAAAACGCCATCCAGGCGATCGAGGTTCTGGAGTTTTATCGGGAGACCGCGGCGGGCATTCAGGAAGTTTTTTTGTCCAATCTCTCGAATCGGATGAACGAGGTGATGAAGGTACTTACCATCATTTCGACGATTTTCATCCCGCTTACCTTTATCGCGGGCGTCTACGGCATGAATTTTAAGTACATTCCCGAACTCAGCGCGCCGCTCGGATACCCCATTTTTTGGGGGGCGATGGTCGCCATAGCGGTCGGCCTTATCGCGTTCTTTAAACGAAAAAAATGGCTATGATATTTGGCACTCGCGGCGAGGAGCGGCGACTGTTTTCCGCGATATTCGATTCGATTGAAGCGCTATGGAAAACCGAGCGTCCCAGTCAGCCGAGCATCCTCGTGCATTCGTCTTTTTCATCGTTCGGCCCGAAGCGGGGCGAGGCGCGCGGCGCGCTCACGGAACTCGTTAGAGCCTGCGAGTCGAGGGGAATCACCCTCGTCATGCCGGCCCATGGCGGGGAAACCTGCGAAGAAATGGGAATCCTCGCCGAAACGTTCAGGGCCGCGCGCGGAACGCTCCGCTCGGCCCACCCTACCCTTTCATTTTGCGCACGCGGCCCGAACGCGGCGACGTTCCTAGCTGGCCACGAACGGGAGACCGGATTAGGGGAGAAATCGCCGCTCGGATCGCTTTACGCCCGCGGAGCGATCGTCGTCATGATCGGAACCGGATGGGATACGTGCACGGCGATGCATCTCGCCGAATATCGCGTCGCCGAAATCACTCGAGCCCATGGCAATACGCCGGATATGGTGACCTGCTGGCACGAGGGGGAAACATGGGCTGATATCGCCTACCGTACGGAATTATTCCCGGCCATCGGGGATGCCTTCGTGCGGGAACGGCCGGACGCGATTAGGGGCGGGCCGATGCCGGCTCAGGGCCGATCGTGGAGCGCGGCGCGCATCCGGGACATCGTCGATTTTTCCGTAGACACTCTCTCCCGTTTGGGGTAATTTAACTTTCGTATGCTCAATTTTCTGAAACGGGTCCTCGGCTCCCGAAACGACGAGATCGCGGACCCAGACGATACCCCGGAGGAATTCTGGAAAACGGATTTTCGAAAACGGTCGCGCTTCCAGCCGGAACGGGGAGAATCGTACGCCGCCGAAATTTCGCCAACAGGCCTTTCCCTTTCGATACATAAAAAAAACGTCTACGTCTGGACCGTTAACCCGATCTATAGGTATAAGGATTTCGCCCTCGAGAGCCTCATAACCTTCCCGAACGCCACCACGGCCCCGAAAAAAAAAGCTACGGCGACGGGCTTTCCGCAAGCGGGAACCATGGCCGCCGGCATCCTCGCGCGCTATTTGTCGGACTCGACCTTTTACGCGATACTGCTTTCGGACGAAGGCCTCGTCCGAATCGACGCTGTCGTGAACGGCACGCCCGTTCCGATACTCGGGTGGACCGAGACGGGAGAGGGCGACGCGCCGCAAGACGTTGACGGCGACAAGGCTCCGTACGAAACCGACCCAAACGTGTACTCGCTCCGCGTCATCGCCCAAGGTACGACGCTGACGATCATCGTCAACGACCGCTGGGTCGCCTCCTGCCAAGACGATACGATACAGGCGGCGGGACGCATCGCGTTTGCCGCCCAAAACTGGTCGGAACGAGAGAAAAACGAGGCAACGCTTCGCGCGCTCGCCGTCGACTCACGGCCGATGGAGGTCGAGGCGCTCGGGACGAGGTGGAACCAATACATCAAAATATCCCCCGACGCGCGCATCAATCTCGCGCGCACCTGGTACGCGATGGGGAAATACGTCCCCGCGATCCTTGAGCTCAAGAAAGCGTGGCGCGACCGCGAACCGGGAACCGAGGAACTGTTGCTTTCCGGGCAGGCCTACCTCGCGCAGAGACTCGTGCCCGAGGCTGAGCATCAGGTCCGCAAGGCTCTCGCGCTCGACAAAACCCACGAGGAAGCGTGCGCCGAGCTCGGGGGAATCCTCTATTTGCAAAACAGATTCGTGGAGCTCGACGATCTCGTTTCATCGGCGCCCCAGGCGACGGTACGCGCGTCGCCCTTTCTCTCGAACTTGGAGGGACATCTCCTCAAGTGGAAAGGGAATCACGCCGGCGCCGCCGACGCGTATCGCCGAGCGGCCGAACTCTTGCCGGAGCAGGGCCTTTTTCGGCTTCACGAGGGAAACGAGGCGTTCGCTTTCGGGGATACCCCGCGCGCCGTCGGGGCGTGGCTCGAAGCGGCGAATAAATTCCTTGCGGAAGAGGCGTACGACGACCTCGCCGGTCTCGTCGAACGGCTTGAGGCGAGCGCCCCGGACGACGCCCGCGTCGCGGGACTCGCCGGCAAGTATTTTTACGCGATTGGCGATGAAACAGAGGCAGAGACGCAGCTCGCCCGCGCGATCGGGCTAGAGACCTCGGATTCCGCCGTCTGGTACCTAAGCGGGCTCATCGCATCGGAAAAAAAAGAAACCGAGCGCGCGATCGACTCCTTCAAAAAAGCTGCCGAGCTCGAGCCGACATTCGCCCCGTATAAATTCCGTCTCGCCGAATCGCTTTTTCTCGCGGGACTTCCCTGCGACGACGAGCTCGCGGAAGCCCTCGACGCGGGACCGGACGACGGATGGACGAGGAATCTCGCGGCGATGAAGGCGCTTCAAGACGGCGACCTCGACGGTGCGGAGGCGAACGCGGATAGGGCGCGCGCCCTCTTGCCGAACGAACGGGCCGTTCTCGTGAACCGAGCGGAAATCGCGCGACGACGCGGTAAACTTGACGAATTTTTGCCGTCCCTTGACGGCGACGATCCCGAATCGCTTCGCGCCGGCGCCAATTTGCTCGTCGAGGACGGTCGCTCGGAAGAAGCGGAAGAGTGGTACGTCAAGGCGCTCAGGCGGCGCCCGTTTGACCCCGAACTCCTGATGGATCGCGCGGCGAATTGCCTGGAACTCGACATGCTGAACGAGGCGGACGATCTCCTCGCCCGTGCGATTGATCTTTCGCCGTCCCCGCGCGCCTATCGGCTAATCGCCTATCTCGGCGGGAGGAAAGGCGAGTACGCGCGAGCGGAAGTTTCCCTCATTAAGGGGCTCGAGGATTTTCCGGGCGATCCCGACATTCTCGCGGACTTAACCGCGCACTATCTGAGAACGAATAAGTCGAAAAAAGCCGTCGACGTTCTGAATAAACTGCAAACGATTGAGCGCTCAAGCAGGGTGGACGAGCTGACGAGGGACGTAGAGAACTCAAGCACGAACAAGATACCCTGCGCCGCGTGCGGAAGGACGTGGCGAGTGCCGAAGGATATACCCGCGCAAGGTTCGCTCCGGATAGCCGACCAGCCTCCCGATGACCTTCCTGCGGGAACCTGCCCGACGTGCGGAAAGACTTTCTGCATCTCCTGCGCGAAAAAAACGCTGAGCGACGATGGGCGCTTCCATTGCGCGACCTGCGGTGCGGCGCTCAAGCTCATCGATCCGAACGTCATATGGCTTTTGAACCGGTGGCAGGAGACGCGATAAAAGAGCGTCAATAACCCTGGGGCCGCCGACGCTACAGGACGGGTAATCGCTCAGCGACGGAGATTAGGAAATGAGTATCCCGTTCGAAAGCACCGCCCGGCGCGCGAACGCGGGAATGCCCGCCGGAGGTTCCACGGCGAACGACGACTCAATGATCGCAAGACCTTCCGCGTTGAGCCTCATCAGAAGACTCCGTACGAGATCAGCGTCTCCCGGCGATAAATCGCCAACGGGATCGTCGACGAGCAAGTACCCGGGGTCATTCGCGATGCCTCGGGCTATCGCGAGCATTCGCCGCTCGACGACGGAAAGCGATGCTGCGGGCGTCGCGGAGCGGTCAGCCAACCCGACTTTGCATAAAAGCTCCATTGCCCGGCCTCGGCGCGCGCGAGGTGGAAGTCGCGCGAAGCGAATCGGTATCTCCAAGTTTTTACGCGCGGTGCAATTTGGGAGAATAAGCGCGCTCCCAAAAACGAAACCGAAAAGCTCTTCGCGCAGAGCGGCGCGTTCCCCCTCGGGTAAGCCGATTACCGATTTTCCGTCTATGAGTACATCCCCGCCGTCAGCCCGCTCCAAGAGTCCGATTAACCCCAACAACGAGGACGAGCCCTCCCCCGAGACGACGAGATAATCGCCCCGCTTCACGAGCAACCGAATTTCCCTGAGACCGAACGCGGAAACCTTGGTCGAACTCGCGCGTTTCTCCACGCCTATGAGACTAATCATCGAAACCTCGATGATTAGCATACGGAAAAAAAAATATGAAAGTGTTACGACCATGTAAAAACGGCGCGAGGAGCGGTTTTTTCCCGGGCGAGCCATCGCGAAATAGTATAAACTTTTCCATGTGAAGAAAATCCGTTTCCCCGTTTCGTGGGTCATAGTCCTCGTCACCATTCCCCTGCTCGCCATCCTCGCGCGAAACCAATTCAACTGGCTTCAGGAGGTTCGACATCGGGAAAAGGAGCGCGTGCAATACAGCATGATTAATTCCGCCCAAGCGCTATCGAAGCGCCTCTCGGACGAGATTCTGTTCCTGCCGTCCCTGCTTCGAGTCCGGGACCGGTCCGCGCAAGAACTCGACGCGGTCTTCGCGGAGCGATACGCCTTTTGGCGATATTACGCGATCAGCCCCTCGATGTACGGCGAGATTCGACTCTACGACGAGGCGCATAACCGCGCGATGGTTTGGAACGGCGTTCATTTTTCCGAAACGGGAGAGAGCATGGAACTTCGCCAGCGAGACTTCGACGAGGGGGCGGAAGTGTTGATGCCGATTTTCATCGGCCAGGATTTCCACGCGACGATCGCGTGCTCTCTGAACATGTCGGAGATTTTCCGCGCGGTTATACCGACGCTCGCGAGCGAGTGCCTTTCGTCGACCGATTTATACGCGTATCGAATCGTCGACTCTCGCGATGGCTCAGTCGTATTCTCGACGCTTGACCCAAAGGCGAACGAGTCCTTCCTAAAGCCGGACATCGAGCTCCCCCTGATCGATGACCTATCGCTCTCCACTTACCAATCTGTTCCCCTCATCCCGGGTGGGGACGGGCTCGGGGGCGGAACACTGTCGTTCATCAAGCGACGTTCGAAAACGGAGCCGGCGACGATACGCATGGGCATCTCGCCCGGAACCTTCATGCCGTATCGCCTTCAAATCTCGAATAGGGACGGTTCGCTCGAGGAATTATCGCGGAAGGCGACGGTCCAAAACGCCATCATCAGCATCGGCATCGTCGGACTGCTCATCGTACTCATCGTATCGCTCGCGGAGAGCACCCGAAGGTCGAACGCGCTCGCGCTCAGCCAGCAGGAATTCATCGCGACCATAACCCATGAGCTCAAGACGCCGCTCTCGGTCATTTCTTCGGCCGCGCAAAATCTTTCAGGAGGGCTCGTCAAGGACCAAAAAAAGGCCGAACAGTACGGTTCAATGATACGGAAGGAAGCGACGAGGCTTGGCGTCTCGATCGAGCATTTTTTGCTGTACGCAAACACGGGTTCGCTGGTACGGATGAAGTTGCATCCGTGCCTCGTCGCCGACCTCGTGGACGCGGCTTTGCGCTTCACCGAGACTGAACGGACAGAGGCCGAATTCCGCACGGACGTCATCATGCCCGATCGTCCGGTTTTCGTGCTCGGGGACCGAATCGCGCTCGAGTCGGTTTTCCAAAATCTCGCGCAAAACGCCGTTCGACACGCGCGGGAAGGCAAATACCTCGGCATCAGCGTCATCGTCTCCGACGGCAACACCCGCAAAAATCCGGGAAAATTCGTCGTCGTTAAATTTCGCGACCGAGGGCCCGGAATCCCCGCGAAAGAGCGAAAATCCATCTTCGAGCCGTTCGTTCGCGGACGTCGCGCCGTGAGCGGTCAAATTCCGGGAAACGGAATCGGGCTCAACCTCGCTCGAAGGATAGTCCGCATGCACGGAGGATCGATCGTCCTCGAGTCGAAACCCGGTATGGGCACCGCATTTACCGTTACCCTGCCTAAATACGAAGGAGCACCCGATGGCGCATAAAATACTTATGATCGAGGACGAACCGGGACTCATCCTCACGGTCGGAGACCGACTCGTCTCAGAACGCTATGAATTCGATTCCGCCTCGGATGGAATCTCCGGGGAGGAAAAGGCCCTGAGGGAGCGATACAGCCTCATCCTTTTAGACGTGATGCTCCCCGGGAAGGATGGGTTTGAAATCTGCAAAAACCTGCGCGGTAGGGGAAACGTCACACCCATTCTCATGCTTACCGCGAAAAGCCAGGTGAATGATCGCGTCGTCGGGCTCAAGATCGGAGCGGACGATTATCTGTGCAAGCCATTTGACATGAACGAGCTCGTGGCGCGAATAGAGGCATTGATCCGGAGAGCGGAGGCCTCTGCCCTGGCGATCGAGATTCCCGCGCAGGTATCCACCGATCTCGCGATTGACCTCAAACGGGGCTTTATCACCTATAAGGGCCAAGAGCAACCCCTTTCGGCCCAGGAAATTAAGCTACTGGATTATTTTTATCGGCACGTCGACACGATTATCTCGAGGGAGGAGTTGCTTAACTCAGTATGGGGATACGATTCCGACATCACCACGAGAACGATAGACGTGCACGTCGCGCGACTCAGGCAAAAAATGGGCGACGTAAAGGACATACCGAAGTACATCCACACGATCCGGGGGATCGGTTACAAATTCACGCCGCCGACGGTTTGACAGAACTCGTCCGGTCGCCACAAACCCTGAGACAGAGTTCCCTCGCTGAGGCAATCGGAAAGCTTTCGCAGATACGCGGTGCGGGAAATGTTCGTCCCCCCGAAGCGGGCCATGTGATCGGTATACACCTGCGAATCGATCATCAGCCCCCCCATGCCGCCGAAAAAGCGTAGCGCGAAGGTCGCGAACGCGGTTTTCGCCGCGTCCGATACGCGCGTAAACATCGACTCCCCGAAAAACACTTTCCCCATCAAAACCCCGTAAAAACCGCCGACCAGCTCGCGTCCGCGCCATGCCTCGATGGAATGAGCCACGCCGAGCCGATGCAAGTCGACATAGGCCTCAATCACGTCGTCGGTGATCCAGCTTCCCTGCTGTCCCGGGCGGGACATACCGGAGCAAAAAGCGATGACCCGATCGAAGCTGGTATCCGCGCGAATCTGGAATTCCCCCTTTTTTAGGGACCGCCGCAGACGATCGGGAATGTGCAGGGTTTCAGGAAATATTACGAAGCGAGGGTCCGGGCTTTGCCAATAGAGGGGATCGTCCTCGTTGAACCACGGGAAAATACCCTGCTCGTACGCCGACATAAGCATGCCGGGCGACAGGTTTCCGCCGACGGCAACGACGGATCCCTTCGTCTCCTCGGGGTCCGGGAACGAAAACCTATCGAAGAGGTCGAGCCAAGGAAAATCGGGATCGCTTCGCGACGCGGCGTCGTACTCGCGCGGGGGTGTTCTCGCCATGGGAAATCACGCGGTTACGGGCTCGGCCGCCATCGCCACGCGGATATTTCCCGAGTCATCGGCCTCGCACAGGGCGACGCCGCCCGAGGAGAGCTCCCCGAATAAAACCATGTCGACGAGCGGGGTCGTCACGAGCTCCTCGATTACGCGCGCGACGTTCCGAGCGCCAAACTCGGGGGAATACCCCTTATCGGCCAGCGCGTCGATCGCCCCGTCCGATGCCCGCAACGTAACGCCTTTTTCGGCGAGGCGAAGGCTAACCGACTCGATTTCCTTGCGAACGATCGAGCGCATGACCTCGCGCGACAGATGTGCGAAACGGACGATCGCGTCGAGCCGGTTGCGGAATTCGGGCGTGAACGCCTTCTCCACCGCCTCGTCTATCGCGCTCGAGGTGACGTCGCGGTCCCCAAACCCGATGAGCGGCTTTCCTATGTCGCGGGCGCCGGCGTTGCTCGTCATGATGAATATGACGTTGCGGAAATCGGCCTTTCGGCCCTGATTATCCGTCAGCGTCGCGTAATCCATAATCTGCAAAAACACGTTGAACACGTCGGGATGGGCCTTTTCGATTTCGTCCACGAGCACCACCGCGTGGGGTTGCTTACGCACGGCGTCGGTCAGTAAACCGCCTTCCTCGAAGCCGACGTATCCCGGAGGGGAACCGACGAGGCGAGATACCGTGTGCTTTTCCTGGTACTCGCTCATATCGAATCGATGCATGGAAACGCCGAGAATTTCCGCGAGCTTTCGCGCGAGCTCGGTTTTTCCCACGCCGGTCGGGCCGACGAAGAGAAAGTTCGCGACGGGTTTGTTCGGAGCGCGGAAACCCGCGCGCGAACGCTTTACGGCCTTCGACACCGCGTGAACGGCCTCGTCTTGGCCGAAAATGGCGCGCGAGAGCTCGCCGTCCAATTCGCGAAGGCGGTCTTTTTCCCCGACGGAAACCGTTCTCTCGGGAATTCGCGCGATTTTAGCGATGACGGTTTCAATGAGAACGCGATCCACGACCGGCCATTGCGCGGGTTCCTGACCCGTCGCGGGAGTCTCCGACGGGACAGGCGGCTCAGGCGCCGCGCTCGATGCGCTTACCGCGCCGGTCGCCAAAAGCGCGCCTGGAGCGAGAACGCCCGAGGTCGGGGTTTTATCGCCCGCTTCCGCGCCGATTCTCGCGCGTGCGCCGGCCTCGTCAATTATATCGATGGCCTTATCGGGAAGGCGCCGCTCGGCGAGAAACTGGGCCGTAAGCTTGACCGCCAGCTCAATCGCCTCCTCGGTGTATCGAACGCGATGGAATTCCTCATACCGTGACTTGAGACCGCGCAGGATCGCGATAGAATCATCCACCGACGGCTCAAGGATGTCGATTTTCTGAAAGCGCCGCGACAGTGCATGGTCTTTCTCGAAATACTTACCGTATTCCTCGTAGGTCGTCGAGCCGATGCAGCGAATTTTTCCCGAAGTGAGGATGGGTTTCAGGAGGTTCGAGGCGTCGAGCGTCCCGCCGCCGGTCGAACCCGCGCCGATAATCGTATGGATCTCGTCGATGAACAGGATGACTTTTTCCTTTTTTAGCAGCTCGTCCACTACTCGTTTCACGCGTTCCTCGAAATCGCCGCGGAATTTCGTGCCGGCGACCAGAGCGCCGAGGTCGAGGCTATAGAGTTCATAATCCCATAACAGGCGAGGAACCTCGCGCGCGGCGATGCGCTGGGCGAGACCCTCGGTAATAGCCGTTTTTCCGACGCCGGCATCTCCGACGTGAATGGGATTATTCTTCATGCGGCGGCAAAGCACTTGAATCGTCCGTTCAAGCTCGTCCGCGCGCCCGACCAAGGGCTCGAGCTTTCCGTCGCGCGCAAGCGCGGTCAGCTCAACCGAGTATTTAGCCAACATTCCTTTTTTGGCGTTTTTTTGCCTATTTTCGTCGTCTTCGGCGGCATTTTGCCCGCGATCGCCCTTTTCGGGTTGTTTTTCCTCAAGCGGCTGCTCGGCGTCCCGAGCCAAGGAATTCCGATCGACGGGCGAATCGGGGGAAACTCGATCGCTTAAAGGCTCGGCACCGGCTTCTTCATCCGACGAAAGGGCTCCATGGCTGATAACCTCAAGCAAAACGAGGCGATCAAGGCCGCCGCGCCGCATATAATACGAGCAATAATTCCTCTGCTCGTCGATTAAGCTCACCAAGATATCGGTAACGTCAAGTAATTCTTTTTCCGCGCTCTCGCAATGCATAATCGCGCGCTGAAACACGTCCTGAAAACCGATAGTCTCGAGCGGTTCGCCGTCGACGAGAGTCGGCACGTTTTTGCTTAAATATTCGTCGACGCTGTCATGTATGAAGCCGATGTCGGCGCCGCACATGGCAAGCACTTTTAGCGCCGCCGGATGATCCATCGCGGCGAGCAAGATATGCTCGGGAGTTACGTATTCGTGCTTTCGCGTCCTGGCGTCAGCCCATGCCTGATCCAGGATTTTCTGGACTACGGAACTAACCTTTATTCTCACAGCTTCTCCATTACGCATCGAAGGGGATACCCGTTTTGGCGGGCGGCCTCATGAACCTGCAGGCAACGGGTCGCGGCAATGTCGTAGGTGTACGCGCCGACGATTCCCCTGCCTTTTTTATGCACGTCTTCCATAATCGACTGCGCGTCGCTGCCGTTTTTATGAAAGACGGCGACGAGCACCGCTACCACGAAATCCTTCGTGGTAAAGTCGTCGTTAAGGAGTATCACGCGAAATTGCGACGGTTCCTGTAAGTCTTCCGAAAAAGACGTCCGCTGCTCTGTCCTGTTATCGAATTCCATACATCATAAAAATACTGCAAAAGCCCCGCCGAAACAACAGATTTCCGGCTTGAAAGTTACTGGGTCGCGTGGCATTATGAGCCCATGAAATCGATCGTTTCCTGGAACGTTAACGGCATCCGAGCCGCCGAAAAAAAGGGTTTTCTCGACTGGCTCAACCGCGAGTCCCCCGACGTGCTCTGTCTCCAGGAAACGAAGGCTCACCGAGGCCAAGTCTCGGCGGAGCTTTCCGAGCCGACCCTTGCCGACGGCACGAAATACGCTTCGTGGTGGAGTTCGGCGAAGAAAGCGGGATATTCAGGCACGGCGATTTACTCGAAAACCGAGCCCCTTTCCGTCGATGTGATTGGCAACCCGGCGTTTGACGACGAAGGAAGGGCCGTGATCGCCCGTTTTCCCGAGGCGACCGTCATCTCGGCCTATTTCCCGAACTCGCAGGAGGCGGGCGCTCGGCTCGACTATAAGCTCGCCTTTTGCGCCGAAATTCTCGGGGTTTGCGACAAAATCGTCGCGGCCGGCGGACACGTCATTCTGTGCGGGGACTATAACATCGCCCATAAGCCCATCGATCTCGCGAACCCCAAATCTAACGAGGGAAACCCCGGATACCTCCCCGCCGAGCGCGCGTGGATGGATACATTCGTCGCGGCCGGCTACGTCGATACGTTCCGCTCGTTCTGCCAGAATCCCGGCGAATATACGTGGTGGAGTTACCGCTTCCACGCCCGCGAAAAGAACATAGGGTGGCGACTCGATTATTTCTGCGTGGATCCCGCCTTCATGCCGAGCGTCGCCTCGTCGACAATCCTTAAAGACGTAATGGGTTCCGATCACTGCCCCGTCAAGCTCACGCTTCAATGAGAATAAAGTATAACGCCCCGACGACGCTGACGTACGCTTTTTTCTGTACGCTCGTTGTTTCGATCGATCAGTTCGCGCTCCATGGTTTCACGCGCGCCTTTTTTACCGTCCCGAACGCGCTCGCCTTCGACCTGACGAACCCGCTCAGCTACCTGAGGCTTTTCACGCATATCGCCGGGCACGCCGACTGGTCGCATCTCATGAGCAACATGGCGTATATCCTCCTCCTCGGCCCCATGCTGGAGGAGACCTACGGCTCGCTCACGATGTTTCTCATGATCGTCGTTACGGGTTTCGTCACCGGCGTCCTCAACGCGTGCTTTTTTACCCATCCGCTCCTTGGCGCGTCGGGCGTCGTATTCATGATGATTTTGCTCGCCTCGTTCGCGAACTCGGGCAAGGACGAGATCCCGCTCACCTTCATCCTCATCATGATTCTCTATCTTGGGAGGGAAATTCTCAACGCGTTCCGAGGGGACGATATTTCGCAATTCGCCCATCTCGCGGGGGGGCTCTGCGGCAGCCTCTTCGGCTTTTTCAAGCCGTCCAAAAGCGGTGCGGCCCGAAAATCGGAAACCCCGAAACGAGTGGCGCCGATACCCCCCGCTCCCGAACGGGCGACGCCGAATACCTCCGCCTCCCCGCAAAAAAGCGGCAAGACTACCGCCAAGCGATCGCGCGAAACGGCCAAGCCGGACACTCAAGCCTCGCGGCGGCAAAGCTCCGCGGAGCGATCGCAGCAAAACCCGGCGAAAAAAACTAAGTCGACGCGCGCCGCGATAAAAATCCCGCCGCAAAAAGCCCCGTAGCCGCCGATTGAACCGCTTCCCCCGTTCTGGTATAGTTGGCCCATGCACGACAGACTCCAGAGACTCAAGACCAGATACACCGAAATAGACACGGAAATCCAAAACCCCGACTTATTGAAGGACGCAAAGCGATATAAAGAAACGATGCGCGAGCACGCCTATCTATCCTCCCTGATGGAGGAATACGGGCGCTATTGCGACATTGAAAAGCAAATCGACGGCGCCCAGGAACTCGTCCGCGAGGCAGACGATGCCGAAATGCGGGAAATGGCGAAGGACGAGCTCAAGGGTTTGGAGTCGCTCTTAACGGAAAGCGAGTCTAAAATAAAGACCCTGTTGATCCCACCCGATCCGCTCGAGGAAAAAAACATCATCATGGAAATCCGCGGAGGCACCGGCGGCGAGGAGGCGGCCCTGTTCGCGGCGGACCTATTCCGCATGTACGCGCGCTTTGCCGAATCGAGGGGATGGAAATACGAAATCATGTCCTCGAACGAGACGGCGCTCGGCGGCTACAAAGAAATCACCCTTTCGATATCCGGGAAATACGTCTACGGAAGCCTTCGCTACGAATCGGGCGTCCATCGCGTGCAGAGAGTCCCCGAAACAGAGGCTTCCGGCCGCATACAGACGAGCGCCGCGACCGTCGCGGTTCTCCCGGAAGCCGAGGAGACGGAAATAAACATCAGGCAGGAAGACCTTCGAGTCGACGTCATGCGCGCAGGGGGCCCGGGTGGCCAGTGCGTAAACACGACCGACTCGGCGGTTCGTCTCACCCATATCCCGACGGGCATCGTCGTCATCCAGCAGGACGAAAAAAGCCAAATCAAAAACAAGGCAAAGGCTATGCGCGTGCTCCGCACGAGGCTTTTCGAGCTCGAGGAGAACAAGAAAAACGCCGAGCGCGCGGCTAACCGCAAAAGCCAGGTCGGTTCGGGAGACCGATCGGAGCGCATCCGGACGTACAATTTCCCGCAAAATCGTCTGACCGATCACCGCATCAATCTCACGCTCTATAAACTCGACGCCGTGATGCAGGGCGATTTGACGGAGCTCGTCGACGCGCTCGCCATGGCCGCGCGCGAGGATCAGCTAAAAGCTCAGGACGACTGAGCGCGCAAGACAACCCAATGACCGCCGATGAAGCCGCGAAGCGCGCGACGGCGCGCCTTGTCTCCTCAGATAACCCTCGGGTACGCGACACGCCCGCGCTCGACGTCTCTGTTCTCCTCGCCCGCTTTCTCGGAATGAGCCGCGCGGCCCTGATCGCGCACCCAGAAACGTTATTGCCCCGGGACGTGGAGGCCACTTTCGAGAGAGCCATAGATCGCCGAATGACCGGGACTCCCGTCGCCTATCTCGTCGGAGAAAAGGAATTTTGGGACTTCACGTTTCTCGTCACCGAGGCGGTTCTCATCCCGAAACCCGATACCGAAACGCTCGTCGAGCGAACGATCGAGCTGGCGCGCAAACTCCGGCTCGTTTCGCCGGGAAAGCGTCTTCGCGTCCTCGACGTATGCACGGGTTCGGGTTGCGTCGCCATCATCCTAAAAAGGGAAATTCCCGAAGCCGACGTTTGGGCGACCGATATTTCAAGCGAGGCCCTTGCCGTGGCGCGCGCGAACGCCTCGCGCGCGAACGCTCCCGTAACGTTCGTCGAGGGCGATTTACGGGACGCGCTCCCGCTACCCAAAGATGGTCCTTTTGACATCGTCGTCTCAAACCCGCCGTACGTGCCGAGTTCCGTCACCGATGAGCTTTTGCGGGACGGGAGGGGGGAACCTCGATTGGCGCTTGACGGCGGGACCGACGGCCTTGACCTTGTGCGCGCTCTCGCACAAAATGTGCGAAAGGTTCTTCGGCGCGGCGGTTTATTGATCGTCGAGACCGGGGAATATAACGCGCGGGAAGCCGCTTCCGTTTTCGCGAACGAGGCTTTTTCCCACGTCGCGATCAAAAAAGACCTTTCGGGTCTGGATCGCGTCGTCGAAGGATGGTTGGAATGACGCCGGATATCGAAATCTTTTTCTCAAACAATGAGTACCTGAGCGAGGAAGACCGCAAAATC
>QKAR01000144.1 GCA_003246335.1 Spirochaetales bacterium | reverse complement strand
GCTATTATGTTGGACACGTACGGAAGGTAATAGATCGTGCGAACGATCTCGACCCCGGAAAATTTCTTGTTTAAGAAAACGGCGATGGCGATCGCGAGGACCATGGTTCCGACGACGTACAGGGCGGTGAACTCGAGAGAGTTCGCGAACGATGACCAAAAATTCTCGTCCTTGAGAACGGCCGCGATGTTTTTTAATCCGACGAAGTGGGTCTGCGACAGTTTCTTGATCGAGTTTCGATCGAGGAAACTGACGTACAGGCCGTAAAGCATTGGGTAAAGCTTGAAAAGAGAGAAGAAGAGCGCGAACGGCAAAATGAAGAGAAATGCCGTCTTCTGGTCGCTGCGTTTCGATCGGTGGCGTTTTATCGTGCCCCCAAATATATCCGCGACCGCGTCATGCGGCCGCGGACAGGCGTTGTTCTTATTGCGCTGCCTTTATTGCGGCATTCGTCTTCGCGACGATATTTTTTACCGTCGTCGACAAATCCTGATTTCCGTAGCAGTACAATTCAGCCTCTTCTTTGATGATCTGATTATACTCGGCGCAGGCGGGGCCGCTGATGTCGGTCGAGACGACGCCCAACCCGGTGTCCATGAAGGACTTCTGGAGATCGGCGACGGTCACGGAGCCGTTCGACGCGTCGGCGGTCGCCTTGAACACGGCGTTGTTTTCCTCAGCGGTAAGGTTCACGAGCGCGGGGATTCCGCCCTCGTACTTCCACTGGTTCTGCGCGCGCCACGTGAGATACGCGATCGCGGCGTCCACATGCGCCGCGTTCTTGTTGATCGAGAGGTAACCCATGGAGGTGAAGTTATTCTTCCCGGAAGCGTCGTTTCTGGCGGGCGTCGCGACGATACCGTATTTCCAATCCTTGGGATAATCGGCTTGGCTATTGAGAAGGCGGGTATACCAGTTGCCCTGAGCGAACATGCCGAGGTTCGACTGGGTCGCGTAATAGTCCCAGCTCGCGTTGCCGGCCTTGAGCGCCTTCACGCCCATCTGGATTTTCGCGTCCTCGGAAAGGGATTTATACCACTTGAGGTCTTCCGCGAAAGCGGGATCGTCGAAATTGCAAGAGCCGTCCGCCTTATAGAACGGCACTTTTTTTTGCGCCGCGCGGATGAAAAGATAGGGAGTGTCGAACTGCATGAAGGAGCCGTACGCCTTACCGCCGCTTTTTTTCGTCAGCTCGGCCGCGAGAGTCTCGTAATCCTTCCAGGTCCACGGGGCTTTCGGGTACGCGACGCCGTATTTGTCGAACAGAGACTTATTGTAGAACACGCAGAAAATTTCCTGCTTGTAGGGCAGCGCGTAGTATTTGCCGTCGGACTCGGTCTGGACATACTTGCCCCAAATACCCTTGACGTCGACGGATTTTTTCGCGAGCGCGTCGTTGAGGGGCATGAAGAAACCGGCGTCGACGCGCGAAAGGTAATCGCGGGGACCGAGGGTCTCGATGACGTCGGTTTTTCCGCCGGCGAGCAAGTCGACGTTGACTTTCAGCGTATGGTCATCGTCCGTGCCGGGGGTAGCCTCGACCTCGACCGCGATGCCCGTGGCCTTGGTGAAATCGGCGTTCATTTGCGTATACCACTGCTGGGTGGCGTACGTGCTGCGCGTCACGGTGGTAACGGTCTTTCCGCCTTTGGAAGACCCACCATCCGAACCGCCGTTCGCGTAGAGCGCGACGGCCGCGGCAAGCGAAACGAGAACGGTAATGACTTTCTTCATCTTAATTCCTCCGATGAAAGCGAATCATGGCTGATCGGCGAGATCAGCGTACAACGAAAGCGATCACTCGCCCTCTTTTAGCATCTTGAGAATGCGATCCCGATAGGACGCGTCGCGTTCCTTCCACTCCGGCTCGACGAGCGAGCCCTCGCGGTAAAAATCGTTCTCGTCCCGGCCGGCAAGCTGACCTTTCAGGGTGTGCTTGTCCTCGGCGTACGGGGGAATCTCGGGACGAAGCGTTCCCTTCGCGTACGACTTCTGAATCCAGCAGTACATTTCGTCGCTGCTGCGGTCCTTGAGGGACGCGCAGAGGTAGCGAACCGCGTGAATCGCGAAGAGGCCCCGATCCCCGTTTTGGTCGATCGTCGAGCGCATGCGGTCGAGGCTGTCGATAACGACCGCGGCATCGGGGTTCGCCATGCCGACGTCCTCGACGCTGATGGTCTTGAGCCGGAACCACAGGTATTCTTCCATGTCTTTGCTGGTAATCAGCATCTCGTAGGCGAGGGTCGCGGCGTTTTCGGGATGATTTCGCCTGATCTCCTTTTGCAGGGCGGATATCACTAAATCCGCCGCAAGCCCGGAAATGGTCTGGCACTTTTGCCAGTGATCGTACGGAAACGTCGCCATATCGGCCCCCTTCTGAATACTAAAACAAGTTCTATTTTTCGCAACTTTATGCGGTAGGACCGAAAGGCGCAACACGCAAACAATCCAAAAATCTTTGAATTTGTCGCATCCATTCAATACCGAAAAAAAACGGAACATCGGTATCGCGCGTAAAGATCGCTATAAAAATGCACGGTAAGACTCTATACTGATAAGGACGGCACGGAATATCGATGGTCTTCGAACCAAAAGCATAAACGACCGTATAATGGGTGGCGCATGAAAATAACGAAAGAAGTCGTTTGCGAGCCGGGAAACGACGATAAAAAACATTTTTCCAGCGCGATGCTATCGCAAGAGCCGTTCACGACGGCGAGGATTTTCGAGGGTGGGTACGGTCGCCTCGATGGGGCGTTTTACGTCGAGCGGAGTGCCCGCCGCGGCTGGCACTCCGCCGTCATAACGGTCGCCGGAGCCGGCAAGATACGGTTCGAGGACGAAAGCGAGGCGATACTTAAGCCGGGAAGCATCTTCATCTCGCACGCGAACGGTCAGGGACACCGCGAACAGGCGTACGGAGACGGTCTTTGGGAAATGATATGGTTTTCCGCGCGCCTCGACTCGCCTACCATTATCCCGGCCGCGCACGACTTTCAAATCGTAGAGGGGATAAGCGCGGCGTCGCTCAAAAAAACCCTTTTCGCGATATTCGACGAAGTGCACTACTCGGACGGCGAAAGCCCCAGGCGATCGCGGCGTACGAGAAAATTTTCCTCATCAATTTCATCCGGTTCATGGGTTGGACGGAAAATTTCCAAGACCGAAAAAAGCGAACGCGCTTCGCCCATATCTGGCAAGAAATTTCGCGGGAGCCCACCCGCCCCTAGACCGTTTCCGATATATGCGCCGACCTCAACATGAGCCGGTCCCAGCTCACGAGAATTTGCCTCCACTTATACGGCAAGGCTCCCGGAGAGCGCGTGAAGGAAATCAAGATGGACCGCGCGCGAATGTACGTCCTCAATACCGACCTGCCCATTACCCTCATCGCCGAGCGCGTCGGGTACGAGAATAGCAATACGTTTTCGACGGCGTTCACGAATTTTTTCGGTCTGTCGCCGCATAAGTTTCGGGCCAAGCACCAACGAAAATAGCGAAGGTTCCCGCTTTCGGCGGCGAGCCCGCGACCAGCGAAAAGTTTGACTCGTATAACAAAAATGCGTAACTTCTTGTTGGGGGGGAAACGCCATGAAAAACGCTCAAGATCGAAAGGAATTCACGAACGACGGCGAACTCAAAAAGCGGCTCACCGAAACGCAATACGCCGTCACTCAGGGGTGCGGCACCGAGCCGCCGTTCGACAACGAATTTTGGGACAATCACGAACCGGGACTCTACGTCGACGTCGTCTCGGGGATTCCTCTGTTTAGCTCGGCGGATAAGTTCGACTCGGGTTCCGGATGGCCGAGCTTCACCCGGCCGGTAACGGACGACGCAGTGAGGGAAATCGCCGACGCGAGCCACGGGATGGTTCGCACGGAAATTAAAAGTTCTCTCGCGAACTCCCACCTCGGCCACGTTTTTGACGACGGGCCCGCGCCCACCGGCCTGCGGTATTGCGTTAACTCGGCGGCCCTTGATTTCGTTCCCCTGTCGCGAATGGAAGAGAAAGGCTACGGTCCCTGGATTCCCGCGGTGTCGCGCGGGGCGGACGGGAACCGAAAAACGGAAAGCGCGCTTTTCGCCGCCGGCTGCTTTTGGGGAACCGAGGGTTATTTCCGCCAACTCGACGGGGTCATTTCGACCGAAGTCGGCTACTCAGGGGGATCGGTTTCCTTCCCGTCCTACGAGCAAGTCTGCGCCGGAACGACGGGACACGCGGAAACGATTCGCGTCGACTTCGATCCGTCAAAAATCGGCTATCG
This sequence comes from Spirochaetales bacterium, assembly GCA_003246335.1. Classification (GTDB taxonomy): domain Bacteria; phylum Spirochaetota; class Spirochaetia; order Treponematales; family Treponemataceae; genus Teretinema. The sequence goes on along the minus strand of QKAR01000144.1, from coordinate 1,540 downwards.
GGACCTACTGTACCATTTTTTCCGCATGCACGATCCCACGTCGCTTAACCGCCAGGGCGGCGACGTGGGGACGCAATACCGCTCGGCCGTATTCGCGATCGGGGCGTCGCAGCGAGCCGAGGCGCTGTCCGTCATGGACGAGTTGAACGTCGACCCCGACAGGCCGATCGTCACCGAGGTTCGGGAGGCGGGACCGTTCTTCGCCGCCGAGACCTATCATCAAGACTACCTTGAGAAAAATCCCGGAGGGTATTGCCACGTGAATCTCGCGCTCGCCCGGAGACCGCTTTCCGAGCATTGAACTCAAGCGGTTGACCGCCTGAAAACGGCGCCGTTTGACAAAACCCGCGAAGCCCGCGAAAATTCCGGGTGAGGAGGTACAAACATGAATTCAGTGCGCACCTTTTTCGGGATTCTTAAACTGGAACTGCAGGACGTCGAGGACGACTGCGAACTGCTCATCAAGGCGGCGGGGACGAAGCTCGCGGAAGGCGTGTATACCGAATACGTGACGCAGGAAAACACAGCGCTCTACCGCAACGAGATCGCCGCCCTTCGCGATCTCGTCAACGAGCTTTCCGAGCGCGAAACGAGCGCCTTCGCGTCCCTCGACGACGCGGTCAACGCGATCACGTCCCTCGTAAGGGAAAAGCTCAGGGACTGGAACTATCCGGGCCTTATATCGGGCTTATTGGACAGAAAAATAGCGAAAGCCCGCAAGTACCTCGAGTTGGGTTCATAGGGACGGAAAAACCGGTTCGGGGGCGACGCGGCGTAAACCGAAGTCGCGCGCTACGCCTTAGACTGAGTCGCCGAAGCGGCGTCCGGTCCCCACGATAGCGCGGCGTCAATCGGCATGGGTTTCGCGAAATAATATCCTTGAATCGTGTCGCAGCCGATCTCGCGCAGGAATCGGTATTGTTCAGAGTATTCGACGCCTTCGGCGAAGACTTTCATGCCGAACGATTTCGCCATTTGTATGATCGTAAGCACGAGCTTGGTGTTCTTTTCCTCGAGGGGAATCCCGTCGATAAATCGCTTATCGATCTTAAGGACGTTCGCCTCGAAATTCTGCAAATAGCCGAGATTGGAATAGCCCGTGCCGAAGTCATCGATGGCGAACTGGCTGCCCAAGCCCTTCAGCCGCTGAAATTCAAGCGAGGTTTCCTCGGTCATTTTCATGATGATGGTTTCGGTAATCTCGAATTCTAGCCGAGATCCAAAGCCCCGGCGCGCAACCTCGGCGCAGAGCCAAGAAAGAAATTCTTGGTGAATCATACCGGAAGAGAGGTTGACCGCGACTCGAAGGAAACTTTTTCCGCGAACGTCGAGCGCCTCGAGAAACCGCCATACGTCCAAAAGAAGGCACTGGGTCAGTTCCGCGATTTGTCCCGCTTTATCCTGCGCCCTTTTGTCAACACACATTATTCAGCCGTTTAAGGTGTATCACGCCGCTTGATTAGCCAAGTCAACGACCTGGAAGGATCGATACATTTCATCGGGAGTACGGTAATCGAGACTCTGATGAAACCGCTCCGTA
>QKAR01000104.1 GCA_003246335.1 Spirochaetales bacterium | reverse complement strand
CAAATCGCGTATTTGCAAACGATCATCGACGACAATTCTGTAAATTTCAGGAAAAAACTAAAACGACTGGATCTCGAGTCGATCACCGCGTCCCACGCGACCGCGCAATAGTCTTTTTGCCCGCCGGGCAATGGGCGAGAGACCGCAGGACTATAAGCGAGAGCCCGCCAGGCGGCGGACTCTCGGAGAAAATCAGTACGCCGCGAGAATTTTCGTCAGGCGATCCCGACCGATTATTTTCATGAAGCTCGCGAGCCGCGGCCCCTGGTCTTTCCCGATCAGGGCTTGATACGTCGCCGTAAACAGGGCCTTCGCCTCTATGCCGCATTCGGTCGCGACCGCGTAGCTCAGCTCCGAAAGAGCCTTCTCGTCGACATCGTCCATTTTCGGAACGACTTCGTCGCGAATTTTGCGAACCGCGTCGAGGGCGGGACCGGAAAGCTCGGCTTTCGAGCCGTCTTTGCGCAAGGCGAAGCGGAATTCGTCGGGCGCGCACTCGGTGATCCAGTACCAGGCGCAATTCGCGCGCGTGCGGAGACGGTCAAGCTGCTCGCTCTTGACGTCCGGCAAGGCAGAGATCACCGCGTCGACGTTCCCGTCGTTGATCTGCAAAAGATTGCACAAATGGCGGAACGGAATCTGATAGGAAACGCATGCGGGCATGCCCGGCTCCACTTGCGAAAGCTCGTAAATGCGCTTTTCTTTCGCGAAAACCTCGTCGTTTTTCGCCTTCTCGATTCCCCAGGCGATTCGTTCGGTTTTGTCGTAATCCTCGTAAATTTTAATGACGTCGAGGTCGAAGCTGATGACGAATTCGGTATTCGGTCGGGTTCCGGCGAAAAGATAGCGGGCGATCTCAGGCTGATACACGCGCAGGATGTCGTAGAGGTCGACGACTTTTCCCTTTGAAGAGGACATTTTTCCCGGAGTTCCCTTAATGCCGATGAAGTCGTATCGGAACGAGACGGGCGCGTCCCAATCGTACACTTCCTTCGAGACGAGACGCGCCGTGTCGAACGAACCGCCCTGCGAATGGTGGTCCTTTCCGGCGGGTTCGAACACGGTGTGCTCGTGGGCCCAGCGCATCGGCCAGTCGACGCGCCAGCCGAGCTTAATGCCCTTGGCCGTGCGGAGATCCGCTTTCTCGCGGTGGCCGCATTCGCACGAATACGACACGCCCCACTCGCCGTCCCATCCCTCGATGGTCGTCGTATCGCGGTTGCATTTCTCGCAGAAAACCGCGACTGGCCAATATTCCTCTTCCGCCGGGATTTTATGCTCGTCGTCTCGGTAGCGGTTGAGGCAATCCTTGATTTTAGCCCGGTTGTCGAGCGCGATTTTCATGCCCTCGGCGTAGCGGTGCGCGCGATAGCGCTCGCTCTGATACAGGAACTCGGGCTTGATGCCGACGGCCGGAAGGACGGACTCCACGTCCACCTCATGATGGCGGGCATAGCTCGCGTCGCGGCCGAACGGGTCGGGAACCATGGTGATCGGGAAACGCAAATGCGCGTTCAAGACCTCTTGCTGCGGCATATTGACGGGAACCTTGCGGAATACGTCATAATCGTCCCATGAATAAATGAACCGAACGTTCTTGCCGCGCTCGCGCAGGGCGCGAACGACGAGATCGACCGAGATGATTTCGCGGAAGTTACCGATATGCACCGTGCCGGACGGCGTGATACCCGAAGCACAGGTATAGACGTCGAGGTCGCCGCGCTCGCGTATGATTTTTTCGGCGGTTTGGTCCGCCCAGTGACTGAGATTTTCATTCGACATAATGAATAATTATACCGAAAAGAGAAAATGAGGTGAAGGGGTACGATCCGCGGCGGTTTGCCCGGTTTCGTGGTACACTGACGGTATGCCCACGAACAAATCGAAACATTTGGTCGCGACCATCGCGGCGGTCGTCCTGCTCGCCATCGCGAGCTTTTTTAACCTTACCGGCTTTTACCTCAAAGCGCCCCGCTGGGACGCGGAAACCCTCGTCCAAAAATACCCGGGTGAAACGCTCTGGTATTTTCGGCGCGGCACGAATTTCGGATTCATCAACTCCTCGGACAACATCGCGATAACCGCGGGATTCTCCCCGAACGCGGAAATACGCGCGAAACTCGACGCCGAATTCGACCGTCACGCGAGCGGAAGAATCCTCGCGCGATTCGCCTTTTCGCGCGCACTGTATCTGCAATCCACCGATACAACCGATTGGTACACGCCGCCGGAACTCGAGAAAAAATAAGCGAGAGACCGCCGCGCTTCACGAACGTGCGCCGAGGCGCTACACTGTCCGGCATGCAGTACCCAACCATTGAAACAGCCGAAAAAGAACTTGCGCTCGCCGCGCGACTGAATCCCGGCCCCTGGATCTCGCATTCAAAAAACGTCTCCGAGGCGTGCAAGATCATCGCGTCAAAAAGCGGGCTCGACGCGGACAAGGCCCGGATTTTAGGGCTCCTCCATGACATTGGGCGACGCGTCGGCGTCTGCCAGGAGCGGCACATGGTAGAGGGATACCGCTACTGCGCCGAGCGCGGATGGCTCACCCAGGCGCGCATTTGCGTCACCCACGCGTTCATGATCCGCGACATTCGGGCGACGCTCGGCTCGTGGGACGTGGAGCCCGAGGGTTACGCGCTCGTGAAGGAATTGCTCGATACCAGCGAATACGACGATTACGACCGGCTCGTCCAGCTCTGCGACAGTCTCGCGCTCGCCGAAGGCTTTTGCCTTCTCGAAAAAAGATTCGTCGACGTATCGCTCCGGTACGGCGTCAACGAATACGTCGTGCCGCGCTGGAAGGCGATCTTCTCCCTGAAGGAATATTTCGAGGATAAAATGGGCGCGCGTATCTACGACGCGCTTCCCGGCGTGCGCGAGACGACGTTCGCCGAACGGTCGCGCTAACCGCTACAGCAAGTCGCTCGCAAGCTCGGCGAGAAAGCTCCGCTCGCTTTTCACCAAATGCACGTGGGCGAAAAGCTCCTGCCCCTTCATTTTATCGATGAGGTAGCTCAAACCGTTCGAGCACGAGTCGAGATAGGGCGAATCGATTTGCTGAATGTCGCCGGTAAAAACCATTTTAGTGCCCTCGCTCGCCCGCGTGATGATCGTCTTCACCTCGTGCGGCGTGAGGTTCTGCGCCTCGTCCACGATGAAAAAGACGTTCGCGAGGCTGCGGCCGCGGATATAGGCGAGCGGCGAAATGGTGAGCTTACCGGATTTCTGCAGTTCCTCAATATGGAGAGCTTCCTTGCTCGAGGCCTTGAACTTATGCTTGATGACCGAAAGGTTATCGAACAGCGGATTCATGTACGGCCCGATTTTCTCGTCGACGTCGCCGGGCAAAAAGCCGATATCGCGGTTCGCGAGCGGCACGATGGGGCGGGCGAGCATAATTTGGTCGAACTGCCCTTCTTGCGCGAGCGCCGCGGCGAGGGCGAGCAAAGTCTTGCCGGTGCCTGCCTTTCCCGAAAGGGCGACCAAATCGACGTCTTTGCGCGTCAGGGCGTCGAGGGAAAACGCCTGCTCGGCGTTGCGCGGCTCGATGCCGTAGCACCGTTTCTTTTCGACGCGGCTGATGACGTTCGCCGAGCGCGAGTAATGGCCGAGCGCGCTCGCCGTCCCGTTTTTTAGGATGTAATACTGATTTGCCGGCGGCGACTTCTTAAAGCCGAACTCGTCGGCGGATATCCCCTCGCTCGAGTCGTACAGGCGGGCGATGAGGCACGCGTCGAGTCGCTCTACCGTCTCGATGTTCCGGTCGACGATGGACGCGTCGTTCACCTTGTCCGACTCGTAGTCTTCCGCGAGCAGACCGAGGGACTTCGCCTTCATGCGCAGGTTTATGTCCTTTGAGACGATGATGACCTTCCGGTCGGGGTTCGTGGCCGCGACGTATTCCGATATCGCCAGTATCCGATGGTCGGCTATCGGCTCGGGGAAAGACTCGATGATTTTTTTCGAAAAAGGCTTTCCCGTCTCGATGAAGAGCTTGCCGAGCTTCGGCCCAAGCGGCAAGCCTTTCGAAAAGAGGGCGTCGCCCGCTATCGAGTCCAATTCCCGCGTGAACTCGCGCGCGTGGAAATTGATGAGGTCATTTCCCTTTTTGAATTTGTCGAGTTCCTCGAGAACGGTGATCGGGAGGACGATATCGTTATCCTCGAAGCGGTAAATGCACCCGTAGTCGTGCAGGATAACGTTCGTGTCCAAAAGGAATATTTTCGTCTTTTTTTTCGGCATTCGTGTTCCCCTTGCGAAAAACCATAGCCCCTCAGATTTTCTTCTTCAAGAGCCTTTCGCGCACGCGGTCGGGAAAATTCGAGATTATCGCGTCCACGCCGAGGGCGATCGCGTCGTCGATGTCGGGAACCTCGTTGACCGTCCAGGGATTCACGCGGATACCGAGGGAATGCGCCTCGGCGACCTCGTCGAGATTGATCGCGCGAAAGTACGGGTGGAGCGCGTCGCAGCCAAGCGATTCGCAATACCGCGCCGGACGGTACAGCTGGTTGGGATAAAGAAGCCCGACCGCGATGTCGGGGGCGAGTTCCTTGCATCTCACTGCCGATCGATGGTTAAAGGTCGAAAGGATAATCGAGTCCGAAAAGCCGTACTCGCGGACGAGGGCGAGCGTTTTTTCCTCGAGCCCGGGATACTCGATCTCGCCGTTTTTCAGCTCGAGGTTAAGGACGAGACCCGAGGCGACCGCGAGCTCCAAAAGCTCGCGAAGGCTCGGAACGCCGAGCGCGAGGAGCTCGGCAAACGTACGGTCCTGAACGAGGCCGGTCGCGGAGGTCGTGCGGTCGAGCGTCTCGTCGTGGATGAGAACGGGCACGCCGTCCGAGGATAGCTGCACGTCCGTCTCTATGCCGTCGCACCCGAGCCTGACCGCCGCGCGAAAGGCCGCCATCGTGTTCTCGCGCTCAATGCCGCTTGCGCCCCGATGGGCGATGTTCAGGATACCGTCGTATTTCATGGTTACTTCGTCTTATTATACCGCTCTATGGCTTTATTGATAGTCTTCGCGCTCGCTTGAACCGCCTGTTCCGGGGACTGCTGACCCGCGAGCATTTTCTCGATATTTTCCTCGATGCACGCGCGCGATTCGGGGAATACCGCGAGGAGGGCGCCTTTGCTTCCCGCGCTGGCGTGAAGCTGATCGATAGCGGTGCGGAATTCGGGGTTTTTCGCCAGTTGATCCTTCATTTCCTGAAGGTCATAGGCTTTCTTCGTTATCGGGAAGTAGCCGGTCGCCTTCGCCCAAAGAACCTGCTGCTCGGGCGTCACCATGAACTTCACGAATTCCCAGGCGGCGTCTTTCTTTTTCTGGTCTTTCCCGTTCATGATCCACAGCGAACCGCCGCCGATCGACACGCCGCCCTTGTCCTCCTTGCGGACTGAAGGATAATACGCCGTCCCCAACTCGAATTTCCCGTTGATGCCCGCCTTGATCGTGGATAGGTTCGCGGTCGAGCCGACGTACATCGCCGTCGTGCCCGCGGTGAACGCCTGAAGATTGACGTCTCCGTTTCGCCCCAGATTGGCGAACGAGCCGGAATCGACGGCTTCTTTCCATTTTTTCATAATCGCGAGGCCCGCGCCGTTTTGGTCGAACGCGACCGAAGTCGCGCCCTTGGCGCGGCCATTGCCGTTATCGGCGTAATCGGCCTGCATTTTCACGAGAAACTGCTCGAACAGCCAGCCGTAAATTTGGATCGCGGCGCCGTAGCGAACGACTTTATTTCCTTCTTTCTTCACGATCTTGTTCGCGAACGCGATCATCTCGTCGAGGTTTTTGGGCGCGACGTTCGG
>QKAR01000033.1 GCA_003246335.1 Spirochaetales bacterium | reverse complement strand
ATTTCGTCCCGTCAATTCTGGTTTAGGGCTGACGTATTCCAAAAAGGAATACATCCCCGCCTAAGCTCGATTTATCCAGGACTTATTCCATTACAGAATACTTCAACGGAAATCTCGAATTGCTCCCGGAAGAAGAGCGCTGATAGTATGATCGCGAAATGGAAGCGGAAGTTTTCGAGAAATATACGATATCGAGCGGACGAATCGAGCTTGAGGCGCGCGCGCTCGGCGCGGGAAGCGACGTTTGCGTTATCGTCGCGGGCGGAAATCGGCGACACATCGGGGCAATGGGCTGCGCCATCGCCGGCGACGTCCAGTTCTCTCGCGACCTCCCAGCTCATCGAGATCGCGCGATCGTCGATATTTTTTTGCGGGAACTCGGGCCGCGCGTCGACGGGACGGTGCTCGTATCGGCGGGAGTGCATCTCGATGATATCACGGCCGAGGAAATTCGGACGATCCTCGAGTTGAGCGCGACGCTCGCGCGCGAAGTCGCGGGCAAAAGCGCGCTTTTCGCCGGGTATGAAAAGGAAATGCCATGAAACTAATCATAGGAATTACCGGCGCGACCGGCATCGCGCACGCCGTCAGGCTGCTGGAAGAACTGAGGCTTCACGAAGATATTGAGACGCACGTGGTCATGAGCGCATGGGCTATTACGACGCTTAAGGAAGAAATGGGCCTCTTGGCTGAAGACGTCGCGCGGCTCGCCGATCGAACGTATTCAAACGCTAACTTGGCGGCGGCCCTTTCCAGCGGCTCGTTCCAAACGGACGGCATGATCGTCCTCCCCTGCAGTATGAAAACGCTCGCGTCGATCGCGCACGGTTTTTGCGACAATCTCATCGCGAGAAGCGCCGACGTGTGCATCAAGGAAGGGAGGCCTCTCGTGCTGTGCCCCCGGGAGACGCCGCTCAACGCGATACATCTGGAGAATATGCTCAAGCTGTCGCGAATCGGAGTTCGCATCGTCCCGCCGATGCCGGCGTACTACACCCACCCGTCAAGCATAGAAGACCTCATCGCCCATCACGTAATGAAGATTCTCGATCTATTCGGTATCAAATCGCAGAACGCCGCTCGATGGAACGGCACGGCAGAAACCTAAAAAAAAGGAAATTTCCCGGCATCATGAAAACTAAAGACTTACGGAGCGCAATCGAACTGCTTCAAAAAGAGGAAGGCCAAATAGCCCAAACCGACGGACAAGTCGACCCGATAGCGGAACTTTCCGGCGTATATCGCCATATCGGAGCCGGCGGAACGGTCATGCGACCGACACAGCTCGGCCCCGCGCTGATGTTCAACGCGATAAAGGGCCATCCGGGGAGCAGGGTTCTCATCGGACTCTTCGCAAGCAGAAAACGCGTTTCGGCCCTGCTCGGCACGACGCCAGAAAAAGTCGGCAGGGTGCTCACCGACGCGTTGGAGCGGCCGATACCGCCGATTACCGTACCGTCGTCCGAAGCCCCGTGCCAGGAGGAGGTCCATCGCGCAAGCGATCCCGGATTCGATTTGCGGAAACTGATGCCGATCCCGACGAACACGCCGGAAGACGCGGGTCCGTACGTCACGCTGGGGCACTGTTACGCCTCGGATCCCGAAACGGGAGAATCGGACATCACCATCCATCGCCTATGCGTACAGGGACCGACCGAGATCACGATGTTTTTCACGCCCGGAGCGCGGCACCTGGAAATATTCAGAAAGAAAGCGGAAGAGGCGGGAAAGCCGCTGCCGATCTCGATCAGCATCGGCATCGACCCGGCCATATCCATCGCGACCTGCTTCGAGCCGCCGACGACGCCGCTCGGATACGACGAGCTGTTGGTGGCCGGAGGTCTGCGCGGCGAGGCGGTCGATCTGGTAAAATGCGTATCCATCGAAGAGAAGGCGATCGCGCACGCGGAATACGTAATCGAAGGAGAGCTCGTGCCGGGATTGCGGATGGACGAGGACCACAACACGAAATCGGGAAAGGCGATGCCGGAATTTCCCGGCTACACCGGTCCCGCCGCGCGCGACGTTCCCGTCATCAGGGTAACCGCCCTCACGCACCGGCGAAACCCGATCATGCAGACATGCATCGGGCCGAGCGAGGAACACGTGAATCTCGTCGGCATCCCGACGGAGGCGAGCATCATGCAGGCGGTCGACCGCGCAATGCCGGGACGGCTTCTCAACGTGTACGCCCATCCCTCGGGCGGTGGAAAATACCTGGCCGTCATGCAGTTTAAAAAAAGCCAGCCGAGCGACGAAGGCCGCCAGCGGCAAGCAGCGCTGATCGCGCTCTCCGCGTATTCGGAGCTCAAGCACGTCATTCTCGTCGACGAAGACGTCGACCCGTTCGACACGAACGACGTTCTTTGGGCGCTGAACACGCGTTACCAAGGGGACGTCGATACCGTGTTCATTCCGGGAATCCGCTGCCATCCGCTCGATCCGTCGGAATCGCCGGCGTATAATCCGCTTATCCGTGATACCGGCGTAAGTTGCAAGACGGTATTCGACTGCACGGTTCCCTGGCATCTCAAGGAGCGATTTCAGCGGGCTCGCTTCATGGAGCCGGACATGAGCCGGTTCCCGATTCGCCCGCTATGAATCGGACTGCGCCGAAAAATTGGCGGCTAGGAAATCGGTAAAGCGTTTCGCCCGCGGGCTCAATCGGGCTGAACGAAGCCAGGCGAATCCGATGTGCGACGAAACGCGCGTGGAAAGAGGAACGCAGCGCACGGTCTCCTTGCGCATGTACGACACGACGCCCTTCATCATGAGCGACACGCCCATGCCCGACGCGACCATCTCGAGAATCTCCTCGGTATGGGAACTGGTGTACGCGATGTCAGCGGAGAAGCCGCTTTTCCGGCATAAGTCGACATAGTACTGATGGAGGAGCGTTTGCTGATCGGGAAGGATAAAACGATCGGCGCGCAATTCCGTCAGGTCGATCGACTCGCGGCCCGCGAGCGGATGTGACTCCGCGACTACGGCGATGATCTCATCCTCGCAAACGGGAATAAAACAGAACTGACTTTGATCTATGTAGATATCGCGCATGAGACCCAGCTCCGAATTGCCCCGCGAAAGTTCGGAAAGGATAACGATGCCTTCCGATTCCTTGAGACTGATTTCCATATTCGGGGCGACAGCGCGAAATTTCCCGAGGAGCGCGGGAATGTTGTACGGCGCGAGGACAGGCAACGCAACCACGGTAAGCGGCGGTTCCTGCGCCTGCTTCAGGGATTCCAATTCGCGTATCATGCTGGTGTACGCGACAAGAATGTCTTCCGCATAATCGAGCACTATCTGCCCAGCCTCGGTAATCGCGATTTTCCGCTTGCTCCGATCGACGAGCTGGATCCCCAATTCCTCTTCCATCTGCATGATTTTTTTCGATAACTGCGATTGCGATACGAACATTTCCTCGGCGGCGTTAAGGTAATTTTCCTCTTCGGCGAGTCCGACGAAATACCGTAATTGTCGAATTTCCATGATTGCGTTCCTTTTGGGATCAGAGTGCTTGCCTCAGTGTAATGAATCCGATCCCATTTGAGAATGCTCGGGAGTCTTTACCCGATCTTTACCAGGGCTTAATCGAAAAACCCGAGGAGATCGGCATAGTACTGATACGCGCGACGCGATTTCAATGAAGTAACACGACGACGCGCGTAAGGAGTATACATGAAAAAATTAGGAATCGTCCTAATGCTCGCGGCGTTCGTCTGCGGGGGTGTCTTTGCGCAATCGTCGCAAACGACAATCTCGGTAGGACAACTCGTCCAGGTAAGCGGCAATCTGGTCTATCTCAACGACCATATCGCCGTCAAAGAGAACGGTAAAACGTACTATCTTGAAGGCATCCAACACCTTGTGGGTTTCGTCGACGGTTTAAAGGAAGGCGCTGGAGTGAAAGCAGAGGGTTATGCCCAACCAACCCAGATTGCCCCGGAGTACGTTTTCCTCAAATTGACTAACGTAACGTTTAACGGTAAATCGTACTCGATTGCGCCGAAAGCGGAAAAGGAGCCAAAGCAAGAAAAAAAGCACCGCTGACGATCTACTCCCCCGTCAGGGGGACATACATCCCCAGCCCACGTCCGAAACCTCTAGCGTTTAATCGACGGCAGGGCCCGTTATAGAGACCGAGAGTCTTTACGAATCGCGCGATTTTTCTCACCTTTTCCCGAATTCCTTCGTATACTAAGTCTATGCGTATCGTAAGGACGGATTCGCCGCAAACCGCGCGCGACGCGGTCACCTCGAGGATTCTCAGACAAATCGGGCTCGGCCTGCCGGTTCTGCTTTTGGCTTCCGGCGGATCGACCGCGGGCATCGCCGTCGGCGTCTGCGAAGACGCGAAACGGCTGATCGGCCGCGGGGCGACGCCCTTGAGTGAATCGTTGAGTCTTTCGCTCATCGACGAGCGCTTCGGGCCGGCGGGCCACGGCGACTCCAACTGGCAGCGGCTCATCGACCTCGGCCTCGACGAATGCTCCGTAAACGCGCGCCCGGTTTTAGTCGATCGCGAGATACGTGAAAATTCTTTCACCGCGGCGATTGACGCATTCGACGGATTCCTGAAAGGCGCGGTAGCGCGCCAAAAGGCGGAACGACTCTATATCGTCGGGCTTTTCGGGATCGGTAGCGACGGCCACACGGCGGGCATACTCCCCGGAAGCCCGTTGAGCGTGGAGACAGCCGAGGACGAAGGGCGATTCGCGGCAGGGTACGTAACGGACCGATTCACGCGAATCACCGTCGCGCCGCCTTTTTTCCGGTATATCGATTACGCGGTCGCGTACGCTGCCGGTTCCGAAAAGAGGGCGGCGCTCGCGACTCTTGAGCGGGAGGCGCCCATTGCCGCGCAGCCCGCGCAACTTTTAAAGCGGGCGCGGGAGACCGTCGTTTTTACCGACGCGTTGCCCAACGAATAGGAAAGGAGGACGAAAGTGGACATTGGGTTTATCGGCTTAGGGAAGATGGGAGCCAACATGGTCTCCCGGATACTGAAGGCGGGCCATCGAGTTATCGTGCTCGATCTTAACCGAGACGCGGTCGCCGCCGCGGTGAAATCCGGCGCTGAAGCGGCCTTAGACCGAGCCGATTTAGTCAGAAAACTGAGGGGCGACGGCGATCTCTCCATATGGCTCATGATCCCGGCCAATTTCGTCGACGCCGAATTGGACGCACTTCTCCCCCTCCTGCCCCCGCGTTCGATCGTGGTCGACGGCGGTAATTCCGACTACCGACTGACGCAAAAACGCGCGGCTCGCTGCGCCGAAAAAAACGTCCGAATGGTCGACGTCGGAACCTCCGGAGGAATTCTCGGCCTCGAGAGCGGCTATGCGATGATGGCCGGCGGCGAAGGCGAGGCGGTTCGATCGCTCGCGCCGATCCTCGACGCGCTCGCGCCCCCGGGAGGCTGGCATCATTTCGGCGCGAGCGGGAGCGGCCACTACACGAAAATGGTGCATAACGCCATCGAGTACGGCGTCATGGAAGCCTATGCCGAGGGCTATCGCATGCTCAAGGAAGGCCCCATCCCCGGCATCGACCTCGCGGCCGCCGGCGAAGTATGGCAGCACGGAAGCATAATAGAGTCGCTCCTGAATCGGCTCACCGCCGAGGCCGTCGCCGAAAACCCCGAGATGAACGGTATAACAGGTTACGTTTCCGAGTCGGGCGAAGCCCGCTGGACGATCGAGACGGCGAAAGATTTGAAGATTCCGCTTCCCGTAATCGAGGAATCGTTTGACGTGCGGCTCCGCAGCCAAAAAGGCGAAACGAACTACGCGACGAAACTGCTTGCCGCGATGCGGAATAAATTCGGGGGTCATGCCATTAACGGGCAAAAGTGACGGGGCGATACATGGTCGTGTCAGCGGGAACGATACTCGTTATATTCGGTCTCACCGGAGACCTCTCGAAGCGGAAACTACTCCCTTCACTCTATAATCTCGCGAAGGCGCGCGCGCTGCCCGAGGATTTCCGCATCATCGGGATTTCGCGGCGCGGGACGACGGTTACCGACGTCCGCGCGATATTGAAGGCGAAAATCCCGGTCGACGATCCCGATACATCGCGCGTCCTTGAGTTATTTTTCGGGTCGGAAACCGGCTCGGATCACGGGATATTTTCCGTCCTCGGCATGAACATCGAGGACCCCGCGGATTACGGTAAACTCCGCGACGCCCTCTCCGCCGCGGAGCGCGAATCGGGTAAGCCGATGAACCGACTATTCTATCTCGCGATACCGGCGACGCTTTTCGCGGCGGTCACGGCTCGTCTCGGCGAGAGCGACATCAACGTCAACGAGCGCGGCGTCCGCGAATCGCGCTTCCTTATCGAAAAGCCCGTTGGTTTCGATCTCGCCTCGGCGAGGCGGTTAATCGGCGACATTTCGGCGCGATTCGACGAATCGCAAATTTTCCGCATCGACCATTATCTCGCGAAAGAAACGGCGCAGAACATTCTCGCGTTCCGGTTCGAGAACCCGCTATTTTGCCGCACCTGGAACCGCGAGCACATCAGCCATATCATGATTACTGCCGCCGAAGAAATCGGCATCGAGGGCCGCACGGCTTTTTACGAGGGCATGGGAGCCCTGCGCGATCTCGTGCAGAGCCACCTCCTTCAGCTCCTGGCCCTCGTCACGATGAAGCGGCCGGCGTCGATGAGCGCGGCGGACATCCATCGGGAAAAGGAAGCCATCCTTTCGAGGATAAAGCCGCCGAGTCCCGAACTCATGGAACGGCACGCGATTCGCGGGCAATATCGCACGTACCGCGACGAAACGGGCCACCCCGAGTCAAAAACCGAAACGTACGCGGCGGTCCGTCTTTCCATCGATACCGAAGAGTGGCGCGGCGTGCCCGTTTTTATCCGGACAGGCAAAGCGCTCGCGCAAAAAGTTACCGAGATCACGCTCGTGTACGCCGGCACCCTGCATCCCGAGAACCGAAATCATTTAACGATCCGCATTCAGCCAAACGAGGGAATCGTGATCGACCTCTCGATTAAGCAGCCAGGCTTCACGAACGATCTGGAGCAGGTTCAGCTCGATTTTTGCTATGACGAAAAACTCGCGCTGAATCAAAACGACGCATACGCCCGCGTGCTCTTCGACGCGATTCGCGGTGACCAAACCCTCTTCGCCACCGACGAAGAGGTTATCTCCTGCTGGAACGTCACCGAACCCATCCTTAACGCCTGGAAGGCTCCCGATTTTCCCCTTGCGGTTTACGAGAATAATTCGTGGGGCCCGAACGCCGCCGACCTATTGATAGAGGAAAGCGGCGTCTCTTGGCTCACCGATACACACATCGTGTGTACCCTGCCCCGGATCATAAAGAAAAGGGAGGCGCGAGGTTAGCGGCCGGCGGCGCGAGAATGGTAGTATTCCGAGATTTTTTTATCCTCGATAAGGATATGCTCGCGAAACCACGCCTTGAACTCGTTCGTCACCGACAGCGACATCAGCGGTTGTCCGCGTTCGACTTTTTCTCGAAACGTGGATATTTTCGCCGCGATGTCGCGGTGTAGGGCTTTTTGCTCGTCAAGTTTCGGATAACCGATCCGCTCCATGAATTTTTCCTCTTCCCCAAAATGAAATTTCCCATAATCGCTCGCTTCCGCGATCATTTGCGGCAACAAAAGCTCAACGTTATCGCTCGATAATCCGTCGTAAAACTGATTAAGAAGCTCAAGCCATTTTTTATGCTGTTCGTCGATCTCGGGAATCCCGAGTTCATACTGGGTAGACCACTCCATAAAGCCCATAGTCCCCTCCCTCCTACGCGCCTATTTATGCGCCTGGCGCACTAAACCGACGTATTTTTTATCCTCGACGAGAATATGGTTTCGGAACCAACTCTTGAACTCATTGGTCAAGGTTACCGATAGCACCGGTTCGCCGTCTTCCACTTTCTTCTGGAAATTTTCGATTTTCGCGGCGATGTCGCGATGCATGTTCTTTTGAGCCTCAAGGTCGCCGTATCCGACGCTTTGCATGAGTTTCTCTTCTTCGCGAAAGTGGAATTTCGTGTAGTCGACAGCCTCGGCGACCAGCGTGCTCAGATGGTTTTTCATATTTTCGTCTTACAGGTGATCGTAGAAATTATTGAGAATTTCTAGCCACCGTTTGTGCTGCGCGTCGATGTCCTTAATTCCGAACTCATACTCCGATGACTATGTCAAAAAACCCATTGTTAACCTCCTGTTACATATGTGCTAGTTTTAAGGGTTCAGTACCAAAAAGCGAAAGTCAAGAAATGAGGTTTTGTTTTAACGAAAGTTATACCCCCCAGATAACCGTACGACGGTTAATCAAGCTGCCTTTTAACGCTATTTCCTTGACAATGAAACGCCATCGGTTTATAGTCCCTATTGTTACTACAAATAGTAACGTCACTAAAGAGGGAGCATACATGAAAAAGATTATCGCATCGGTTTCGATTCTCGCGCTTACCGCGACGCTTGCCGTCGCGGGAGGAAAAAAAGACGCGCCGGCCTCCGGTCCGAAGACCATAAAAATCGGTATTTCCAAAATCGTCGCGCATCCCGCGCTTGACGCCGTCGAGCAGGGCATTCAGGATGAGCTCGCCGCGCAGGGCGTGACGGCCACGTTCGACCTTCAAAACGCGAACGGCGACGTTAACACCGCGACGCAGATCGCCACGAAATTCAAAAACGACGGAGATACCGCCGTCGTCGCCATCGCCACCCCGACCGCGGTCGCCGCGGCGAACGCCATCAAGGACATCCCGGTCGTCTTCTCGGTCGTAACCGATCCGGTCGGCGCGGGCCTCGTCGGCGCTGACAACATGGGCAAAGGCAACGTGACCGGCCTTTCGGATAAGATCGACGTGCTTTCGCAAGTCACCTTGTTCGCGCGCGTCGCGAAAATTAAGACGCTCGGCTACGTGTATACGAGTTCCGAGGCGAATTCCGCGTCGGCCCTCGCCGACCTTGAGGCCGCGACGAAAAAGCTCGGCATTAAGCTCGTCACCCAATCCATCTCCAACTCCGCGGAAGTAAAGCAGGCCACCGAGGCCATCATCGGCCGCGTCGACGGCATTTACCTCACCACGGACAACACCGTGTACTCGGCCCTTCCCGCCCTCGTCGCCGTCGCGAAAGCCGCGAAAAAACCGGTATTCTCGGTGGATACCACGAGCGCCCAAGACGGCGGCTGCCTCATCGCGTCCGGCTTCGACTACTACAAAGCGGGCCGCGCCACCGGCAAAATCCTCGCGAAAATCCTTTCGGGAACCGCCCCTTCGGATATTCCCGTCAAGTACATCACCGAGCCGTCCGAGACCGACTTCCTCATCGACCTCGACGCCGCGAAAAACTGCGGCATCACGTTCCCGGCGGACGTCCTTTCCGCCGCGACGAAAGTGTATGAAAACGGTAAATTGACTACGAAGTAAGCCGACGGTATACTTGCCTGCATGATACAGGGCATTTTAATCGAGGGCCTGGTCTACGGACTCATGGCCCTCGCCGTTTTTATGACGTTCCGCGTACTCGATTTCGCGGACATGACCGTCGACGGCTCGTTTCCCCTCGGGGGAGCCGTCATGGCGATTCTCCTGACCGCGGGTGTGCACCCCTTACTCGCGATTCTCGTGGCATTCGTCGCGGGCGCGTGCGCGGGCGCTATTACCGCCGTCATCCACTCGAAGCTCAAGATTCCCGGCCTGCTTGCCGGTATCCTCACCATGACGATCCTCTACTCCGTTAACCTCCGCGTCATGGGTAACCGCGCGAACCTTTCGCTCCTCAAAGCGCATACGCTTTTCGATTCCATTCGGGACGCGGCCGCTCCGTACCTGAGCGGCGAGATCGCCATTCTCGCCTTTCTCATCCTCGTTACCGCGGTCATCCTCCTGCTCGTCAATCTTTTTTACCACACCGATTTCGGCATCGCCCTCGGAGCGCTCGGCTCAAACCCGCAGATGATCACGGCGCAGGCGATGAATCCCGAAGTGCTCAAGCTCATCGGCGTGAGCGTCTCGAACGGCCTCGTCGGGGTTTCCGGCGCCTTCGCGTGCATGTATCAGGGCTTCGCCGACGTAAACTCAGGAACCGGAACCGTCGTCGCGGGCCTCGCCTCGGTCATGATCGGGGAATTCCTAATCCGCTCGAATCGCATCGGCTGGCTCACGTTCCGGGTTATTCTCGGCTCGATCCTCTACCGCGCGATCATGTTTGCCGGCCGCCAGTGGGGCTATGTCATACACCTCACGGCGAACGACCTGAAGATGATAACCGGCGTGCTGATCATCGCGTGCCTGTTTATCTCGAAATACGGCAACGGTAAATTCTTCGGGAAGAAGGCGGCGAAAAAATGATCGAGCTCAAAAATATCACGATGGTCTTCAATCCCGGCACGCCCGACGAAAACACCGCGCTCTCGAACGTGTCGCTCGAGGTCGGTAAGGGCGATTTCGTCACGGTCATCGGCTCGAACGGCGCGGGAAAATCCACGCTCTATAACGTGATCGCGGGAACGTACGCGCCAACCGCCGGAACGATTTCCATCCGAGGCGAGGACGTCACCCACGTGCCCGAATACCGGCGCGCGAAACGCATCGGCCGCATTTTCCAAAACCCGCTCCTCGGAACCGCCGGAAAAATGTCCCTCGAGGACAATATGGTCATTTGCCATAAAAAGGGATATAAAAGCCTCAAAATAAGCCTGAACGCGAAACTCCGCGAGTATTTCCGCGATCGGCTCCGAGAGCTCGACATGGGTTTAGAAAACCGGCTTTCCGACAACGTCGAGCAGTTCTCCGGCGGCCAGCGCCAGGCGCTCACCCTCCTCATGGCCGTTCTTTCCGAGCCCGACCTCCTCCTCCTCGACGAGCATACCGCGGCCCTCGACCCGCGCAACGCCGAGATCGTCATGCGGCTCACGCGATCGTTCGCCGAACGCTACGGGCTCACCGTCATGATGATTACGCATAACATGGCGCACGCGATCGAGTACGGAAATCGCCTTCTTATGATGGATTCCGGGGAAATCGCCCTCGAAATCGGAGCGAACGAGAAATCGAAATTGGGCATCGACGACGTCGTCAAGCGCTTCCGCGACGTGCGGAACAAGCAATTAACGAGCGATCAAATGCTCCTCCACGTATAAAAAAAAGGCTGCCCTCCGGCAGCCTTTTTCACGTTAAGCGTCAGAAACCGCTTATTTCTTTTCGTTCAGCGTACCCTTCACCGTCAAAACACCCGCCTTATATCCGAAAGCGAGAGAACCCTCGTACCATCGCGTCGCGGCGGGGTCCTTCGCGTCCGGAACTAAGGTGATTTTCGACCAATCAAGGCTGCTCATTTTTTTTGGATCGGCGCCGGCTTTCACGAATTCTGGTTTCAGCACAAAATCGCCGCCGACGTTATCGGCGAGAGACTTGGCGGATTTCGCCCCGGTAAGCACGTCAAACTTCCCATTTTTATCGGTGGTGAGTTCATAAGCGGTTCCGCGATGCACATACCGAACAGTGAGCGCTTTTCCGTTCGCTTGAACGGTTAGGGCGTCATACTGGGTCGTGGCAAAATCCGAAACCGGATATAACAATAACCCGCGCAAGGCCACGGGAATCGCGGCTTTTTTCGACGAGGCCGCGTCGTAGCGAACCGCGTCGAGAGCGCCCGTAGAGCCCGAAAGGCTTGCGCCCGAAGCGGCATCATACGAATCTTTCGTCGCCTTGCCGCCTAACGTCCACGACAGATAATCGGCGGTATCGCTCGAAAGCACATTCATACGCGCGTCGATTTTAACGCTTTGGGCGCCCAGTGGCGATAACGCCGCGAGACCGACAAGAGAGATCGCGAGTAAACGTCCAACAGATTTGCGCATCAAAAAACTCCTCTTAAAAAAATCATTATTCCAAGCGAAATATTTTCTCATTTCGCCTAATTGTTAACTAAGAATAACAAATAAAATCGATGAAAGCAATAGGAATTTACGTTTTTTTTTGAAAAAAACGTTATATCTCCAAGTAATAGCCTATAGCGGCATCGCGACGCGATTTAATACGTGGAGCTTCTTCTCCGAGGAAAAAAGCGCGTCGCTTGAGCGCAACGCGATTACGACGCGCAAAAGCCCATCAAAAATTCTCTTAACATCGTCAGGATGATGCATGATGATCGTGCGAACCAGCCCTTGCGGGTCGATCACGAAAAACCCGATGACTTCATCGGAAGCCAACTCATCCAACGGAGAAATGCCATATAAAAGGGATACGTGATGAGCGCGGTCGTCGACGACGGAAAACTGTTTCTCAAAGCCGTCCAATCCATAGGGCATGTATTTTGCCTTGATATCGTAAAAACTTTGAATATAGGCGTTGGTATCGCCGGGAAATACGTCGACTAAACGGCAATCCAACTTTTTATATTGCTCGCCGATCGAGCGGAGAAGCAATAAGTCCTGTTCCGTTTGCGGCGAAAACTCGGGCATATGGCCAAAGAGAATAACCCAACTTCCGAGAAATTGGTCGGGAAACGAAATTGACCCAGACACCGAAACCGCCTCGAAGAAGGGGGCGGGCGATCCGATTGCGGGAAGATCGACGAATTTATCCTGTACCTGTAGCCTCAAATTGGCCTCCCGTATTTTGACTATTTTAAGTATAACCGACCCAATGGGCCTGTCAAATTCTATACGGTAAAGAATTGGGGGCCGAGTAAACGTTTTTTCGCGTAAGGAGCCACCTGTGAGGATTGACACGAAAGCGTATGTTAGCTAAAAAAAAATATGAAAATATCTAAAATATCGATCAAAGTAATTGGCGCCGCCGCTGCGGCGTTCGTGTCCTTGAGCGGGTGTACGTTAACGGCGACGCGACCCGACCTCGGCCTTGCCGGCTTTTACCGTTTTGGAACGGTAACGGATCATGTCGACACCGATGAGGCGACGGCTACGCGCATCAGCGAGCCGAATGCCGCCGTTTTCGTGTACCGAATAAACACCGATCGAATCGCTATCGGAGAAGGAACGATCGGCTTTGGAAAGAAAACGTTTGACGAAATTTCAGGCGGCGTGATTATTTCCGTGGACAGCGCAAAGAAATTGAGCGCTTACCTGCAAAAAGCGCTCGCGCAATACGATAAGAAAGACAAAAAAGCCAGTTCATACCTGGATTTTATTATTTTCGCGACCGGTGAAACCGTCGAGCATAAGCGAAGCTTCCAAGGCGGGCAATTTACCGACGAAGAAATCAAAGCGACGAGAGATACCGTAAGCGCCCGATTTGAATACGTATACGACGATGGCGCACAAACCCTGAAAGAAACCATGAACTTCTATTTCCGCGGGGCGCAAGGCCCGAAAACGCTGCAAATCATGGATTTAAAGGCGCTGGCCGCAAGCCTGCAAAAACTCTAACCTCGCGGCGTCTTCAATCGGGCGTCGCCCGATTGAACACGCCGCCCGTCACTGGAATAAAATTCCCGCCTCTGATACGATCCACCACCGATGAGCGAACGAGGATTGCGTAAAGCCGACCCGGAAACGGTCGTGAAGAAACTAGTCGCGCGCGCGACGCTTACCTGGAACTTAATCGAGGACGGGGATCGAGTCCTTATCGCCGCGTCCGGAGGAAAGGACTCGACCGCGCTCGCGTGGGCGCTTCAGGCGGTTCGCCGCGCGATCGGAAAAAAATATGAGCTGATCGCGGTGCATATAGCGGCGGATTTTCCTTCGTCCTGCGACACCGCTGTCCTTTCGGCGCGATTCTCGGATTGGGGAATCCCGCTTGAAATCGTGCGCGTACCCGTAATCGGGCGGCTCAAGCCCGGTCGAAAGATGAACTGCTACTGGTGCTCGACGCAACGGAGAACGGAGTTGCTCCGCTACGCGGCCGAACGCGGCTACAATAAAATAGCGCTGGGACACCACCTCGACGACATCATCGAGACTTTTTTCATGAATCTTTTGCAGAAAGGCGAAATGATCGGAATGCCGGCGAAACTCGAATACGAAAAATACCCGGTAACGCTCATTAGGCCGCTCGCCATGCTTGAGGAACGGCAGATCATCGAATACGCGGACGCCGCCGACATACTCAAGTCGACCTGTACCTGCGCGTACGGAAATAATTCCGAACGGCGGGCGATGCGCGCCAAAATCGCGGCGCTCACCGGCAATTCAGGGCATACGAAGCGGCGAATTCTGGCGGGTCTCTCATCGGGCGCGAAGGATCTTCTCCTGGAGCTTCGTTCGAGCCAAACCGAAAGGCGGGAAACGCCTCAAACGATGGGAACGTCCTGCGAGCCTGACTCGGCGCAGTAAGCTTCAAGGATAGAACGATATTCCGAGGCGACATCGGTGAATTTAAGTCCATACACGGACGCGGGGGAATTTTGCTCCACGCGAACGACGATACCCTCGGCTTTTACGGTGCCTTGAGGAACGTCGATCATGACGAAAATTTTCTGATAGAGGTCAATTGTCGCGGTCGAGCGAAAAAGAAGGCCACCGTAGCTTAAATTCATCCCGGTCGCGTCAATGAAATCTTCATGAGCGAAAGAAAGAGTCACGCACTGGTTGACAGAAAATCTCGCGTGTTGGCGCCGTTCATCTCCCATACCCACCCCCCTCATCAATATTTTAGTATAAGTCGCCGAGCGGCCGACATATTTTGTGTTGCATCTATTTTACCCCCAACCGCGAAAAAAGAAAGAAAAATTTTCGTTTGGGCGAAACTTTCTCGATTCGCGACAGGCAAAATGGATGAATGGGGGGGAAAGGGCAATCAGGCGTTGCGCAAAGCCTGGTCCAAATCCTCGAGAATATCGTCTACGTGCTCAAGGCCAATGGAGAGCCGCACGAGATCGGGCGGAAGGCCACCGGCAAGTTGCTCCTCGTCCGAAAGCTGGGAATGCGTCGTGCTCGCCGGATGAATGGCCAAACTCTTCGCGTCGCCGACGTTCGCCAGATTCGAGAAAAGCACGAGCGCGTCGATGAACTTTTGACCCTTTACGCGTCCAGATTCCTTTCCATCGCCCTTAATGCCGAATACGACCATACCGCCGAAACCGGTTGTTTTACCCGATTCGTCGCGAAATTGCCGAGCGGCGATAGAATGGCCAACATCGTCCCCGAGACCCGGGTAGCGAACCCACGCGACTTTCGGGTGTTTTTTTAGCCAATCGGCCACTTTCGCCGCGTTTTCGTTATGACGCGCCATCCGGACCGGAAGGCTCTCGAGACCTTGAAGGAAAATCCAGGAATTATCGGGAGAAAGGCAGGCGCCAAGGTTCCGCAACGGGTCAGTCCTGAACCGAAACGCGAACGCGACCGGCTGGAGGGCTTCGGGAAGGTCATGCGCCCAGCGCAGGCCGTGATAGGCGGCGTCAGGCTCGGTGAGTTGCGGGACATTGCCTTTTTTCCAGTCGAATTTTCCAGAATCGATGACGACTCCGCCGATGGCCGATCCATGGCCGCCGATCCACTTACTCAAGGAGTGGATGACGATATCCGCGCCGTCATCGATCGGGCGATAGTTCGTCGGCGGGGTGAAGGTCGAGTCGACGACGAGCGGGATGCCGCGCTCGTGCGCTATTTTCGCTATCGCGGCGATATCAACGACGTCGAGGGCGGGATTCCCGATGGTTTCGACGAAAACGAAACGGGTTTTCGGGGTAATCGCCTTCCGCACGTTTTCCGGGTCAAGCGCGTCGACGAGGTGGGCGGTAATTCCCTGATCTTTCAAAAGAACGGTGAACATCGTGTACGTGCCGCCATACAGATTTCGCGCGGAAACGAACTCGTCGCCCGCTCGCGCGAGCGTAAGCGCGGTATAGTGAATCGCCGCGGTTCCCGACGCGGTGACGACCGCAGCGGCGCCGCCCTCGAGGAGGGCGAGTCTTTTTTCGAGGATATCACCGGTCGGATCCCCGAGTCTCGTGTATATGAAACCCAGTTCCTTTAGGGCGAACAAGTTCGCGCCGTGCTCGGCGGAATCGAAATTATAGGCCGAGGTACGCCAGACCGGAACTCCGCGCGAACGCGTCGTCGGATCCGGAACTTGTCCCCCGTGGACGGCCAAAGTCTCAAGATGCGGTCGCTTTGCCATATATACTCCTTTATTCCTCAAAAAGCCAGGTCGAAAGATATCGTTCGCCGCTATCCGGAAGGAGAGCGACTATGGTTTTTCCCTTATTTTCCGGACGTTTAGCGATCGTCAAGGCCGCCTCAAGGGCTGCGCCGGAAGAAATGCCGATCAATAAGCCCTCTTCTTTCGCCGCCCGGCGGGCAATCGTGCCCGCCTTGACGTCATCCGTTAAGTATACTTCATCGAAAATCGTTCGGTTCAAAACCTCGGGAATAAATCCCGCGCCGATTCCCTGAATTTTATGCGGGCCGGGCTGGCCGCCGGAAATAACCGGGGACCCGGAGGGCTCGACGAGCACGACTTTCACCGCGGGATTTTTCGATTTGAGATACTCGCCGACGCCGGTGACGGTTCCGCCGGTTCCTGCGGCCGCGACGAAAATATCAACCGAACCTTCGGTATCCTCCCATATTTCCGGGCCCGTCGTGCGGCGATGCACCTCGGGATTGGCGGGATTCGCGAATTGCTGGGGAATGAAGGAATTGGGATTCGCGGCGGCGAGTTCCTCGGCCTTCGCGATGGCTCCGGACATGCCTTTTGCGCCTTCGGTTAGGACGATTTCCGCGCCGTAAGCTTTCAGGAGTTTTCGACGCTCGACGCTCATGGTTTCGGGCATGGTGAGGACGACGCGATAGCCTTTGACCGCCGCGATCGCGGCGAGCGCGATGCCGGTATTGCCGCTCGTCGGCTCGATGATAACCGTATCGCGGTTTATTTTTCCCGCGCGTTCGGCGGTCTCGATCAGCGCAAGCCCGAGACGATCCTTGACGCTACTAAAGGGATTAAAACTCTCCACTTTACCGTACACGGTAGCCTCGCTTTCGTTGAGTCGATTGATCCGCACGAGGGGCGTTTTCCCGATCACGTCCGTAATTTTTTCCACTTTCGCCATGTCAGTCTCCTTTATTTCGTTTCCACCCACTATTTCCTAGTAGTTGTATAGGTATTATATACATCTAATTTAAAACGAATGTCAATAATATTATATATAAAATTTAGGTTTTTAGTAAGAATTAGTGAAAACGAATTATTTTAAATGAAATACATGTAGGAAGCGTCAGGATCAACGGTTCCTAAAAGCGACGCAAGCGTTTTGCGATCAACGACGGTCGCGACGCGAGCGTTCAAGCGATCATAGACCGTTTTTCGAATGCAAGACTGCAACTTAGTCTCGGTCTCACCCGCGCGCAAATTATCAACGACGAGCATATCGCCCTCAAGAGCGCGGAGCACGTCACCGACGACAATATCGGTGGGGGCTTTCGCGAGCGTATAACCGCCTGAAGCGCCCTTAACGGAACGGATAAAACCCGCTCGTCGCAAAATAACGGCGACTTGCTCCAAGTACCGCGCCGAAATCGCCTGACGTTCCGCGATACTCGCCAAGGCAACGTGGGACTCAGTATCATGTTCGGCGAGATCGATTAATAAGCGGATTCCGTAGCGTCCGCGCGTGGATATCTTCATATCGCGAAACTCTCCTGTCCGTCGTTCCGATACGCGGCGACGAGGTCCGCGAGCGTGATAGAATCGACGCAATCCGCCATTTCGCGATAGAGTTCATACCAGGTATGGCGGCTTATGCATTCACCCTCTGAAGGGCAAGTTCCCGCGGTAAGGCATGCTACCGGCTCCATGGTTCCCTCAACCGCCCGTAAAACGCTGCCGACGGTTATTTCCGCGGGCGGTAGCCCCGGTAAATATCCGCCTTGCGCGCCGCGAATGCCGCGAACGATGCCGACTTTTTTGAGGGGAATGAACAATTGCTCCAAATACCCATCGGAAATTCCCGTGTTCTCGGAAATAGATCGGGTACTCGCAAAACTTCCTTCAGGCAACAAGGCGAGGTAGAGGAGCGCTTCCAGGGAGTATCTGCCTCGGGTCGATATTCTCATACCATCTCCTAGTTATATCGTTGTCTTAATAAAGATATCGAAGCGGGTCAAAGGAGTCAAGAATGATCCTCGAATCTACCCCAAAGCGTCATCACACGGCGCGACCAGTAAGCGCGCATTGACAAAATATGCAAAAAATGAATAAATATACAACTGGCGAATCCTTACGCCTTTGAACGTTAATGACGACGTTGCTTGTTCACCACGGGCAACGTTTTTTTTTAAAGGCATCGCCTGGGGAAGTTAGATTGAACATTACCGGCATAAAAATCGAAGACAAAAAGTTCCCGCTTAAAGTACCGTTCGTCACCGCTTTGCGGCGCGTCGATACTATCGAAGGAATTCACATAACGATTACGACGGATGGAGGCCTTGAGGGCCATGGAGCCGCCGCGCCAACAGCCCCGATCACGGGCGATACCGCTGCCTCCATTAAAGAAGCCGTCGCGATTATCGAAAAAAAAATCGTAGGGCGCGCGGTCGACGGGCTTACCACGCTTTCCGCCGCGGCGGCTAAGGCGATCGTCGGAAACACGAGCGCGAAGGCCGCCGTCGATATGGCGCTCTATGACCTTTTCGCGCGGAAAGCGAACCTTCCGCTCTATGCCTTTCTCGGCGGCTCGCGAAAACCGCTTTCCACCGATCTCACGATATCGCTACGCGACACGGCCGCGATGACCGCCGACGCCGTGCGCGCCGAGGCGAACGGAATGACCGCGCTCAAGATTAAGCTCGGCCAAAGCGTGGAGGACGATTTCGCCCGCATCGTGTCGATCCGCAAGGCGGTCAAGGCGTCGCTCCGCGTGGACGCGAACCAGGGCTGGTCGGCGCGGGATGCGCTGCGGTTCATGGATACATGCGCCAAGGCCGGCATCGAGCTTGATTTTCTCGAGCAGCCGGTGCCGAGAACGGATATTGAAGGACTCAGGTTCATCAAGGACCGCATTCCCTGCCCGCTCGTCGCCGACGAGAGCGTATTCTCGCCGATGGACGCGCTCAAGGTCGCCGAGGCCCGCGCCGCCGACATAGTCAACGTTAAACTGATGAAATGCGGCGGCATTTCGAGCGCCCTCGAGATCGCCGCGATCGCGAAAACCTGCGGCATGGGACTTATGTTCGGCTGCATGGCGGAAAGCCCCATTGGCATTTCTGCGGTCGTACATCTCGCCTCCGCGCTCGAAAACGTCGCCTATCTCGACGCCGACGTCCCGTTCCTTCTCGACGAAATCCCGACGGGATTCGGGTTTGACTGCGAAGGGCTAACGCTCGTCGCGCGAGACGCGCCGGGAATGTAATCGGCGACACACGCAAGGAATTCGCCGGTGGGCAAAACCGCCGGTTAGCTCACGATATTAATGGAGGAAGAGAAAATGAAGAAAGCATTTTCACTCTTGGTTCTCATCGCGGCAGGGGCAATCCTGTTCGCGAACGGCTCGAAAGACGCCGCGGGCTCCGCGGCGAAAAAAGACATGGTCGTCATGGCTTGGCACATCGACGATATCATCACCTTCGACCCGGGCGAAGTATACGAGCTTTCCGGCATGGAAATGGTTTCCAACATCTACGACCGGCTCGTCTATTTCCCGATCGACAAAATCGATGATCCCCAGCCCGGTATCGCGGAAAGCTGGACGGTTTCTCCCGACGGAAAGACTTTCACGTTCAAAATTCGCACCGGCGTTAAGTTCCATTCGGGCAACGTACTCACCGCGGACGACGTCGCGTGGTCGTTTCAGCGCGCTATCAAGCTGAACAAGGGACCCGCGTTCATCATCGGCGAGCTTGGCCTCACCCCGGAGAACGTCGACCAGGCGGTCAAGGTCGTTGACGCAACGACCGTTACGCTCACCACCGACAAAAAATACGCGCCGAGCTACGTCATCAACTGCGTGGGTTCCGGCGTCGGTTCCATCGTCGATAAGAAAACCGCCCTGTCGCACGAGGTTGACGGAGACTTCGGTAACGCGTGGCTCAAGACGAACGACGCGGGATCCGGTCCCTTCAAGCTCAATACCTGGAAAGCGAACGAGCTCGTCATGCTCGACGCATTCCCCGAGTATTGGCGCGGACCGTCGAAGATCAAGCGCGTCGCGCTCAAGCACGTCGCCGAGAGTTCATCCCAGCGGCTCATGCTCGAGAAAGGCGACGTCGACGTCGCGCGCAGCCTGAACCCGCAGGATATCCTCGCCGTTAAGCAGAATCCCGCGATCAAGGTGCACGGCGTTCCGCAGGGAGCCATCTATTACCTCGGCCTCAACCAGAAGAACCCGAACCTCGCGAAGCCCGAAGTGCGCGAGGCGATCAAGTGGCTCGTCGATTACGCCGGCATCGAGAAAAACCTTTTGAACGGCACGAGCGTCGTGCATCAGACCTTCCTTCCGGCGAACTCCTTCGGCGCCATCAACGACGCGCCCTACTCGCTCAACGTCGCCAAGGCGAAGGAACTTCTCGCGAAAGCCGGTCTCCCGAACGGTTTCAAGGTCACGATGGACGTGACGAACAACTTCCCGACGAACGTCATCGCCCAAGCGATCCAAGCCACCTTCGCTCAGGCCGGCATCCAGCTCGAGATCATCCCCGGCGACAACAAGCAGACGCTGACTAAGTACCGCGCCCGCCAGCACGACATCTACATCGGCCGCTGGTCGCCCGATTACGCCGACCCGAACTCGAACACCCAAGGCTTCGCCTGGAACCCGGACAACTCCGACACGAGCACGAACAAGCTGCTCGCGTGGCGTAACTCGTGGGATATCCCCGCGATGACGAAAAAATCCGAGGACGCCCTCAAGGAAAGCGATACCGCGAAGCGAAAGCAAATGTACGCCGAGCTTCAGAAGGAGCATCTCGCGACTTCCCCGTTCGTCATCATGTTCCAGGACATTCAGGTTATTTCCGAGCGCGCGAACATGAGCGGCTTCGAGGTCGGGCCGAGCTCCGACTACGTGTATTACCGCAACATTTCTTTCCAATAATTTTCTCGTTTTCGGCCGGGGGCCTTCGGGCCGTCCCGGCTTTATTTTTTTCAGAGGACGGTAGACTTTCATGATCGACAGCGAAGCCGCGTTTCGAAGGGCGAAAGGCCTGGGAAAACTCATCGCAAGCGTTTGCGTTACGTTCCTCGGGCTTCTTGCCGTCACGTTCTTCATCGGTAGGGTCATACCGATCGATCCCGTGCTCGCGGCCGTCGGCGACCGCGCGAGTCAAGACGCCTATGAACAGGCGAAAGAGGAAATGGGCCTCAATAAACCCATGGTCGAGCAGTTCGCGATCTACGTCGTGAAAGTGCTCAACGGCGATTTCGGAAATTCGATACTGACCTCGAATCCCGTCAGCGCGGACATCAAGCGCGTCTTTCCCGCGACCTTCGAGCTCGCGACGATCGCGCTCATGTTCGGCGTGCTGTTCGGCGTCCCGGCCGGCGTCTACGCGGCGGTTCACCGCGGGGGAATCGGAGACCACGCAGTCCGCGTCGTCGGCCTCATCGGATACTCGGTACCCGTCTTTTGGCTTGGCCTGATGGGACTGCTCATTTTTTACGCGAAGCTCAACGTCGTAGCGGGTCCCGGCAGGCTCGACGTTTTATTCGAGGGAATGGTCCCGTCGGTCACCGGCGTCGTGCTCATCGACTCGCTGCTCGCCGGGCAATTTGACGTGTTTCGCGACGCGTTTTCGCACATCATACTTCCTTCCGCCGTGCTCGGGTATTTTAGCATGGCCTACATCAGCAGAATGACGAGAAGCTTCATGATTGAGCAGCTTCAGCAGGAATACATCACGACAGCCCGCGTGAAAGGGCTGTCGAAACGAGCGGTGATTTGGCGGCACGCGCTTAGAAACGCTCTCGTCCCGCTCATCACGGTCGTCGCGCTCAGCTACGGATCTTTGCTCGAGGGCTCGGTGCTCACGGAAATGGTTTTTTCCTGGCCCGGACTCGGCTTTTATATCACGAACTCTCTCTTGAACGGGGACATGAACGCCGTGCTCGGCGGAACCATCGTGGTCGGCTGCGTCTTCATCGCGCTGAACCTGCTCTCCGACATCCTCTATAAACGCTTCGACCCGAGGGCACGCTAATGGAAAAGAAAAACACGCTAATAGATTGGCTCATGAGCGACGCGCCCGCGTCGCGATTTCAGGCGAGGTGCGGCAAGGCATGGCGCGGATGGAAGCTATTCAGCAAAAATCCGCTCGCCATGACTGGGCTACTCATCATACTCTGCCTCGTCGTCCTTTCGATTATAGGGCCCTCGATCGCTCCGCAGGACCCGTACGCCCAACAGCTTGACTTGCGACTCTCTGCGCCGGGAACCCACGGGTACATCCTCGGCTCCGACGAGCTCGGCCGCGATATCCTTTCGAGAATCCTATACGGCACGAGGATTACGCTCACGATCGTGGTGCTCGTCGCCATACTCGTCGCGCCGATCGGCCTCGCGATCGGGACGATCGCCGGTTATTTCGGCGGCATCGTCGACACGATACTGATGCGCGTTACCGACGTCTTCCTCGCGTTCCCGCGGCTCATTCTCGCGCTCGCCCTCGTTTCGGTGCTCGGGCCGGGAATAGAGAACGCCGTAATCGCCATAGCGATCACGACCTGGCCGCCGTACGCGCGCGTCGCGCGGGCGGAAACCATCATGATCCGGCAGAGCGACTTCATCTCCGCCGTGCGGCTTCAGGGCGCTTCCGCGTTCAGGATCATCGCGCGGCAGATCATACCGCTTTGCACCTCGTCGGTCATCGTGCGCGTCACCCTCGATATGGCGGGCATCATCTTGACCGCCGCGGGTCTCGGGTTCCTCGGGCTCGGCGCGCAGCCGCCAAGCCCTGAATGGGGCGCCATGATCTCGAGCGGGCGAAGCTTTCTTCTCGATCAATGGTGGGTCGCGGCGATGCCGGGTTTCGCCATTTGCATCGTGTCGCTCGGGTTTAACTTCCTCGGCGACGGGATCCGCGACGTGCTCGATCCAAAAAACAGGGGCTAAACAATGGCTGAGAATTTACTGAACATACGCAACCTTAAGGTTGAATTCACGACGCCGACCTCGGTCGTGCACGCGGTAAAGGGAATAAACCTTTCGATCGCGCGCGGAGAGCGAGTCGGCATCGTCGGGGAGTCCGGATCGGGCAAATCCATGACCGGGCGCTCGATACTCGGCCTCATCGACAAACCGGGAAAAGTATCGGCGGACGAACTTTCGTTCGAGGGCACCGAATTGCTGAACCTCGGCGAGGCGCAAATGCGCGGACTCCGAGGCAAGCGCATCGCCATGATCATGCAGGACCCCAAATACTCGCTCAACCCGGTCATGACCGTGGGAAAGCAGCTTACCGAGGCCTTCCGTACCGCCGACCGCGGCCTTTCGCGAAAAGACGCCGGGAAAAAAGCGATCGACGCGCTTAACGCCGTTCGCATCCACGACCCCGAGCGGGTTTTCTCCGCCTGGCCGCACGAGCTTTCCGGCGGCATGGGACAGCGCGTAATGATCGCGATGATGGTCGCGCTCGGACCCGACCTCCTGATCGCCGACGAGCCGACGAGCGCGCTCGACGTCACCGTGCAGATGCAGGTGCTTTCGATCCTCGACGAACTCGTTAAGGTCGGCAACATGGGCCTCATGTTCATCTCTCACGACCTTGAGCTCGTCTCGTCCTTTTGCGACCGAGTCGTCGTCATGTACTCAGGGCGCGTCATGGAAGAGTGCGCCGCGGACCGGCTCCGCGAGGCGAAACACCCGTACACGCGCGGACTTCTCGACGCGATGCCGGACATCAAGCGAAAGCGCGACGCGCTCCCGGTTCTCGCGCGCGACCCCGCGTGGATGGAGGCGCAGCGATGAGCGACACTCCAATGCTTGAAACGAACGACCTCTGCGTCACGTTCGCTCCGAAAGGCCGGAAGGTCGAGGCGGTAAAACAAGTTTCTTTCTCAGTTAAAAAAGGCGAGGCATACGGACTCGTCGGCGAGTCGGGTTCGGGTAAATCCACCGTGCTTCGCGCAGTCGCGGGACTCGTCACCGAGGTTACCGGCGGCACGATCGCCGTCGCGGGGAAAGAGCAAGGTAAAAAGCGAAGCGCGGAATTCCACCGCCGCGTGCAGATGGTTTTTCAGGATCCGTACGGTTCGCTCCATCCTCGAAACACGGTCGACGAGACGCTTCGCGAACCCTTACGGATCAACCATATCGGCGACGCCGACGCGCTGATTCTCCGCACGCTCGAGGACGTCGGTCTTGACCGCTCCTATCAATTCCGCTATCCCCATCAGCTCTCCGGCGGCCAGCGACAGCGCGTCGCGATCGCGCGCGCCATCATCCTCAAGCCGGAGATTCTCCTCCTCGACGAACCCACGAGCGCGCTCGACGTCTCCGTCCAAGCAGAGATACTCAACCTACTTCAGCGGCTTCGCGCGGAATTGGGATTGACGATGATCCTCGTCAGCCACAACCTCGCCGTCGTGAGCCACCTCTGCGAGCGGATGAGCGTCATGAGCCAAGGGAAAGTCGTCGAGGAGCTTACCGTCGAGCAGCTTCGAAACGAAACCGTTAAAGATCCGTACACGGCTGAGCTATTGAACGCCGCGAAGGGATTCAACCGCGGCGAAAAAATCGCGGAAGAGTGACGAAAAGGAGAACAGGAATGAAATTGTTTATCAGCGCCGATTTGGAAGGGACGGCCGGCGTTTGCTGCTGGCCGGAAACCGACCCGGACAATAAAGCCTACCCGTATTTCGCATCCGAAATGACCGAAGAGGTACGGAGCGCCTGCGTCGGCGCGGTCGACTCAGGGGTGACGGATATCCTCGTGAAGGACGCGCACGACTCCGCGAGAAACATCAGGCCGGATCGGCTCCCGGAAGCGGCGAGGATTATGCGCGGATGGACGCGCGGCCCGCAATGCATGATGGACGGGCTTGACGAGTCTTTCGGCGCGGCCGCGATGATCGGCTACCACACGTCCGCCGCGACGAACGGAAATCCGCTCGCCCACACGATGGACACGAAGAACGACCATATATCGCTCAACGGCGCGCTCATGAGCGAGTTCATGATGAACGCCTACACGGCGGCGCGGCGCGGAGTCCCGGTCGTGCTCGTCAGCGGGGACGCGATGCTCTGCGAAACGGCGCGCGCGCTCGTTCCGTCCATCACGGCGGTCGCCGTCAGCGAGGGGCTCGGAAACGCATCGATCTCGCTCCAACCCGCGGTAGCCCAGCGTAAGATATACGAGGGAATAAAAAAAGCCCTCTCGCTCGACGTCTCCAAGTGCCTCATCGCCCTCCCCGACCGCTTCGAGCTCGTTATTCGCTTTCATGAGCACTTTAAGGCGTATAAAGCCTCGTTTTATCCCGGAGCGGAAGCGAAGGGAATGAAGGAAGTCGTCTACCGCGCGAACGATTGGGTCGACGTGCTGAAGTTCATGCTGTTCACGCTTTAGGAACCTGACTCGGTTACCGGAGATTCCTCGAAACGCCACGAAGCGATACCCGCTTCGTCGGCCTCGAGCGAAACGAGAACGCCAAACGGCAACGTAAGCGTCGGGTCGCAATGGCCAGCGCGCACGCCCGCGATGGCAGGCTTTCCGAGCGATGAGAATTCGGCGCGAAGGATTTCCGCGACCGTCGCGCTTTCCCGATACGAGCCCTTGGACTCGCAGTCAGTCCACTCCCCGAGCAAAACGCCCGCGCATTCGTCGATTTTTCCCGCGAGACGCAGCTGCGTAAGCATGCGATCCACGCTGTATGGCTCCTCACCTATGTCTTCCAAAAAAAGGATCTTACCCTTCGCGTCGATCTCCCACGGCGTGCCGAGCGACGCGGCCACGAGAGAGAGATTTCCCCCGCAGAGGGCGCCAGTCGCGACGCCGGGACAAACAGCGCTCATACCGAAACCCTCAGGGTTACCGGAAGGAATCGGCGCGCCAGAAAGTGCCGCGAAAAACGAAGAGGCGGAAAAATCGGAAAAACCATCGATCATGTCGGAAACCGGCATCGGGGCGTGAAAGGTGACGAAACCGCAGCGCGAGCCGATGGCCGCGTGCAAGGTAGTGATGTCGCTATAACCCGCGAAAATTTTCGGGTTCGCGGCGATCAAGCCCCAGTCGAGAAACTCGACCAGCCGCAACGCCCCATACCCGCCCCGAATACAGAAAATCGCGTCGATGTCGGGGTCCGCGAAAAAAGAGTTTAAGTCAGACGCGCGGTCGCGATCGGCGCCCGCGAGATAGCCGACGGCGTCCGCGCAATGGGGCGCGACCGCGACGCGGTAGCCGAGCCGCTCCAGATACTGCGCCGACCGCGCGATTCCGTTCTCGGTCCAGCAGGGACTCGCCGGTGCCACGAGGCCGATCGTCTGTCCGCGCCTGAGCGCGGCGGGGCGGATTAAACCGCCTTGAGTGCGAAGAAGGTCTTTCATCCCGAGGCTCACCAAAATATCGAGCCGCATTGCTCAAGTCGCTCGTCGAGCACGGCCCGGTAATCGGCTGCAGAAGGGTCGAGGCTGTTGATGACGACGCCGTTGAGTGGAGAGGTAGAGTGAATGACGCGGCCGTCGCCGAGATACATGCCGACGTGCCCGGGAAAATACAGAAGGTCGCCGGGCTTCAGCGCGGAACGCGGAATCTCCCGCAATGTCTCCGGCTTAAACACGGCGTCGCGAAAAATCACGATACCGTTTAAAAAATACGAAAGGGAGCAAAGACCCGAGCAGTCGATTCCCGCGCCGGTTTTGCCGCCCCAGCGATATTGGACGCCGAGAAACGAGCGAGCGGTCGCGACCAGGGAATTCCTGAGCTTCGCTTCGTCGGCCAGCGCGGCCTCCCGTCTCGGTATCGGCTCGACGAAAACGGAGCGAACCCAGCCGATTAGGCCGGAGGCCGTCGCTACCTCAACCCAGTCGTCGGAAACCTTTCCCGTCGCCCTGACTCGCGCGGCCGCTGGAAGCGTCTCGAGCGCACCGGACTGATACGAGGGGCCGGAGAGAACGTCGGCGAAGGCGTGAGAGATCTGCCGATCGGGAGCCCAAGGTGCCGCGTTCGCGAAATTATCGGCCAACGCCCATCCTCGATAACCGTAGCAGGTCTCGACCAAGGACCAAACGCCCGAACGATCGACGGAGATCGCGTCCATTCCAGAAAAACACTCGTCCGATAATTCGGCGCGCGGGTCAGGTTCCTTGCGAAGGGACGCGACCGGCGCTACGCAGACGAGCTCAACCCGTGTTCCGCCCATATCAAGCCTCCAAGAAATAATCGCCGTCGAATACCGCCCGCGCGGGTCCGCTCATCAGCACGGTCTGTCCGTTCGAGCGCGGCTCAAGCCTGAGGCGAAGCCGCCCTCCGGTCATGAAACAATCGAGCGAGCCGTCGGATTTCCCGAGTTCGGCCGAGACCGCGCAAACCGCGGATGCGCCGGTTCCGCAGGCGAAGGTCTCGCCACAGCCGCGTTCCCAGACGCGAACGCGAGCCTCGGTCCTCGAGACGAGACGCACGAACTCGACGTTCGCGCGATCGGGAAATATCGGGTGGCGCTCGATGCGCGGGCCCCACTCCGTGACGAGAGCGTCGGTAAGCTCGTCGGCGAAAACGACGCAATGGGGATTTCCCATGGAAACGCAGTTTATCGAAAATATCCTTCCGCCTACGTCAAGCGGGTACTCGATCATTTTTCCGGCGGAGGAGACGGCGGGAAGGCAGGAATCGCTCCAGCGGGGCGCGCCCATGTCAACCTCGTACTCTCGATCCCCGCCGCTTTCCGCCGCGACGCGACGCAAATTACGGAGGCCGGTTTCCGTTTCCAGCGAGAACGATTCTCCCGCGGCGAGTCCGCGATCCCAAAGCCATGCGCCAACGCAGCGAGAAGCGTTTCCGCACATGGCAGCCCGGCTTCCGTCGGCATTCCAGATATCCATCCTAAAATCGCCGTCGGTTCCCCGACCGATAAACACGAGGCCATCCGCGCCGACGCCAAACTTACGGTCGCAAATCGAGAGAGCCAAACGACCGGGATCGGCCGGCAAGCCCGAATGAATCGCGTCGACGACGACGAAGTCGTTGCCCGTTCCCTGCATTTTCGTAAAACGCATCATAATTCCTTCCACGCGGATTTTCGCGCGTTCGTCTCTTCGATTTTCTCGGCGCGGCGGCACTTTGTCAACCGGCGGAAATCGCCGGAGCGAAAAAAAACGCGGTACCCGATAGGATACCGCGCGTCGCCATTACGTCAATGGGAAAAAATCAGATTCCGAGCGGGCTCAGGACGCGACTCTTAAAAAACTCCGAGAAATTGCCGGCGTTTATCCCGGTTACGATTTCCCCGTCGATTTTCATGTTCGTGCCCTCGGATTTGCACTGACCGAGGCACACCGAACCGGCGAGCTGAACCTTGTTTTCGAGCTTATGCTCTTTGATCTGCGACCGAAGCAATTCAAGGACGGTCTTGGACCCCTTCACGTGGCACGAACTTCCCATGCAAATTTCTATTTTCATACGATCCTCCCTTATTTTCCCTCGGCCGTTGCCTCTATTTTCTTATTGCGGAAATAGAGGCAGATATCGGTGGACACCATGACGATGTTCGGGAAATAAAACCAGAACGCGAGATTGTACGTATGCGAAATCATTTTCGACGCGAGCCCGCAGAAATAGCCGAAGAGGATAAAGCACATAAACATGAGGCTTTTTCCCTTCGTGGATCGGGAACGATAGGAACGCATGATCGAAAGCGGCCATGAGATGCCGAAACACACGATCATGAGCGTCTCTAAAATGCTTGCAATTACCATAGTGGGCTCCTTATTGGCACCGCGCGAATGGCGGTTGAGATCGCGGGAAAGGGCGTCGCGAGCGGCGCGACCGATCCCGTCGATTTAGTTTCTTACAGCTCGCCGTCCCGATGCGCGTAACTCGGGAGAAGTTTCGGAGAAAGAACGTCCGTCGCGATTCCGGCGGATGCGCGCTCTTTTTCGAACTTCCGCACATGCTCAAGCGAAAGCTTTCCGGGCGCGGCGTTTTTCGACGCTGCTGAGGCGGCCTTACCGGCGTCCCGCCCGAAGACGATGATGTCGAGAAGGGAGTTTCCCATCAGTCGATTTCGGCCATGAATGCCTCCGACCGCCTCGCCCGCGACGAAAAGGTTCTTGACGCCGGACATGGTCGTCGCGTCGATGTCGATACCGCCGTTCTGATAGTGCAGGGTCGGATATACCATGATCGGATCCTTGCGGATGTCGATACCGTACTTTCCGAACATGCGCATCATCGCGGGTATGCGCTTCTCGATGGTTCCCTCGCCGCTCTTGAGCTCGATCATCGGGGTGTCGAGCCAAAGGCCGAGTCCCTGTCCGGTCTCAAGGCCTTTCTTGCGGTCGTCGCACTCGCGGATAATCGAGGCGGCGCACACGTCGCGGGTCTCGAGCGGGTGCATAAACACCTCGCCGTCCGCGTTAACGAGTTTCGCCCCGAGGGAGCGAACTTTCTCGGTGACGAGGGCGCCGAAAATCTGCGAGGGGAAAGCCGCGCCGGTGGGATGGTACTGCAGCGTATCGGCGTAAAGGAGTTTCGCGCCGACGCGATAGGCGAGCACGAGTCCGTCCGCTGTCGCGCCGTAATGGTTCGACGTCGGGAAACCCTGATAGTGGAGACGCCCAGCGCCGCCGGTCGCCACGATGACGGTCTTCGCGCGGGCGATCAGGGTTTGCTTCGTTTCCATGTTGACGAGGACGGCGCCGGCGGCGTTGCCCGCATCGTCGAGAATGAGCTCGATCGCGGCGGTGAAATCCACCACGGGGATCCCGCGGTTAAGGACCTCGTCGCGCAGCGTGCGCATGATCTCGGCTCCGGAGTAATCCTTCGCCGCGTGCATGCGCTTGCGGCTCGTGCCGCCGCCGTGCGTCGTGATCATCGTTCCGTCGCTCGCCTTATCGAACTCGACGCCGAGGTCGTTAAGCCACTGAATTGCCTCGGGAGCCTCGGTCACGAGCTTGTTAAGGAGCTCGGGCTTCGCGGCGAAATGCCCGCCGCCGAAGGCGTCGAGATAGTGGATCGCCGGAGAGTCGTTCGGCTTATCGGCTGCCTGGATGCCGCCCTCGGCCATCATGGTGTTCGCGTCGCCGATGCGGAGCTTCGTGACGATCATCACGTTCGCGCCGGCGTTATGCGCCTCGATCGCCGCCGAGGACCCCGCGCCGCCGCCGCCGATAACGAGTACGTCGACGTCGTAGTCGGGCTTGGAAAGGTCTATCTCGTCGGGATTGACGCGGCTCTTTCCCTGCAGAAGGGCGGCGAGCTCAAGGGGAACTTTCTCGCCCTTGTTCGGCCCGATTTTCAGAACCTCGAATTCGCTTTGCTTATAGTCGGGATGGTACGTCGAGAGGAGCGCGTCCTTTTCGTCGGCGGTCATCCGCCGAGGCTCGAAGTCGGCGTTCGCCTTGCGGGCCGCCTCCACCTTTTTCATGGACTCAAGCATTTCGTTCGTGTACATGTCGGGTCTCCTTATTTCTCGATTTCCCGGGTGTTATACAATTCTTTGATATCGGCGAGCGGCTTGCCCATCAGGTCCGCGATGAGGTCCTTGAAGGTGCCGTCGTTGATTTCCTTAACGCGGTCGGCAAGATGCGCGCTCTTGGGAGCGAGATACTTGCCGTTCAACCGGCGCGCGAGAAGCGCGACTTGCGGATGCGAGATGCCCGCGGGGCAGCGGGACGAGCATACGCCGCACATGACGCAGTCGAACGACGCCTCGGCGCATTTCTCGTACTCGCCGCGCTGCGCGTAGGCGATGTACTGCATGACCTTAAGTTCCTGGGTGCAGGCCTTCGTGCAGGCGTTGCAGCCGACGCAGGAATAAATCTCTGGATACAGCTGCATCATGATCTGCTCGGTCGGCTTGACCTTCTCGATGTCGTACTGCTGCTTGACGAGAGGGAAATACGGGAGCGTCGCGACGAACATTCCCTCCTCGACCTTGGTCTGGCACGCGAGACACGCGTTAAGGGCAACGTCGCCCTTGATGCGGTAAATCGTCGCGCACGCGCCGCAGAAACCGTTGCGGCATCCGCAACCGCGGACGAGCTGATATCCCGCGTATTCCATCGCGTTCATGATCGTGAGGCTCGCGGGAACCTCGTACTGCTTTCCGAAAAAATAAACGTGAACCATGTCTTCCATAGTTAAGATCTCCTGTCAATACTCGTTCGGGAGCTCGCCGAGCTCGTCGAACCGGAATACGGGGCCGTCCTTGCAGACGTACTTGTCGCCGATATTGCAGCGGCCGCATTTGCCGACGCCGCACTTCATGCGAAGCTCCATCGTGGTATACACCTGGGTGTCCTTGAACCCGAGCTCCTTGAGGCCAGCGAGGGTGAACTTGATCATGACCGGCGGTCCGCACATGACGACCGTCATGCCGGTATCGGGCTGAAGTTCCTTCACGTAGTTCGGGATGAAGCCGACGTGGCCGTCCCAGCCTTCCTGCGCGTTGTCGATCGTGAGGTTAACCTCGGCGTTCGGCGTTCCCATCCACTCCTGCTCGATTTCCCGGTAGGCGACGAGGTCGTCCTTCGACCGGGACCCGTACACGATGCGGATTTTCCCGTAGTTCTCGCGATGGTCGCGGACGTAATTGATGACCGAGCGAAGCGGCGCGAGCCCAATGCCGCCGGCGATGAAAAGGAGGTCCTTTCCCTTGAACGCAGTCTCGACGGGGAAACCGTTGCCGTAGGGGCCGCGCACGGTAATCTGCTGGCCGACTTCCATGGCATGAAGCCAACCGGAAAGGCAACCGCATTTCTTCACGCTGAATTCCATGAACTCCCGGTTCGTCGGGGAGGACGTTATCGAAATCATCGCCTCGCTGACGCCGGGAACGGAAAGCATCGCGCACTGGCCGGGAATGTGCTCGAAGAGTTTTTTCCCGTCCGTCCCGACGACGCGGAACGTCTTAACGTCGGGGGTCTCTGTCCTGATGTCGGTCACCACGGCGACCTTGGGAATGAGAGTATCGGCGTCCATTATTTCTCCTCCGAAAGGGCTTTCATTACCTTGACGATATTCATGCTGATGGGGCAAGACTTAAGGCACCTGCCGCACCCGACGCAGCCGAACTTTCCGCCGTTGTTGGACGGATAGTACACGAGCTTATGCATGAACCGCTGGCGGAAGCGCTCCACTTGGGTAAGGCGCGGGTTGCCGTGCGCCATCTTCGTGAAATCCGAATACATGCAGCTGTCCCAGCAGCGGAATCGCTTCACGCCGTGACCGCTGTCGAAGTCGCGAATGTCGTAGCACTGGCAGGTCGGGCACACGAAAGTGCAGGTTCCGCAGCCGAGGCAGGCCTCCGAGAGGCCAGCCCATTTCGGCGAATTGAAAAGCTCGATGAGCTTCTCGCCGCCGAACTTTCCCATGTCGCGCTTCGCGAACGGAAGGCGCGCGAGTATCTCGCCGGTCTCTTTCTTCTGCCTATCGACGGCGGAAAGGTCCTTCGCCTCGGACGCGACCGCGCCAAGAGAGGCGACCAAGTCCGTTCCTTTTTCGGTATTGGGCTTGAGGTAGAGATCCTCGCCGGCGATCCATCCGGTAACGTCGCCCGAGGGCTCCGTCGCGTCGATCCCGAAAAGCGGGCAGAAACAGGTTGAGTCCGGCCTCGCGCACGCGAGCGAAACGACTACGCCGTGCTCGCGGCGGTTTTTGTAAAACGAGTCCACGGGGTCGGCGAGGTAGACGCTGTCGAGGATCGCGAAGCTCGCGACGTCGCACGCGCGCGCGCCGAACACGACGAAGTCCTCGGATTCGGTCCGCCGGTCGATCACCTCGATCGTCTTGCCCTTCATGTTGAAGTCGACGATATCCTCGGTTTGCGGGAAGAAAAAATCCTTCGCGCTGCGGGTCGTGTTGAGCCGGGAGGAAAGCTTCACGCCGGATTCCCATCGACGGAATTCCGACTGACCGGCCGAGTTGTCGGACGGGAGATACACGGCGGTTTTCGCGGAGAGAGCGGCGAAAAAATCGTCCAGTTTCGCTACGGGTAATTTTACCGTCATTTCTTTCCCCCTTCGCGCGCGTGAACGACCGAGGGCTCGACGTCGTCGGTCTTGAACGAGCCGAGAGGCCCCTTCGCCTCGGCGTCCTCGCCGGCCTGGTAGTCGCCGTAGAGTTCGTCGATATCCTTGATGAACTTCCGGTTCAGAAGGTGTAGCGGTATATTCTGCGGGCACACGCGCGAGCATTCGCCGCAGTCGGTGCATCGGCCAGCGACGTGGAACGCGCGGATGATATGGAACATATTTTCCTCGAACGGGACGACCGCGGCCTTTTGAGCGACGCCCGACGCGTCGTTGTCGAAAACGCATTTCTCGCAGGTGCACGCGGGGCACACGTTGCGGCACGCGTTGCAGCGAACGCAGCGCGAAAGCTCGCCGCGCCAGAAGTCGAAGCGCTCAGCCTCGCTCATGGCCTCGAGCTTCGCGACGAGGTCGAATCGGCCGGCGTCGCGCTTTTCGCCCTCCGCGCCGATGATCTCGTCGCAGGCGACGTGCGCGCGGCTCTTGCAGGAAACGCATCGCTCCGCGAGCGCGTCCGCGAAGAGAAGGGTTTTAGTCCCGTAGAGCGTTTGTGCCGTCACGTTCTTGCCGTCGCTTTTCATGGAGGTAGCGGCCTCGGCCCCGGACTCTATCGCCTTAGCGGCGTCGAGCTTCCCGTCGCACGCCACGCCGATCGCGTACACGCGCTCGCGCTTAATGCGGTGCTCGGAGACCAGCTGATTGAGGCTGTAGCTGTCGCAGGGCTTGAGAAATACGAGCGTCTTGCCCTCTTTCAGCGTTTCCTTAATGAGATACTTCGAAAGGTTCGCGGCGGAGAAATCGTCGAAGACGAATCCCGCGTCAAGCTCCTCCGCCGTCGAGAAAGTCGCCGGAGTCTGATCGTAGTCGAACTCGCCTGCTTTCCAGCCGATGACCCGCGCGACGGTGCCGTCCGCGAGCAGGGCCTTCGCCCGTTCGATCATTACGCTTTGCATCTGAGGTCCTCCAGTTTCCGGTTCGGGCCGAGCTTAGCTACGGTTTCCGCGAAATCGTTCATCGTGGCGGCGAACTTCGCGCCCTCCGCGGCAGAGACCCACTCGACGCGGGTTCGTCCCTTCTCGACGCCGAGATAGCTCAGCATGGAGAAAAGGAGCGTCATGCGGCGGCGCGCGAAATAGTTGCCGCTCGTGTAATGGCAGTCGCCGGGATGGCAGCCGCACATGATGACGCCGTCGGCGCCGCGCTGAAACGCGCGCAGGATGAATAGCGGGTTCACGCGGCACGAGCACGGCACGCGAATGATCTTCACGTCGGCCGGGTAGCTCAGGCGGTTCGTGCCCGCGAGGTCGGCGCCCGCGTACGAGCACCAGTTACAGCAGAAGGCCACTATCTTGGGCCGAAATTGCGTTGCGTCGTTCACAGGCATATCGCGTCAACCTCCGCCATGATTTGTTTCGTGGAAAATCCCTTGAGGTCCATCGCGCCGGAAGGACAGGTGACCGTGCACGCGCCGCAGCCTTGGCAAACCGCGGGATTTACCTGCGCGACGCGGCGGACGAGCACCGTTCGGTTCGGCTGCTTGAATTCCTTGTCGACGTAGGTTATCGCGCCGTAGGGGCAAACTTTCTCGCACTGCGAGCAGCCGTTGCACATGAGCTCGTCGGACTGCGCTACGCAGGGATTGCCGAGGAGCTTGTCCTTGACCAAAAGGCCGATGACCTTGCTCGCTGCAGCTCCCGCCTGGGCGACCGTATCGGGGATATCCTTCGGGCCTTGGCAGGCGCCCGAAAGGAAGATGCCGGCGGTCGGGCTCTCGACGGGGCGAAGCTTCGCGTGCGC
The DNA here is from genome assembly GCA_003246335.1 of Spirochaetales bacterium. Lineage (GTDB taxonomy): Bacteria > Spirochaetota > Spirochaetia > Treponematales > Treponemataceae > Teretinema. Next base: position 28,983 of record QKAR01000033.1, on the reverse strand, counting down.
CTCGGTGAAGAAGTCGTTCGTGTCCATGCTCGCGGTGAGCATCGTCGCGAGGGGCCGCGCGCCCTTGTCCGCCTCGATGGCGGCGGCGAGCACGACCATATCCGCGTCGATGACGAGCTGTCGGTCCATGATGAGGTCCGACGCCTGGACGCGCAGGGTACCGTCGGACTTCGGCACGACCTTTCCGACCATGCCCTTGATGTAATGAACACCGTACTGCTCCACCGCGCGACGGTAGAACTCGTCGTAGTTTTTCCCGGGCGATCGGATGTCGATGTAGAAGACGTAGACGTCGGTGTCAGGATATTTTTCCCGCGTGAGCATCGCGTGCTTCGCGGTGTACATGCAGCAAATTTTCGAGCAGTACTCTTTGCCGCAGCCAGTGGTGTCGCGGCTCCCGACGCACTGCACGAACACGATGGTGTGCGGGTGCTTGCCGTCGGAGGGTCGAAGGAGCTTGCCGGCGGTCGGGCCGGCGGCGTTCGTCAGGCGCTCGAACTCGAGCGACGTGACGACGTCCTTGCTCCGCGAATAGGCGAACTCGTCGAATTCGTCGAGCTTGATCGGGTTATAGCCGGTGGCCACGACGATCGCGCCGTATTTTTCCTCGATGATCGTGTCCTGTTGCTTGTAGTCGATGGCGCCGGCGGTGCAGACTTTCGAGCAGATACCGCACTTTCCGGTCTTCATCATCGTGCAATGTTCCGCGTCGATCGTCGCGATTTTAGGGACGGCCTGCGCGAAGGGAATGTACACCGCGGTGCGGTTCGCCATCCCGAGGTTAAACTCGCTCGGGATTTTTTTCTGCGGGCATTTCTCGACGCAGGCGCCGCAGCCGGTGCATTTCGTCGCGTCGACGTAGCGGGCTTTCTTGCGGATGGACACGGTGAAGTTGCCGACGAAACCCTTCACCGAGGCGACCTCGCTGTACGAGTGAATGTGTATTTTCTCGTTCTGGGCGCAGTCGACCATTTTCGGGGTCAGGATGCACGCCGCGCAGTCGAGCGTCGGAAACGTCTTGTCGATCTGAGTCATCTTGCCGCCGATCGTTGGCTCGCGCTCCACGATGTCGACGTCGAATCCAGCGTCCGCGATATCGAGCGCGGTCTGGATGCCGGCGATGCCGCCGCCGATGACGAGGGCGCGTTTCGTTACGGCGCTTTCGCCGGGCTGCAGCGGGGAGTTGAGGTGAACCTTCGCCACGGCGGCCTTACCGAGCGCTATCGCCTTCTCGGTTCCCTGCGCGATGTCCTTATGAATCCACGAGCACTGCTCGCGGATATTCGCGACCTCTACGAGGTATGAGTTGAGGCCCGCCTGGGCCGCGGCCTTTCTGAACGTGTTTTCGTGCATGCGCGGCGAGCAGGAGCAAATGACCGCGCCGGTAAGGTTATGTTCCTTGACCGCGTCCTTCAAGATGTTCTGCCCGGCCTCTGAGCACATATACTGATAGTCCGTCGCGAACACCACGCCGGGCTCGCCCTTGAGCGTCTCGGCGACGGCGTGAACATCGACCGTCGCGGCGATGTTCGTTCCGCAATGACAGACAAATACGCCAATTCTCTGCATGGTTGTTCCTTATTTCCTGTATTTCCGGAACGCGCTGACGATCGCCTGCTGAGGCAGGGTCTCGTCAAGAATTTCCGGAATGGCTTCTGGCCGCAGATGATCCTGACCGGCCGACCTGACGACGGAAACGCGCACGGCCTCGACGAACTTCACCGGGTCGACGCCGCGGGGGCAGCGCTCGAGGCAGGCGAAGCACGAAAGGCACTTCCAAAGCGATGTCGATTTCTTCAGCGGCTCGATGTCGCCGCGCTCGACCATGTTGACGAACTCGTGCGGATGGTACTCCATCTCCTCGTACGAAGGGCACGTCGCCGAGCACTTGCCGCACAGCATGCACTTGCGCGGGTTGACGCCCGCGCTCCTGATTATGTCGTCTCGTTCGTTATCGTCATGCATGGACGGCTTCCCCCTTCACGCCGAGCGCCTCCGCGAGGAGCTCGGTGAAATATACGACGCGTACGTCGCGACTCCCGACGTTCTTGCCCAAGTTATAGAGGCACAGGGGACAGGCGGTCACGAGCGTGTCGGCGCCGGAGTCCGCCGCGTCGTCGAGCACGGCGCCGCTTTTTTTCGCGGCGAGCGCCTTATCCTCGATCGTCACGTAGCCGCCGCAACATTCGTTGCGCATCGAGTAGACGACCGGCTCGGCGCCGATCGCCCGGATAAAGTCCTCGAGAATTTTCGGGTTCTCGGGGTTGTCCATTCCCATCACGCGGCCGGGGCGAAGCAGGAGGCAGCCGTAATAGGCGCCGATCTTCCGGCCCGTGAGCGGCTTCACGACTTTTTTCGCGAGTTCGCCGAAGCCAACCTTGTCGCGCAGGATCTCGAGATAATGGACGACGCTCGCCTCGCCCGCGTAGGGCACGTCGAGCGAGAGGTAATTGTTCGCGCGGGAGGAAATCACCGCGTCGTTTTTCATGTCGTCGTTCACTTGCTTAATGACGTTGTGGCACGCGGAGCACAGGGTCGCGAGGTCCCGACCCGCGTCACGCGCGGCGACCAGGGCGCGTACCGACGACAGCTTCGTCGCGATCTCGTCCTTAACCAGAGGATAGGTGCCGCCGCAACATTGCCAGTCGGGGATTTCCTCGAGCTCGAAACCGAGCGCCCGCGCGCTTTCCCGCGCGTAGACGTCCAGCTCCTTGGCTTGTGTCTTGAGCGTGCAGCCCGGAAAGTAACTGTAAATCATTCGCAATGCTTCCTTAATTTCGTTTTCGTTCGGGTCGAGCCCTTACGCCATTTGCTCGGGATGGAACACCTCGTCGAATTTCTCTGCAGTGAGGAATCCGAGGGAGACGCAGGCTTCCTTGAGCGACACGCCGTCCTTGAACGCCTTCTTCGCCGTCTTCGCGGCGTTCTCGTACCCGATGTAGGGATTGAGCGCGGTCACGAGCATGAGCGAGTTATGGAGGTTGTGGCGCATCTTGTCACGGTCGGCCTTGATTCCCACGGCGCAATTATCGTTGAACGACACGATCGCCTCTGAAAGGAGCCTGACCGACTGAAGGAAATTGTAGATCGCGACGGGCATGAACACGTTGAGCTGGAAGTTTCCCTGACTCGCGGCCATGCCGACCGCGACGTCGTTGCCCATGACCTGAACGGCGACCATCGTCAGCGCCTCGCACTGCGTGGGGTTCACCTTTCCGGGCATGATCGAGGATCCGGGCTCGTTCTCGGGGATCGTGATCTCGCCGAGGCCGTCGCGCGGGCCCGACGCGAGCCAGCGAACGTCGTTCGCGATTTTCATGCAGTCGCAGGCGAGCGCCTTGACGGCGCCGTGAGCGAACACGAGCTCGTCCTTGCTGGTGAGCGCGTGGAATTTATTCGCGGCGGTCACGAAGTGCTTGCCGGTCAGGGTCGAGACCGCCTCGGCGACTTTTACGTCGAAGCCTTTGGGGGCGTTGAGCCCGGTTCCGACCGCGGTTCCGCCGAGAGCGAGCTCGTGGAGCGGCGGGAGCGAGAGCGCAAGGAGTTCGCGGTCGCGCTCGAGCGAGGAACGCCATCCGGAAATTTCCTGGGAGAACGTGATCGGGGTCGCGTCCTGCAAGTGGGTACGGCCGCTTTTCACGATTCCCTCGTGCTCTTTCTCGAGCCGCTTGAAGGTCGCGACGAGCGCGTCGATCGCCGGGAATAATTTGTCCTCGATGGAGACGACCGCGGCGATGTGCATGGCGGTGGGGAACGTGTCGTTCGACGACTGACTCATGTTGACGTCGTCGTTCGGGTGGAGGAGCTTCGAACCGGCGATCTCGTTGCCGCGGTTCGCGATGACCTCGTTCGCGTTCATGTTGGACTGCGTGCCCGAGCCCGTCTGCCACACCACGAGGGGAAAATGGTCGTTGAGTTTGCCGGCGATGACCTCGTCGCAGGAAGCGCCGATCGCGGCGAGCTTCTCGGCGGTCATCTTCTCGGGCTTGATCGCGTTATTCGCCATCGCGGCGGCCTTTTTGAGGACGCCGAACGCGTGCGTAATCTCGCGGGGCATCGTCTCGATGCCGACGCCGATGCGGAAGTTCTCGTGGCTGCGCTCGGTCTGCGCAGCCCAGTATTTGTCGGCGGGTACCTTGACCTCGCCCATTGAGTCGTGCTCGATGCGGTATTCCATCCTATCCTCCGGAGCGCCTTAGAACTTAAGCTGAGCGATGACGGACTTCAGGGCGTCCGCGCTCTTGCGGAGCGACTCGGTTTCGGTCGGGGTGAGCGGCGCGGAGATGCGTCCGGTGATCCCGCCCTCGCCGACGGTGGCGAGCGTGCTGAGGCACACGTCGCTAATGCCGTACTCGCCGTCCGCGAGCGTGGAGACGGTCAGCGTCGTGTCGAGGCCGTTGAACACGCACTTGCAGATATGGCAGACGGATACGGCGATCGCGTAGAACGTCGCGCCCTTGCGCTCGATGACCTTGCCGCCGGACTTGCGGATGTACGTCTCGACTTCGTCGTGAACGAGCGGGGGAACGATGATGTCGCGGGAAATGCACTCGTGATACTCGTCGATCGGGATCGTCGAGATATTCGCGAGCGACCACGGCACGAAAGAGCTGTCGCCGTGCTCGCCGAACACGTAGGCGTGCACGTTCGTTTGGTTGATCTTGTAGTACTCGGCGAGCCGCGCGCGCAGGCGGGCCGTGTCGAGGATGGTTCCCGATCCGACGATGCGGTTCGCGGGCAAACCGCTCGTTTTATGGAACTGATAGGTCAGAATGTCGACCGGGTTCGCGACGATGACGTATACGGCGTCAGGGGCGACTTTCGTGATTTCGGGGATGATTTGCTTCGTGATGTTGACGTTCGTCTGGGCGAGATCGAGGCGGGTCATGCCGGGCTTTCGCGCCATTCCCGAAGTAAGGATGACGATATCGGAGTGTTTCGCGTCCTCATAGCTTCCCGCGTAAATATTAACCGGGGGACAAAACGGGGTTCCCTGGCGGATATCGAGGGCTTCGCCCAATGCTTTTTCGACGTTAATATCGACCATAACGATTTCGGAGGCGATACCGTTCACCGCCATGGTGTACGCAATCGTGGATCCAACGCTTCCTGCGCCAATAATTGTGACCTTCTTACCCATATGCAACCGTCCTTTCCTTAAAAGTCTACGTATCGTTTCCTTTTGTTGCGGTCACTATAGCAATTTTCAACATTAGTGTAAATTATATAGATAGTATTTTATTGATATTTTTTATCTTTTTAACGAAAAAAAAGCCGTCCTTACCCGGGGCAACGGAATAAGAACGGCTAAAAGGAGGACGATTTTTTTAGTCTATCCGAATCTTGAGCAGGACTTTGCGCACGCGGCGCATATCCGACACGCGGCAATTCGCCTTATGGGCATCTCGAGGGAACAGCACCATGGCGACGCCCGGACTCATGCAGATTCCGATCGGTGATTCCGGGTCGGTGTAGTTTTCCTTGTCGGTATCGTCGTTGTATCCCGTGGAGCTCATCGTCGCGGAATCCGACCAATAAATGATTTCCTCGCCGGAAAGCAAGTACTGCACGTCGATGTAATCCCGATGGGTCTCGAACTTTCCTTCGCCGTAATCGCGGGTATCGTAAGAGCTCAACACGGCCCACGCGTTTTTCCCGTCGATTTCGTGCTTTCCGTCGGGAAGCGTCGCGAGGTCAGTACGGGCGAGAAAGGCGAACGCGGCCGCGAAGTTGGGGCAAAGGCTATCGTAGCGGGCGAGGTCGTCGGTTTTCGCGAGTATCATGCCTTACCTCATGCCCCGCGCGGTATCGGCTTCGAGCGTCTTCTTGATCGCCGCGATACCCTCTTCGGAAATGAAGTTAAACGGCGCGCGGCAGGGACCGACGGGATAACCCAGCAGATTGACCGCCTTTTTGACGATGGTATTCGGGTTTCCGTACTTGAAATTATTGCGGAGCGCGCGGATTGAATCCTGATATTCCTTCGCCTTCACGAGATCGCCCTTCATGAAGCTTTCGTACACGCCGACGAGGGTTTTGGGATAGATGTTCGCGCAACCGGCGATGCCGCCCTTCCCGCCCGCCAAAAGGTTCCACAGGATGAGCGAGTCGTTGCCCGAAAGGATCGAGAAATCCTTGCCGGCCGTCTGCTCGATGTACTGCAGCATGTTGTCGAAGTTGCCGCTTGAGTCCTTGGCGCCGACGACGTTATCGATGGCGGAAAGCTTCGCGATCGTTCCCGGGGCGATGCTGTTGCCGGTTCGAGCGGGAATGTTATAAATGACGATCGGCATGGGAACGGCCTCGGCGACTGCCTTATAGTGCGCGAAAATCTCGTCCTGCGAGGCTGCGGCGAAATACGGGCAGATGATCGAAAGGACGTCGGCGCCGGCTTCCTTCGCCATGAGCGACAGGCGAATCGTGTCTTTCGTGCCGACGCTGCCGGTTCCCGCGTATACGGGCACGCGTCCTTTTACCTCGTCGACGACGGTCTCGAGAATTTTCTGTTTTTCGTCGTCGGAAAGAATATAGCATTCGCCGTTCGTGCCGAAGCAGAAAATGCCGTGGACGCCGCCGTCGATCTGGCGGCGGACTTGGTTGCGAAGCTCGTCGTAGTTAACCGACTCGTCCTCGAACATGGGCGTGATAATGGGCGGAATTATACCCTTGATTTCCATACTGGTGACTCCTTGCGTTAAAAGAGGAAAATCGAAAAGAGGTTCGCGAAGCGCGGTCGTCATGACGGTCGCGCTTCGCGAAATCAGAAAGTCTTACGCGGGTTTGGCGGCCTTTCGGTTTTTTACGCCGATCAGGATGTACGCGACGGCGACCGCGCAGCCGCCGGCGATGCCAACGACGCTCGTGACCATTTCGGGGGCGATGACGAGGATCGCGCAGAGGATCAAAAGACCTCGGGTGATCCAGCTATGCATGACGCCGAACATGTAGCCGCCGATACCGCCGGCGAGGAAGAAGACGCCGATCGCCATGACCGCGGTGGTGCCGAGGATTTGGAGCGGCGTGCCCTGCATCAGGATGGAGGGCTGGAACACGAAGACGAACGGCACGAGGAAGGCGACGATCGCGAACACGAACGCGTTCCAACCCGTCTTCCAGCTATTGGCGCCCGCTATACCCGCCGCGGTAAACGAGGCAAGGCATACCGGCGGCGTGATCTGCGCGATGACGCCGAAGTAGAAGATGAACATGTTCGCCGGGAGGACCGGCACGCCGAGGGCCATGATGGTTGGGCAGAACAGGATGTTCGCGATCAGGTACGCGGCGACGGTCGGAAGGGCCATGCCGAGCACGAGACAGCCGAGCATCGCGAGGATGAGGGCGAACAGGATGTTCGAGCCGCCGACCTGGCTGATGATCGCGGTGAGCTTATTCGCGGCGCCGGAGCGGACGACGATGCCGATCATGATGCCGCACGCGGCGGTCGGGATCGCGATGGCCGCTGCCTGCTTAATACCGTCGAGCAGGGCGTCGAGGAGCTGACGCGGGCCCATGCGGGTCTCTTTGGAAATCGCGCTGATGATGATCGAAAGCGCGGTACCGACGAGTGCGGCTCGGGTAAGCGAGGCGCCGATGAACACGAGCACGACGACGGCGACGATCGGGATCAGGCGATAGAGGCGCGGCCCGATCGGGGCTGACACGTATTTCATGGCGGCGCCCTCGATGTTCACGATCTGGCGGCGCTTGGCGATGAAGTGCACGAGAAGGAATTCAGCGCCGTAGTACGCGAGCGCCGGGATGATCGCGGCGACCGCGATCTTCACGTAGCTAATGCCGATCATCTCGGCCATGATGAACGCGCCGACGCCCATGATCGGCGGCATGATCTGGCCGCCGGTCGACGAGACCGACTCGATCGCTCCGGCCTGCTCGGGCGTGTACCCGGCTTTTTTCATGAGCGGGATGGTGAAGACGCCCGTCGTGGTGACGTTGGCGACCGCGCTTCCGCTAATCATGCCCATGAGGCACGAGGAAACGACCGCGGCTTTCGCGGGACCGCCGGCGGTCTTATCGCTGAGTTTCATGCCGAGGTCGATCAAGACCTGGCCGCCGCCGCACGTCGAGAAGAACGCGCCGAACAGCAAGAAATAGAAGAGCGTGTTAACCGAAGCCGAAAGGGGCGAGCCGAAAATGCCGTCGGGAGAAAGAGAGAGCATTTCGGCGAACGACTGCCAGGCCATGCCGCTGTAGCGGAACGGACCGGAAAGGTGCTGACCCGCGAACGCGTAAAGGATAAACACGAGAATGAACACGAGTAAGGGAACGCCGAGCGTGCGGCGTACGGACTCGAGCAGAATCACGAGAAGCCCGAGCGAGCAGAAAAGGTCGATGGGAAGCATCTTGTCGACGGACATGATGCGATAGGTAAGGCGCTCAAAATCCTTAATGAAATATACCGCGACGATAGCCGCGACGATCATCATGGCGACGTCGAGCACCCACATCCAAGGTTGTTTATGTTTTTTGGCGAGTGGCGCGAAAAGGAACGTCACGATAAGCGCGAGCGAAAGGTGCGTTGAGTTCGAAATCATGGTCGGAAAAGGCCGAACCATTCCGTTATATAACTGGAAAAGCAGGAAGACGACCGAAACGACTCCGATGACGACATAGCGCCAGGTCTCAAGTTTCGGTTTGGCGTTTTCTTCTTCGGACTGCTTCACCGCAGCCGCTATCTTTTTCTCGAAAGGCATACAAAACTCCTAAAGCGGTCTTCTTACAGTGGGCGGGCCTGACCGCGATCCGGCCCGCCATGCGGCTGGTGAAGTCCCGGAACCTAAGGTTCCGGGGAAGGTATTACTTTATGTAACCCATTTCACGATAGTAGCGCTCTGCGCCCGGATGGAGCGGAACGTTACCAAGCTTGGAAGGCATCCACGCGGTCTTCGGATCGAAGGGCGCGAGGGAAGAGTACTGCTTCACGAGAGCGTCGCGGTTCTCGCACATACCCTTGGTAAGGGCGTAGGCGATATCGTCTGACATATTCTTGCTGACGTAGATGCAGTCCGGGGTACCGGCGTCGATAACGTCCTTGGTCTGGCCGGAGAACGAGTTCGCGGGGAGAACCACGCGCTCGAAGCCCTGGGTGCCGAACCAATCGAGGGTCGCGTCTTCCCACTGAAGGAACTTAACCTTGCAGGTCATCGCGATTTCGACCATCGTCGAGGACTGCGCGGAAGTGTGGTCGAGCATGTAGTCGAGCTTTCCGTCCTTGACCATGGAAGCGAGGTCCGATCCACCGCCGTGAACGACATCACCGCCCCAGCTCTTAACGTCGGCGTAGGTAACGCCGAAGTGGCTGAGAAGGAGTTCTACGACTTTCTCGTCCATCGATCCTTTCGGGCTGCAGCCGATGCGGATCGGGAGCTTGCGGCGAAGGGCGTCTTCGATGGAAGTGCAGTTGTACTTTTTCATGAAGGCTTCGGTCATGAAGTTAACGGCGGAAACGGCGGAAAGGGATCCGACCAAGCCGCGGAATTCCTGCGTGGCGGGTTTACCGAGGGTTCCGGTCTCATACGCCCATTTCGCGGGGGCGCCGTTTACGAACGAAATGTCCGACGATCCGGTCGCGAAGAGGTAGGGAGCGCCCATTCCACCGGGAGAGGTGGGCTGAACGTCAACTTGGTATCCGGCGGGAAGGTACTTGGTCCACATCTGGCCGAGTCCGACGGAAATGTTATAGTTCGAGGTTCCGACCGAGTGGGTCGCGAACACGATGGTCTTCGACGGCGCCTTGGCGGTGGTCGCCGCTCCGTCACTGCTTCCGCCGGCAAAGCTCGCTCCGCCGAGGGCCACGACCGCCGTAGCGACCGCAATAATTCGTTTCATCATCAAAATCCTCCTTGGTGATGTCTATTCTCAGCCAACCGAACGCCATAGTCGATGGCGTTCAGCAAGCTTGAATCCGTTGCAGAGCCCGTTCCCGCCTGATCGAACGCGGTTCCGTGGTCGACGGAACTTCGCACGATGGGCAAGCCGAGCGTGATGTTGACGCCGTTGACGGCGTTCCATTTTCCCTTTTCGGGATTGTACTGAAAACCGAGCACCTTGAGCGGGATGTGCCCCTGGTCGTGGTACATGGCGACGACGATGTCGTACATTTTTCCGTTCGCCTTCGAGAAAACCGTGTCCGGGGGGACCGGGCCGATGGCGTCGATGCCGGCGGCGCGGGCCTCGGCGATCGCGGGCGAAATTTCCTCGATTTCCTCGCGGCCAAAAAGTCCGTTCTCGCCCGCGTGGGGGTTAAGCCCCGCGACGGCGATGCGCGGCTTGGCGATGCCGATGCTCTTGCACGCCTCGTCGGCGATTTGAATGACTTTGAGGACGCGCGGCTTCTTGACGCGGTCGCACGCCTCGCGGAGCGAAACGTGGGTCGACACGTGCACGACGCGCAAGTTCCCGTCGGCGAGCATCATCGAGTAATCTTTCGTGCCGGTATACTCGGCGTAAATCTCCGTGTGCCCGGAAAAATGATGGCCGGCGAGATTGATCGCCTCTTTATTGATCGGGTTCGTGATAGTGCCGTCGACTTCGTTCGCCATCGCGAGCTCGATCGCCTTCACGACGTACTCGAACGCCGCGTTGCCCGCCATCGCGGAAACTTTTCCGTACGCGAACTGAGCCATATCGACGTTTGCGAGATCGTACACGTCGATGGTGCCGGGCTCGAACTTCGCCTCCGAGACGGAGGAAACCGGGCGAATCTTCACGCCGCTCACTTTCGCGGCCTCAAGCGCCTTCGTCATGACTTTCGCGTCGCCGACGACGAGCGGCTTGCATTTTTTGTACGTCTCCGGACGGGCGAGCGCCATCGCGGTAATCTCGGGTCCGATCCCGGCGGGATCGCCCATGGTAATCGCCAATATTTGCTTTGCTTCTGCCATATTCTCTACCTACCCCGACCTTAAATAACCTTGCGGTAAATGCCCCGGATATCGTCGAGGGACAATTCCTTTCTATTATTAACCAATAGCCGCTGCTGCTGGCTTCCCGCCTCCACGAGGAAATCGAGATCTTTATCGGTTATGCCGTATTTCGCGAGACTCGTCGGTATTTCCGTGTTTTTTACGATATCGGCGATGCGGTTAATCACGTGCGTCGCCCGCGTCTCGGCGGAGGAAATCGCGAGCTCGGGATATACCGCGTCGCACAGCTCGGCGAGCCGCTCGCGGCAGGAATCCTTGTTCACCGCCATAACCGGCGCGAACAGGATGGCGTTCGACACGCCGTGCGCGATGTGGTATTTGCCGCCGAGCGGATAGGAAAGCGCGTGCACCGCCGTCGTTCCCGAGCCGGTAATCGCGACGCCGCCGTAAAAGGCGCCAAGGAGCAACGCCTCTTTCGCCTCGAGATCGTCGCCATTCGCGTACGCCTTCTCGATATTGCGGAAAATAAGGCGCGCGCCGGCGATCGCGTACGTGTCGCTCAGCGGGGTCGCCTTTTTCGAGGTGTAGCACTCGACGACGTGCGCGAGCGCGTCGACGGCGGTCGCGGCGACGATGGCCTTCGGCAGTCGCGCGATCATGCCGACGTCGAGGATAACCTCGTCGGGAATGAGGGCCGGGTTCACGATGCCTTTTTTCGTGCTTTCCTCGGGAATGGCGACGATCGCGTTGCACGTCGCCTCTGAGCCGGTTCCGCACGTCGTCGGGATCATCACCGCGCGCATCGTCTTTCGCGCGAGGCTCGGGTCTTTCACGAGATCATACACGGTGTACGTCGCTCCAATGAGCACCGACGCGAGTTTCGCCGTGTCCATAACGCTTCCGCCGCCGAGGGCGATCAGCATGTCGGCCTTCGCGCTTCGGGCCGCCTGCATGACGCGATCGACGTCGTGCGTCGAGGGTTCGGCGATTACGCCGTCAAAAACCTCGAGCTCGACGCCGCTAGAGGCGGCGACGTCAAAAACGCTCTTGGCGATACCCGTCGAGAGAACGCCTTTATCGGTAAAAAGAAGGGCTTTTTTCACGCCGTCCCGGCTGAAAATGTCGGCGAGCCGGGAAACGCTGCCGTTGCCGCTGTGTATGCGGCCAGGAATCTGTATTTGATAGCTCATTTTTGGGAAACTCCTTTCCTTTGCAAATACTCGATGATTTGGATCATCGCGTCGGGCGACCCAAATCCTCCGGATTTCGTCACGATCGCCGTTCCGTCGGCGCGACCGCCGATCAGGGTTCCTGCGGGAATTCCCGGGGCGATTTCATCCTCAAGATCAATGCCCGAGACGCCGAAAGCGCGGCATATTTCAAGGGACGTATCCCCTCCCGAGGAGACGATGGCCCCAATCGAAAAACTCGAGAACATTCGCACGACTACCGCGCTAAGCGCCTCGACGAGCAGGCGCGCGTCTTCGTAGTCTTTTTCGGTCTCTCGCAGCACCGGCGTGTACTTGCCGAACAGCGTGTCGACCGCGACTATAAGTATCGGTGACGAGGACTCAAAATGCGCGCAAGCCGCGGAAAAAACCGCGTCGGCGGCGCCCGCGCCGTCGCCGGATAAAACGCGCGCCGATTCCAGCGTTACGAGGGGAATCGAGAAAAAACTCACCGCGTTTTTAATCTGCGTAGCGGTCGACTCGTGACGCGAGCCGATCGCGATAAGGATGGGCTTTCCGCCGAGCGAAAGAGCGCGCCGGGAACCCGCCGAGCGGGACTTTTCCCCGACGACGAGGAATTTCGCGAGTCCTGCCGACCCGCAAAGAATCGCGGACTCGGGGATTTTCAGCGCGCAGTCGCGAATCGCGGCGATATCCGCGTCGGTTTCCGCGTCGAAAACGAACACGCTCCCGCCTTCCGCGCGGGCCGAGACTATTTTCGCGGCAAGGCGCTCGGCGCCGGAGCGAACGTCCGCGAGCGCGACGCCGACCACTTTTCGCCGCATTCCTTTCGCGAACAGCCCAACCGCGTCGATTTTTCGATCGTCGACGGTCAAAACGCCGTCGACCACCGAGCGGCCGTTATCGGGAAAGCTCGGAACGACGAAGGCGAGATCGCACGAAGCCGCATCCATCGTCGCCTCAAGTTCCGCGTCGGGATTACCGCGCAGAACGGAATCGATCTTCTTATAAATTTTCGAGGGATCGCCGGGTACGGCCAATCGAGTCGCCTTGAGCACCCGCTCGTAGGCTTCCTTGCTGGAAAGGGGCCTACTATCGGTATTAATGGCGAGCACGTCGTAGGATTCGGCGATATCATTTGGAGCGTCCTGGTCGAACAAAACCTTCACGAACGAGGAAAGACCTTTCTTTTTGAACTGAACCGCGGAATCGTTCGCGCCGGTTAAGTCATCTGCAATGATAACCATCAATCTGCTCCAAGAAAAATGCGTTTCCGGGCAACAAACCCAGAATACAGGCGTAAGGTATTAAGCAATAATCGTGCCAAAAACCTTACCAGCAGATTATCAAGAGTTTTCTGATGAAAAGCTTACGGTTTTTTTACATTATTTAACAGATACAAACATTATCATCGAGGAGTAAAATAAACCCATCTTGCAGACTTTTAGATGATGCAAAATAAAACATTCGTGATGTTGTTTTTTTCAACAATCCGTCGAAATATGCAACGCTTATTCTGGTCTCGATTTTAACTTGCGCCAGAGCGTCGTCCGATTAATGCCAAGAATTTCACACGTTCTCGTCACCGACTCGCCCGTTTCGGCGAAAATTTTCGTCAGATAACGCAGTTCAAGCTCCGCGAGCGTCGGAACGTCCGCGCACAATTGGGTCAAGGCGTTGGCGCAAGCGATGGCGTCAGGACCGCCGGTTTCGCGAAGGATGCCTCCCGCAAGCGCGGCTTTCCCCATAACCGAGGATTCGCATACGATGACGGCCCGTTCGATAATTCCCTGCAATTCGCGAATATTTCCCTCATAGTCATAGGAACGCAAATAATCGATTCCGTCGTCCGAAAAGCCCTCGATTCGCTTCCCGTACCGCGCCGAGTAGAGCCGCAAGAAATGGGGAGCGAGCGCCTCGATGTCGACGCGACGGCGATTGAGCGGCGGAATATACAGCGAAAGCGTGTTTACGCGATACAGAAGGTCTTGGCGAAACTTGCCGGCGTGAACCATATCTTTCAACGAACGGTTCGTCGCGCAAATAAGCCGCACGTCAAGCGGGATTACCTTATTGTCGCCCAAGCGCATAACCTCGCGCTCCTGGATAACGCGCAATAGGCGCCCCTGCAATTCCAGGGGTATCTCCCCTATTTCGTCGAGAAAGAGCGTTCCCTTGTGGGCAAGCTCGAACACGCCGGCCTGACCGCCCTTGCGGCTTCCGGTGAACGCGCCTTCCACGTACCCGAACAGCTCGCTCTCGATCAGGGAGCCCGACAGGGCCGCGCAGTTTACCGCGACGAACGGCGCCGAATGGCGCTTACTCTCGTTATGGATGCTTTGCGCGAAGAGCTCCTTGCCGACGCCCGACTCTCCCTCGATCAGAATGCACGAATCGTATTGGCTGAATTTCCGGGCGACTGACACGCATTCGGCGATTTCGGAACTCCGGTGAATGATGGAATCGAAGGTGTGGCGCGCAGTGAACCCCTTGTTCGCGAGCTGCACGCGAATGCGCCGCTCCAGGTTTTGCAGTTTCGTCACGTCCTGAAACACGGCGACCGAGCCGCGCGACTCGGCCTGTATCTCGATGGGAATGTTGCTCACCGCGAGGTCGGCGTCGTTGAAGCGCCGAAGCTCGTCGACCATCAGCTTCCGCTGGGCGATCTCGGAAAACACGTTGCCCGTCCCCGGAATACCGTCGACGGGCTTTCCGATGACGTCCTCGCGCGCGACGTCGAGTATTTCCTGGGCGACCGAGTTAAACACGATCACGCGGTTTTCGCTGTCGGTCGCGATGACGCCGTCGTGCACGTAGTCGATGAGCGTCTTATAGCGGCGCGTCTGCTCGATCTCGCGCTTCGAGGCCTCGAGAATCCTGCGCGCCTCCTCGATGGCGGACAAAATCGAGTTTTCGCCGCTTTCGAGAAGGTAACAGGTAAAGCCGAGCCGGGCGCACGCGCGCGAGACGACGGCGTCGCCGGCGAACGAATCGACGCCGTCGGCGGCGCACTCGAGGATTTTATCCTCGACGCGCTCGCCGCTGTCGATGTTCACCATATAAACCTGCGGGACGAATTCCTTGATGACGTCGTACCCGTAAATGATATTGCTGAATCCGATAATGGCGAGCGGCTCGTTTTTTTTCGCCGCGTGCCGAAGGTTGGCGACCACGTCGTAAATATTCATCTGTATTTCGACGATCGGGACGGCGACGCTCGCCTTAATAAGGGAGAAAGTGCCGCCGCGGGAAATGACGAGCTTACAGCCCGCGTCGACGGCCCGCGTCGCGATGCGTAACCCGTCCTCGAGGTCGCCCTTCACGGTCTCGACGTTATCGTAGCCGCGGGAAACGATGATCGATCGGGCGAGGTCGTACATGGTGGCGTAAGGGGCGATTAAAAGAATTTCCTTCATCGGGGGAATTACCGATCGAGCGGGTCTTGGCAGGCGACCCGGTTCCTGCCCGAACGCTTCGCGTGATAGAGCCGAGCGTCCGCAGCGGCGAAAATGCGATCGGGCGTCGAGATTTTCTCCGAAGACGAGGCGACGCCGATGCTGATCGTCACGCGCACGCTCGTCGGCTCAAGGAAAAACTCGCGCTCGGAAACCTCAACCCGCAATCGCTCGGCGACGGCGGCCGCGAGAGACTCTTCCGTATCGGGCATGAGCACGGCGAATTCCTCGCCGCCTATCCTGAAAAAAAAGTCGATCTCGCGAATTTGCGCCGAAACCCGCGCGGTCAGCTCGCGGAGCACGGCGTCTCCCGCCTGATGACCGAGGGAGTCGTTTATTTTCTTGAAATGGTCGATGTCGAGGATCATTAACGAAAGCGGCGAGCCCGACCGCGCGTACTTTTGCAGCTCGCGCGCGAGAACGGCGTCGAATTGGCGGCGGTTCTGAATGCCCGTAAGCTCGTCCGTGCGGGAAAGTTCGGCCAATACGGCCTCGGATTTTTTACGGTCCGTGATGTCGGTGAACGAAAGGATGAGCGCGTCCTCGAAGGAATTGAGCGAGACGCGCACGAAGGAGTTCTTCCCGGAAAACGATTGGAGCTCAACGTCAAGCTCCGCGAAGGGCAAGCCCGAAAGAAACGCGCGCAGAGAGGCTTCGGCGTCGGGGCCGGCCGAGAGCGCGGAAAGAAATCCGCCGCGCTCGGCAAGGCTCTCTTTCGTGTACCCAAACACCGAGTAAAAGGCTTCATTCACATAATCGACGTCGAGCTGAGGCGTCAGCACGGCGATGGGCGCGGGCGAGAGCGCCAAGAGCAGGCGATACCGACGCTCGCTCGCCTCCATCGCGAACGTCCGCTCGCGAACGAGCGACTCAAGGTTTTTTTGATAGTCGCGCAAGCCCCGCTCGGCGCGGTCTCGCTCCTGAAAAGTCTGCTCCAAGCCCGAGCGGATAACCGTGATCGTGTCGAATACCGGAAGCAGGGGGTTTTGGACGTTTACCTCATAGGAACCGATGAGCTTTCCCGTTTTCCAATCGACGTTTTCCAGGTAATTGAGCAATTCCTCCGTGTAGCGCGCGATGGGAGAAACCCTCGCCCCGAAAAAAAGAGACTTTTCCGGAGGAAGCGCGCCGCGTTCCCGATAGAACTGGATGGCGCCGACCGCGTCGTGAAAGGTCGAGGCGAGAAACACCGTCGCCTTGAGGAATCCGAGCGACCTACCGAGCCGAATGCTCATGGACTGCGGAAAATTCGTGTTGCAAAACACGAGAAGATCAAGCCGATCGTTCGTAACCACTGAGTCCATGAACAGCTTTCGGGCCCGCGAGGTCGCGTTCCGGTATTTTCGCCAATCCTGGATCATGGTGTATTTCGAGTCGGGCGACGCTAAATCCTCGACGATGCGACGGCCGAACGCGATTGAGGCCCGCTCGGTCTCTTCGTTCGGGAAACCGATGCCCTGAACGAGGAGAATATTGCCTTCGAGAAAGGCGTAGGAACAGGAAAATTCGGCGGAGAATACGATATCATCCCAACGCCGAATCACCGTCGGATGAGAGTATCGCGATCGTTTTCCCAAATGCGAAAAATTCATGGAATTATCCGCCAATCCCGGCGTGCACGATACGCATCATATTGAGGACATTATACTCGTTTTCGCAATCGTTTCTATACCTCTAAAATATTTAATTAAATTAAAAAACTAACGTTAGCCCCACGCGCCGTCCGGTCTCAGGCGAGCACTTTGCGCATCGTGGAAACGAGCTTTTCCGGGGTAAAGGGCTTGACGATCCACCCCGTGGCCCCGCATTTTTTTCCCTCTTCGACGACGGCGCCTTGAGATTCCGTGGTAAGAACCAGGATCGGCGTGAATTTATTCATCCCGCCAGAGCGGATCGATCGAATCATCGAAAGCCCGTCCATGTTCGGCATGTTAACGTCCGTCAGCATGAGGTCGAATTTCGTGCCGTCTTGCTTGGCGAGACCCTCAATCCCGTCACCGGCCTCGGTAACGGAAAAACCCTCTTGCTCAAGCACGAATCGCACGCTTTGACGCATCGAAATCGAGTCATCCACGATCAAAATAGAATTGCCCATCGCTCCGCTCCATAGTATTGAATAAGATATTTTGTGCTGAGTTCCACTACTCTTCCTCGGCCGTCGCGGCGACGGCGCCAAGGTCGCGTTCCGAGAGAATCTCGTGAGTATTGAGAATGATGACGAACTGATCGTCGACGCGGCCCATACCCACGATAAACGCGGTTTCGATAGCCGAACCGATTTTTGGCGGCGGCCCGATTTCGGCATCGTCGATCGTGACGACTTTTTTTACCGTATCCGCGAATATTCCGAGATGGATCATCGTCTCCGAGCCTTCAAGACGATCGGCGAGGAATTCCAGAACGATAATCGACGTCTCGTCCGTGACCATCGTTTCTCCTATGCCGAATTTAAGCTTGAGATCGAGGACGGGAACCACCGATCCGCGAAGGTTGACAACGCCTTTCATGAAGGCGGGCATGCGCGGAATGCGCGTCACCCTCGGCACTACCAACACCTCTCGAATGGCGATTACCGGAATCGCGTATTGCTCTTCACCCATCATGAACGTCAAATACTGATTTGACGTAAGCGAATTTTCAGCCATCTTTAAAATTCCTTGTATTCAGCGTCGGCAAAACCGCGCGCCCGCACCGTCTTGGGCATCAAGCGCGATTGATCGTCTATTACCGTACCGTCACCGCATTACACGTTATTGTATCAACTCAATACGAATAGTCAACTAAAAATAAAAAGGGTATAACCTAAGTTATATATATCAAAAATATCTAAAATAATAAAAAAACATGTACAAAAGTACGGTATTGACTGTATCATACCCTCACCATATTTTGACGCTCCGAGGTTCGCGATGGAACACCCTGATATTAAACATGTTTTCGGATACAACCTTCGAAAAAAAAGACAGCATGCAAACCTAACCCAAGCGGCGCTCGCCGCAAAAGCGAAAACATCGTCTAATTATATCGCGCTTATCGAAAATGGAACGAAATTCCCTTCAGCCCCGATGATCGAACGACTTGCGCAGGCGCTTGAGCTACCGGCCACGCGACTTTTCGAGCCCGTCGCCGACTCGGAGCTAAAATCGTCGAGAGCGCGCGTATCGGCCGCGGCAAACCCTTGACACTGACGGTTCGCGTTTTTAAGGTAACCAAATAACTTTGCCGCGCGCAGACCGCCGGGTTCCCAGCGAAGCCGAATACGGGATGCGCCGACAACCGAAAGGAGACGCCCGTGAAGCGCGGAAAAAAAATCGTCGTCGTTGCCCATTGTTACTTAAACCAAAACGCCCGAGTGCGCCCATACGCGAGCATGCCGGGAGCGTTCAAGGAGCTGATCGTGCCGCTCGTCAACGAAGACTTTGGCATCATTCAGCTTCCCTGCCCCGAAACCACCGGCTGCGGATTAAACCGATGGGAAGCGGTCACCGAGCAATACGATAACCCCGGTTTCAGACGGCATTGCCGCTCGATTTTGCAACCCTACGTCGATCAGCTTTCGGAACACGTTAAAGTAGGCGATAAAATTTACGCGGTTTTAGGCGTTCCGTTCAGCCCCTGCTGCGGCGTAAACCGAAACCCCTCGAGCAAGGCGTGGGGAGGGCCGCTCTTGGATCGAGCAGTCGAGCCGATCGCCATCGTCGACGGTCCGGCGGTCTTCATGCAAGAGATGATGAAAATGTGCGGCGATGCGGGAATAACGCTCCCCTTCACGGACATCTCCGAGGACAAAACCGCGTTTCCGGACATTCAACCGGAAATTATCCTCAAAAAAATACTCGAAGCCGCTAAGTAAGCGAAAAAACCGGGCGGAAAACGCCCGCCCGGATACAAATTTGACACTGGCGACGTCACCGCGAGCGAAAGTCGTTTTACGCTCCGAAATTTTCGCCTGCGAACATTTGGTTCGCGTTAAGCAGAATCGTAAAGCCGGCCGCGGTCTTGCAAATGCCCTCGACCATCGAATCGCGACCGTCGCCCATCACCCACGGGACTTCATCGATCGCGGTTTCGTCGTGAAGCTCAACGCCAAGCACGGAGTCGACCAACAAACCCACCGACCGCGCGTGCCCGAAATCGCCGACTTCCAGCACGAGAATCTCGGAACTATCCGTGGCCCCGACGGATACGCCGTAAAGCTTTTTTCGCAAGTCGATAATCGGGACAGCCATGCCGCGCACGTTTATTACCCCGAGCACATTCGGCGCCGCGCCGGGAATTTTCGCGATTCGGCGCGTTTCCAAAACTTCCCGAACGGAGTCGACCGCTACCCCATAGCGACCTTCCGCAACCTGAAAGATCACGTTTTGAACAGATGTCATCGCGAACGCCTCACGATGCCGAGGATCGGCTTAAGAGTTTCGGGCCGCGCGTCTCCGCGGGTTCGGTAACCACGGACTCGGTCTGGAAAAAGGAGATTTTATCGGCGAGGACATGGGCGTTGTCCGTCAACTCGTGCGCGGTGGCGGCTAGTTCCTCGGAACCGCTCGCGTTTTGCTGGATCACCTGGTTGAGTTGCATAATCGCCGTGTTAACTTGCTCTACGCCGGCGCTCTGCTCCGCGCTTGCGTAATTAATTTCCTGAACCAGCTCCGCCGTGCGCGTGATGTCCGGCACGAGAACGGTAAGCATGTCCCCGGCGCGAACCGCGCTTTCGACGGTGACGATGGAAAGACTACCAATCTCGGATGCCGCGACCTGGCAACGCTCTGCGAGTTTGCGCACTTCCGCGGCGACGACGGCGAAACCCTTTCCCTGCTCGCCCGCGCGCGCGGCCTCAATGGCGGCATTCAGCGCCAAAAGGTTCGTTTGGCGGGCGATCTCCTCAATAATGGAAATTTTTTGGGCGATATCCTTCATGGCGTTCATGGCCTCCGAGACGACTTTTCCGCTTAACTCGGCGTCCTGGGCGGCTTTCTTCGCGATCCGTTCCGTTTGAGCAGCGTTATCCGCGTTGTGTTGGATATTCGCGTTAATCTCCTCCATGGAACTCATTACTTCGTCGGCTACCGAAGCTTGCTCGCTCGATCCCTGGCTAAGCATGCTCGCGGTATCGCTCACCTGTACGCTACTCGAAGAAACGTTTAAGCTGCCCTGAATGACGTCGGCGACGATACCCCGTAGGCGATGCATCATGGATTCAAGGGAATGGGCGAGATCGCCGATTTCATCGTTCACCCGAAGAATTTTGGCATCGATCTCCAAATCAAGCCGACCTTGCGATACCGCCTCAAGATTGCGGGCAACCGCGTATATTCTGCGGGCAAACAGGCTTGAGATAAGCCGCGAGAGTATGATAACGCTGACGATCGCCGCGATGATGATTAAGAAATATTGAAAGGCGATTTTTCGCAACGGCGCGTTGACCAGCTCGAGATTGACGAAAAAAACCACTTCCCAGCCCGTGGCCGGGATTTGGCGGAACGTCATGAGTTTTTTTACGCCGTTAAGGGTGTAATACTGCATGCCGTTTTTCTCGGAAGCGATCGTCCTCCACGTATTGACCAATCCCGCATTGGCGTTAATGTCCGTGCCTAAGAGGCTTTTGTCGGGGAACGCGAGGATTTGACCATTCGCGGCGATGACGGCGGTCGCTATGTTCTCCTCGCTAAAGGAATTAATTTTCTCGATGATTTCATCCAGGTATATGTCGGTGCCAACGACGCCCAAAAATTCGTTTTTATCGTCGATAATCGGTGCCGCGACGGAAATGGCGGTTTTTCCCGTGCTACTGTCGATATAATAGTCGGTGAACGAGGTCTTTTTATTTTCCTTCGTCTTCGCGTACCAAGGGCGTCCCGTCGGGTCCCAGCCCGCCGGTGGCAACCAATCGTCGCCGATATAAAAGTCTTTCGACTCGGTAGCGACGTATATCGTACTTACGATCGACTCGATTCCATTCCCTTTATATTGCAAGTAGGGATTGAGATTATGAGGTTCGTTCGCCAGAGCCCGCATTTTTTTTTTCGGAGTCGAAAACCACGGACACCGTATCCACGATTCGTTGGCGTTCCTGAAACCAGGACTCGATATCATGGGAGGCGTCTTTGACTTTCATGTCCAAACGCTGCAAGATAAACGCGGTAGAATTCTTTTTTTCCATGTTATAGGCGATTACGGCGATCAGAGTTAACAAGGAAACCGATAAGATGCTGAAAAATAACGATAGCTTAAAGCTAATACCGAATTTTCGGTTCGTTTTCATACGAGCTCCAGAAAAAGAGGTGTACCTGCTGAAAAACGCGGAAAAACAACAAAAGGTATATTGGCAATGCCAATATTTAGAGATATAACAATTATTGGAGATAATGTAAATAGGCAGCGCTTTTTTTGGAGGTGAATTTTGGGTAGAAAACACGCGGTTGAAAATGACGACGTTATCGTGGAATGCGCGTATGAGCTCATTAAGAGAGGAGGCTTTCCGTCATTTTCCACCCGCCAATTAGCCGCAAAGCTCAAGATATCAAAGACAACCGCCTACAACTATTTGCCAAGCAAGGAAGAAATCATCCTTCGGGTTGTTGAGCGGGGAACGAAATTATATCACCAAGGATTGAATTCCCTGATCGAAAGCCGCGCCTATGCCGTCGCCGATCTCTTCGACGCCCTCTTAGTCGCGGCCGAGGCAATGTACTTTTTCGTTGCGGAAAACGGAGACGTCTTCAAGCTGATGTTCAGGAACTATAATCGGTATTTCGAGGATGGCCTTACCGAGATTGAGCGAATCGGTTTTCTCAGGCCGATATTCGCCCGTTTTTTTCCGCAGTTCGAATCGACCGAGTACTCAAGCTTCAACACGGTCGATAAACTGAATCGCTATTACTACATCTCGGTGACGGTATTTCAACTCTGCGTCATCGATCAAAATCGAACGGTGAAAATCGATCGGCAAAAATTTATGGAACAAATCTGCGAAGTCTGGTCCCTGTTGGCGAAAAAAGAAATCCCGCCCTGGTTCAACCAACGCCGATCGATAGGTTAATCAACCGGCAATCTTAGGCGGAACGCCCCGGCGGCAATTCCCCGTTGTCTCCCTCCTGGCGGGGTTTTCGCTTCCCGCGCCATTTCTGGCGTCGCCTCGATCTCCGATCGGCGATCAAACGCACGCGCGCCCGGATTGGAAGCGCAAAAAAAAGACCGACCGGCTTATGCCGATCGGTCTTTTTAGTCGGGCAGGCGGGAATTGAACCCGCGGCCTCTTGGTCCCGAACCAAGCGCGCTACCCCTGCGCTACTGCCCGTAATGCGCCTTCCCGAAAGAAGGCTAATATGTTATCAGGATCCCGCTTTATATGCCGTTTGACGGACCCTGCTACGGCCGGTTTTTCCGAACCGCTAACTCGACACTAAAGAAAAGAGCCCGCCTTATTCAGGCGGGCTCTTAGCGGGAGCGACGGGGCTTGAACCCGCGATCTCCGGCTTGACAGGCCGGCGCGATAAACCAGCTTCGCTACGCCCCCGTGACGCAGTTGAATATATCTGAGCCGTAAAAAAGTGTCAATAGGGAAACGGCGTAAAATTGAACTCGCGTTGACAGAGGCAATTGGCCATGGTATCTTGAATCAATTACATCGACTCCGCGTCAAGGAAGTTTTTTTATGTCAACTAAAAAGAATATGCTGTGGATTGGGGCAATTTTAATCTTCGTTTTATCAGTCGTTACATTCGTCGCGATTCCCACGGCCGGGGGTTCCTCAAAATCCCAGACTCCCGTTTTTGGCAAATGGAACGGAACCCCTATCGAATACGTCCAGGACAGTTTCTTTCTCCGCCAAATCCAGGCCATCTCCCAACAACTGCAAAGCCAAGGACAGGAAGTCACTCAGTATAACCATTACCAAGTGATGCAGTCCGCGTTCAACTCGGCGATCGTCAGGCTCGCCATGCTCGAGGAAATCAAGTCGGCCGGCTATAAGGTTCCCGCCTCGATCGTCAACAAAAACCTTCTGCCGTTCTATCAGGACGAAAACGGAAAATATTCCGAGAAGCTCTACGCGAATACCTCTGAGTCGACGCGCGCGTCTCGCCGCGCATCGATGACCGAGGATCTGACCGCGCAGCGCTACGTCGAGGATGTCCTCGGGACGCAAACCGGGACCTACGGCCTCAAAACCTCCAGCAAAGAGACCGATTTGATCAAGACGATGTCGAGCCCCGAGCGCAGCTTCTCGTACGTAAGCTTCGCCGTTTCAGCTTACCCGGAATCGGAGGCGGTCGCGTGGGCCAAGTCCTCGCAGGCGAACGCGGATAAGTTCGCGAAGCTCTCTCTCTCGGTAATTACTCTCGACTCCGAGACGACGGCGAAAAAAGTCGCGGAAAAGCTCGCGAAAGGCGAGCTTAAATTCGACGACGCCGTGGCGACCTATTCGACCAGAGCGGGAACCGATACGGCGGGTAAGCTCGCCGATTCATACCGATACAGCGTGAACGCGCTCTTCGCCGACGCGAAGGATCTTGAGACGGTGCTCGCGCTGAAGCCGTCGGCAATCAGCTCGGTCGTAAAAGCCGGCTCGAGCTTCGCCATCGTGCGATGCGACGCTGATTCCGCTCAGCCTAATTTCGACGATCCGGAAACCGCGAAGGCCGTCGCGGCATATATGAAGAGCAACGAGCGCGGAACCGTCGAGGATTACTTTACCGCCAAGGCGAAGGATTTCGTCGTTCAGGCGAAAGCCTCCGGTTTTGACGCCGCTTGCGCCGCCGCCGGCATCGAGAAAAAAACGACCGCGGCGTTCGGCATTAATTACGGCAACGTCAGCACGCTCTCTCCCGTACCCGTCGACAAAAACGCTGAACTCGCCGGAGCCGAAAAAAGCGAGACGTTCTTCAAGGGAGCGTTCTCCATTCCCGTCGGCGACGTTTCCGATCCTATCCTGCTCGGGGACAACGTAGTCGTGCTTCAACCGACCGAGGAAAAGGCCATCGATCAGCAGATGCTCGAAATGGTCCCCCTCTTCTACGGCTACTACGCTTCTTCATGGTCGCAAAACACGCTGACCCAGGCGTTCTTCAAAAGCAAGAAATTTGAAGACAATTTCATGACGACCTACCTCAGATATTTCCTGACCGAATAGCGCCGTGTCCAACGGAAACGGCGAGCGCGATACCGGCGAACAGCCGGTCGTGGTCGAGACCGACAAAGGGATGACGGTCCTCCTCGGAGGCCGACACCTATACTCAAGTCGCGATCCCGCGCGCGCGCCCGTCGTAGCCGCATCATCCGTAACGATCCAGCCAGAATCCCTCGTCATTTGCTTTTCCCCGATTTTAGGATACGGTTTGTCCGAGCTTCTCGCTCGTCTGCCGGAAAAATGCGTCGCGCTCGCGGTCGAGCGCGATGAGCGGCTTATGGCGCTATCTTTGGAGCGTTGCGACGGGACGACGATCCGGCATCCTGCGTTTCGATACGTTCGCAGCGATAGCCCGACCCGCGTCGTGGAGTACCTTGACTCTCTCGGCCTCCCGCCGTTTCGCCGCTGCGTTCGCGTCGACTTATCCGGCGGCGTCGCGTTGTTCCCTGAATTTTACGAATCGACGGCGAGACTTCTCGCCGAGTATATCGCGCGCTTTTGGAAAAACCGCGTCACTCTCATTCGACTGGGCCGCAACTACGCGAGGAATTTTTTCAGGAACCTCCCGGGCTTGGCCCAATTCGCGACGACCGGCTTCCGTCAGGCGTCGCTGCCGATCGCAGTCGCGGGGGCGGGACCGTCGCTCGATAAAGCCCTCGTCTTTCTGAGGGAAAGGCGCGAGGATGTGTTTCTTCTCGCGGTCGATACCGCGCTTCGCCCGCTTTCGGAGGCGGGCATCACGCCGGACGCGGTCATTCTCCTTGAATCGCAATTTTGGATCGAACGCGCCTTTATCGGGTTCAGGGGAAATCGCGTTCCCATCTTCGCGGATTTAACCGCGAGACCCGATACCGTTGCGGCGCCTGGCGGCGACAGATCCTATTTTCTATCGCAATACGCGCGGCTCCGCTATCTCGAGCGATTTCGCTCGCTCAACCTCGATGTCCCGATCATTCCCGCGCTCGGGTCAGTCGGTCTCGCCGCGATACGATTATCTCTCCAGCTTTCCAGGCCAGAGGCGCCGATATTCGCGGTCGGTCTCGATTTTTCATGGAATCGGGGATACTCGCATTCGCGCGGCGCGGAAGCGCCAGCGGGCGAACGTTGGTCGTCCTCCCGAGTCGCGCCGATACTTTCCGTCGTTCCCGATTTCGCCGAGGGTGCGACCGTCGCGACGGCCAAAAACGGCGCGGCCGTTCGCACGAATCCCTCGCTCGCCGGATACGCGGATCTCTGCGCGGCCTCGTTTCGAAACGCGCACCCCGCGGGTATTTTCGATATTGGCGAAGAAGGCCTCGAGTGCGGCATGATTCGGATTTCGGAGCAAGAGGCCTCTTCTCTGCTCGACCGATTCGGACGCGCGGAAGGAGAAACCGACGGCAGAGTCGTCCGCGGCGGTTACGAACCACCGAGACAAATCAAATCGGGCTCGCGCGAAACAATATGCGCGTTCTTAGCGGAAGAAAAAAAAAGGTTGGAAACGATTCGCTCGGCGCTTACGGGCGAGAGCGCGGTCGACGACCGATCGTTGCGCGAGTCGATCGCCGAAGCCGATTATTTATTCGCGCACTTTCCCGACGGCCACGCGCCTAAGTTCGACGACGTATCCTTCCTGCGGCGCGTGCGAGTCGAAATCGATTTTTTCCTGAAAACTATCGATATCGCGCTGGGAGAAATGCGCTAACGCTCAGGCCGAAGCGCGTCGCCCGGGGAACGGCAACGCCCGCGCGCTAAGGGAAGAATCAATCCTCTTTCGTCTTGAGCACCGCGAGGAAGGCCGACTGCGGAATCTCAACGTCGCCGACCATCTTCATGCGTTTCTTACCCTCTTTCTGCTTTTCGAGGAGTTTGCGCTTTCGGGAAATATCGCCGCCGTAGCATTTCGCGAGGACGTCCTTCCGCACGGGATTAACCGTCTCACGGGCTATGATTTGGCTCCCGATGGCGCCCTGTATCGCGATCTTAAATTGCTCGCGGGAAATCTCCTCTTTCAGCTGTGAACAGACGTGTCGGGCCTTGTCGTAGGCGTTTCCCTTAAAGCTCAGCTGAGAAAGGGCGTCGACCGATTTTCCGTTGATTAGAATGTCGATTTTCACGAGATCGGTCGGCCTAAAGCCGATGAGCTCGTAATCGAACGAGGCGTAGCCGCGGCTCACGCTTTTAAGCCGGTCGTAGAAATCGAAAAGCACCTCGGCGAGCGGCATTTCGTACGTGATCTCCACCCGCTTCTCGTCGAGATACTGCATATTCGTCTGCGCCCCGCGCTTTTCGACGCACAGGCTCATGATGTTTCCCAAATAGGTCGCCGGCGTGATGATCGTCGCCTTTATGTACGGCTCCTCCGAGCTCTCGATTTTTCCCTCGTCGGGGTATTCGGCCGGGTTGTCGCAAAGGATTTCCTCGCCGTTTCTCAGCTGGATTTTATACTCGACCGAGGGCGCGGTAAAAATAACCGATTGGTCAAACTCGCGCTCGAGCCGTTCCTGAACGACTTCCAGGTGCAGTAACCCGAGAAAGCCGCAGCGAAACCCATGGCCGAGGGCGATGGAAGAATCCTTTTCCCACGAGAGGCTCGCGTCGTTAAGCTTAAGTTTCTCGAGCGATTCCTTCAATTCCTCGTACTCGTTCGTGTCCATGGGATAAATCGAGGAGAATACGACGGGCTTAACGGCCTTAAATCCGGGAAGCGGCGCGGCAATGGGATCGTCCACGTTGGTGATGGTATCGCCGACGCGCACGTCCGAGATGGTCTTGATGCCGGCAATGATGTAACCGACGTCGCCGGCGGCGAGCTCCTCCGACGGTACGAGCTTCAGGATGAAAACGCCCGTTTCCTCTACCTTGTACTCGGTCTCGGAGTTCATGAAACGAATCGTATCCCCGGCGCGAACGCGCCCGGTGAATACGCGGATATGGATGATGACGCCGCGATAGGAGTCGTAGTGGCAATCGAAAATCAGCGCGCTCAACCGATCGGTCGCGAGGCCGGTTGGCGGCGGCACTCGCGCGACTATAGCCTCGAAAAGCTCGTCGACCCCGGTGCCTTTTTTCGCGGAAACCGCCACTGCGGTCGAGGAATCGAGCCCGAGGTCATGATCGATCTGGTGCAGGCAACTCGGGACGTCGGCGGCCGGAAGGTCGATCTTATTGATGACCGGAAGTATTTCGAGGTTATGCTCAAGCGCGAGATACATATTCGAGAGCGTTTGGCTCTCGACGCCCTGAGACGCGTCGATGAGAAGGAGAGCTCCCTCGCACGAGGCGATCGCGCGCGAAACCTCGTACGTAAAGTCGACGTGTCCCGGGGTATCAACGAAATTAAGCAAATATCTGTTCCCGTCGTTCGCGACGTACGGAATCGTCACCGCCTGGCTTTTGATGGTTATGCCGCGTTCCCGCTCGATATCCATGTTGTCCGTCATTTGCGCGTGGTAAAACCGCTCGTCGACGACCTTCGCCTTCTCTATGAGCCGATCGGATAGGGTCGATTTACCATGGTCGATATGCGCGACTATGCAAAAATTGCGGATATACTGGGGGTCTGTCATGTTCGCACTATATTAAAAATATGATGGACTGTCCAGAGACGCCGTGAGGCTGATGTATGCGTCCATGTACCCGGCCTTTCTCTTTTTCGTCATCAGCTGAACCGTAACGAGACCGTTATCGTCGTCAACTTTCACGTCGCGAATTTCAACGACGTCCTGAGTGGAAAAACCCGACTCATCGGCGATCGCGCCGCGAATGATCGAGGAAACCGTGAACTTTTTAGACGAGCCGACTTTCTCGAGGTTAAGGCCGAAGAGCGGCAACATCGCGCGGCTCTCGAGATCGCGGTCGAGAATATCCTTCGACGGGTTTTCCGGCCGGGAATCCAGCATCACGAACCAATCGCGAGGAGACCCCATTTTCCCGTCCTCGCCCATTCTGAAACCGGTCAGTTTCACTATCGTGCGGGGGCTCTCCCTGATGATTGCGGACTGAAGTTCCTCAAGCGTCTTCACCGGCGCGCCGTTAATGGCGGTAATGACCGATCCCTCGGAAATGCCGGCGATTTGACAGGGACTTCCGGGCAGCGCGTACACCACCGTAACCCCGGCGTTTTCCGAGGAGCCCGAAAGGGTTGCGCTCTTGCCCCACGCGCCCAGCCATGGATGCGTCACCTCGCCGCCGGCGTAGAGAGACGGAAGGATAACCCGAAGAAGCTCTATCGGTATGGCGAAATTCAGCCCCTCGTATGATTCGATGCCCGCGAAGACGACCGCCTGCACGCGGCCCGCCTCGTCGACGATGGGTCCCCCGGAGTTACCGTGATTGATCGGCGCGTC
>QKAR01000031.1 GCA_003246335.1 Spirochaetales bacterium | reverse complement strand
AACGGCAAAAAAATACCGATCTGGATTTCGGACTATGTCTTGGTTTCCTACGGAACCGGCGCGATCATGGCGGTTCCCGCCCACGACGAACGAGACTGGGATTTCGCGAAAGAGTTCGACCTTCCGATCATCAAAGTCGTCGCGAACGAGGCCGAGTGGAACGAAAAAGGCGAGAACGGCGACTATTCCGCGACGCCCGAAGCCTGCACGCCCGCCGACGGACGCGCGGTCAATTCCCCGGGCTTTAACGGACTCGGTACCCAGGCCTGCATCGACAAAATGATCGGCTGGCTTTCGGAAAAGGGAATCGGCCGAAAAGCCGTCAACTATAAACTCCGCGACTGGGTCTTCAGCCGGCAGCGCTATTGGGGCGAGCCGATCCCGCTCGTGCATTGCGAAAAATGCGGCATCGTCCCGCTCGACGAAAAAGACCTGCCGCTCAAGCTGCCCGAGGTGCAAAGCTACCTGCCCACCGGCACGGGCGAAAGCCCCCTCGCCGGCATCGACGAATGGGTGAACTGCTCTTGCCCCAAATGCGGCGGAAAGGCGAAGCGCGAGACGAACACGATGCCCCAGTGGGCGGGTTCCTGCTGGTACTACATCCGCTACCTCGACCCAAAAAACGGCGGAGCCTTCGCCGACCGCTCAAAGATAGACTATTGGCTCCCCGTCGACCTCTACGTCGGCGGCGCCGAGCACGCGGTGCTGCATCTCCTTTACGCGCGGTTCTGGCACAAAGTTCTCTACGACATCGGCGTCGTCAACTCGAAAGAACCGTTCCAGCGGCTCATCAACCAAGGCATGATAACGAGCTTCGCCTTCCAGCGCGCGAACAAAACGCTCGTGCCGACCGACGAAGTTCGCCCCGTCGAGGGCAAGGCCGACGAGTTCGAGGAAATCGCGACGGGCGAGAGACTTGAGCGCGTCATCGCGAAAATGTCGAAGTCGCTCAAGAACGTCATCAATCCCGACGACGTCATCAAGGAATACGGCGCCGACGCGTGCCGCGTGTACGAGATGTTCATGGGCCCGCTCGAGGTCTCGAAGCCGTGGAGCACGCAGGGACTTATCGGCGTCAGCCGCTTCCTCGAGCGCGTATGGGCGCTTTCGGAAAAGCCGATGACGGGCTCGCCGCGCGACGACGTGTCCACCCCTCAGGCCGCCGAGGTGACGAAAGTCCTCCATCGCACGATCAAGAAAGTGTCGGACGACACGAGGACGATCAACTTCAACACCGCCATCAGCCAAATGATGATTTTCACGAACGAGCTCTCGAAAAGCGAGACGGTCCCGAAAGCCGTATGGGAAGACTTCGTCAAATTGATCGCGCCCTACGCGCCGCACCTCGGGGAGGAACTGTGGGCGAAGCTCGGGCACGGGAACACGATCGCCTACGAGTCGTGGCCGACCTATGACGAGAAATACTGCGTCGACGATACCTGCACGATCGTCGTGCAGGTAAACGGTAAAATCAGAGATAAGTTCGACGCCGCCGTCGGCACGCCGAAAGAACAGCTCGAAAAGACGGGACTCGCGACGCCAGGCGCCGTGAAATTCATGGACGGCAAACCGCCCAAAAAAGTCATCGTAGTCCAAGACAAGATCGTCAATATCGTGGTGTAAGGAGAGGATATGATTTTAATCGATAAGTTCGACAGCGACGAAGAGGCGAAATTCCTGACCGACAGCCTGACGAAAAACGGCATCGCCTTCGAGCGCAAGGGCGAGGGATCGTGCGAAATTTACATCAATGAAAAGGACGAGGCGAAGCTGAACGAGCTGATAACCAAGCTCGACTGAGGGGCGTCCGGGTCGGGATTTTCCGACCCGGAACTCCGCGTCAATACGTCAACACGCGCGTTTCAACGGGCTGAAATTCCTTATCTCCGGCGGGAGCCGCCACGGAGCCAAACGGCATTTCCGCGAGGAGCTTCCACGACTCCGGAACTTTCCAGGCCTTTCTCACCGCATCGTCCACGACGGGATTATAGTGCTGCAGCGAGGCGCCAAGGCCTTCCGCCTCGAGGGCTGTCCAAATCGCGAACTCAAGCATGCCATTCGACTGGAGCGACCATACCGGGAAATTATCCTTATAAAGCGGGAAACCGTCCATAAGTCCCTTCACGACGCCCTGATCCTCGAAAAACAAAACGGTACCGTAACCGGCGTCGAACGACGCGAGTTTTTCCTCGGTTTTTCCAAACGCCTCCGGCGGAACGAGGGGCCGCAGGGCTTCTTTCGTCAAATTCCAGAATTTCGAGCTTTCCGCGCCAAAAAGAACGATTGCGCGAGCGCTTTGCGAATTAAAGGCCGAAGGAACGTGGGTCGTCGCGAATTTCACGATTTCCAGCACGCGGTCGCGCGAAACGCGCTCATCTTTCCCTAAGGCGTATATCGTCCGGCGATCCTTGACGGCATCCAAAAAAGTTTTACTCATGGCTCATTGCCTCCATGCGATTAATATACGAATAAAATGTTATACAAGGCAAACAAAAAAAATAAAACGTTCGATTCCCGTCCATACCTCTGGAACGAGAATCACTCGAGCCCGAACTGACGGATTTTATTGATGATCGTCCGGCGGCTGATGCCAAGCTCGGCCGCGGCCCGAGTGCGGTTGCCGCCGTGCCGCGCCAGGGCGCGCTCGATCGCCTGCCGTTCAGTCTCGCCGAGCGTCGCCGCGCCTTTCTCGTACGCCGACGAGTCAGGCGCGGGAACGGCGGCCGCCTCGCGATCAAGACCGCGGTCAAAGGGCTCCCCCGGGGAAGCGGGATAACCGGCGGGCGCGGCGATCGTCGCCGCGCCGGCGGATTCGCGCGGAACGTACACCGCGGCGGGGTCGCGGAGGTCAATATCGGCGCGGAGGATTTCGGCTCCGGAACAATAGATCATCGCGCGCTCGAGCACGTTTTCGAGTTCCCGAATGTTTCCCGGAAACGGATATTCGGCGAGCGCGGACAAAGCGTCGGCGGCCATGCGCGGAACAGTCTTATTCATGCGAGCGGCTATACGCGACACGAGATACTCGGCCAAGGAGGGAATATCCTGGGCTCGCGCGCGAAGCGGCGGCAGGGTTAACCGGACGACGTTGAGTCGATAATATAAATCCTCGCGAAACGCGCCCGCGCGCACCATCGCTTCTATATCCCGATTCGTCGCGGAGACGATCCGCGCCCGAACGGGTATGTCGGACGTCCCGCCAAGCCGCCGGATTTTTCGTTCCTGCAATACGCGCAAAAGTTTCACTTGCAAGTTCGGCGGCATTTCGCCGATCTCGTCCAAAAAAAGCGTGCCTTCGCCCGCCAACTCGAAAAGACCCGTCTTTCTCGCGGTCGCGCCGGTAAAAGAGCCTTTTTCGTGGCCGAAAAGTTCGCTTTCCATCAATGATTCGTGTATGCCGCCGATGTTGACCGCGACGAACGGCGCCGAGGCATGGAGCCCGCGCGCGTGGATTTCCCGCGCCACGACCTCTTTTCCCGTGCCGCTTTCGCCGGTAACGAGGACCGTCGCGTCGGATTCCGCAACCCGGCCGATGAGACCGATGAGCGATCGCATCGCGGCGCTCTCGCCGACGAGCCTTGTCCCCGAAACCGAAGTACGGCGCCCTGCCTCGAGTAAATCGTCGCGCCGGAAATTCTCGACGAGGACGGAGAGTTTTCGCGCGAGTTCCGCCGGGTCGAAGGGCTTCGTCAGGTAATCGGAGGCACCCGTCTTGAGCGCGGAGACCGCGTCCGCGATCTCGCCGTGCGCCGAAATCATGACGACCGGGGACCGAATGCCGCGCGACTGTATCCAGCGCAGTATCTCGTGCCCGTCCATGCCGGGAAGGCGAAGGTCGAGAACGATCGCGTCGAATCGATTTTCGCCGAGGGCCTTAATCGCCTCGTTTCCGTCGGACGCGGTCGTCGCGTCGATTCCCTCGAGGCCAAGGTATTTTTTCAGCGACTCGCGGATATTCCGCTCGTCGTCGACGATAAGAACGTTCATCGGGGATCGTCTCCTTCGGGTAAAATGATTTTCGCCGACGCTCCGCCATCCGGCCGATCGGTAAGCGAGATCGTTCCTCCGGCGGCCTCGATGAAACGGCGCGTGATTGAAAGCCCGACGCCGGTGCCTTTGCCCTTAGTCGTGTAGAAAGGCTCAAAGAGGCGGCGCGCGTCGGCGCCTTCAAGGCCGCGCCCCCGGTCGAGCACCTCGATTTCAACCGCTCCCGCGGCCTTGGAAAGGCGAACCTCGACGGACGATTCTTCTCCGCCGCTTTCGAGCGCGTTGCGAAAGATGTTTTCGAGGGCGGAACGAAACCGGTCGGGATCGACGCGCACGTAAAGAATCGCCCCCCCGGGAACGACGGTCACGGCGTCGCGGCCGCAGAGCCGCATCGACACTTCGCGAACGGCGGACGCCGCGTCTATGGTTTCGGGGACGCCCTGCGGCTCGCGCAGGTAATCGTTCACCCGATACGTGAGGGCGGAAAGCCGGTCGACCTCCGACTCGATTATGCCGATCTCCTCGAGCCCCGCGCCCGCGAGAGTCTTGCGGAGGATTCCGGTTTGCAGGCGAATCGCGAGAAGCGGGTTCTTGATCTCGTGGGCGAGCGTGCTCGCGGCGGTACCGAGGACGACGAGATTTTTCTGCGTTTCGATGCGCTCCCGGTATTCAACGTTTCTGAGCGCGAGACTGCGGACGAAAAGCGCGAGGACGATGAGCGCGGCGAACAGCAGCGGGAAGACTAAGTCCGTCGCCGCCCTTCCGCGCCAATAAGATCCATGGCGAATGTCGATGTACACCCAGTCGCCCCTCATGAACGTATCGAAAAAGAACGAAGGGCGGTCGCGTCGAAAGGATTGATCTCCCTGAGAGGATGGGGAATCGTCGGCCGATTCCGCGCGACGAGAGGTAAGAGGTTTTCCCGGCGGTGGCGGCGGGCTCAAATGGGAGGCGCGCACGACGAAACGCAGAGAACCGGTTTTTTGGGACGGTATCACGTACCGCTCGAAATTCTCGGTCTTCCAAGCGTCGAGATTCGACGCGTCAAAAGTCGCGGGGACGGAGCCCCACGAATAAAGGGAAGAGCCGTCATCAAGGTACACGGCAACGCCGATTATCCGGTCTTTCAAAATCCCGCCGGACTCTATCGCCGAGCCAAAATCGTCGTGATCGCGAAGCGCCGCGATCAGCGTGTTGAAAATGCGCTCGTTGTCGTTCGCCGCGATCAGCGAAAGGCGTTCCCTCATTTGCCCGTAGAGGAACGCGAGCCCGAGCGAGGAAAGGATGATGAAGCAAACCGTAAACGCGAGAGAACTCGTCCGAAGACTCACTTTCATGTCCCCCATTCTACCCCGCTTTTTCACTTTAGGGTACCAAGGCAAGCAGGGCGCCGTCGCTTTCAAACGCGCAAAGGGACCGAATGGCAGAAAGCCCGTTCAGGAACGAATACCGCGCGGAAATGAGGCTGTTGCGATTCGTCGCCGACAATTCCTCCGCGTCTGTGAGGTCGGATACCGACGCGGAGCCGAGCTTGTAGAGTTCGAGGTTGTTCTCGTAGCTTTTTTCCGCGTACTCGTACGCCTTCGCGGACGACGCGACCGCCCGAGATTCGTTCACGAGATCGTACACGGCGGTGATGAGGTCAACGTCGATCGCGCGCGCGGATTCAGAAAGCGAGAGCTCGGACTGCTGAAGCGCGACGCGCGCGCTCGAAACCGAGGTCGCGGTTTTCCACGCGTCGAGGGAAAGACTCGCCGAAAGCGATACGGAGACGGTCGGGTCGGTCGACCCGTCGGTAAAGGAATATCCCGTTCCGGTGGAAGCCGACGCGCTCACCGTCGGTAGGTAACCGACTTTCGCGAGCG
>QKAR01000089.1 GCA_003246335.1 Spirochaetales bacterium | reverse complement strand
AAAAGTACGTTGCACCGCAGAGGACGTACGGGACTATATCGCAAAATCGAAACGTTTACCGGCATCACGAATAAAACCGGTTGAAACCGATCCGCCCGACTCGATGATGGCGTCCCGATCCTATGGCAACGGGTTCGTTCTGTGCGGACAGGATTTGATGCTCGACATTCTTTCAAACTATCTTTCGATGAGTCACCTGGATCGTCCGGTATTGCGCGCGTATATAGGCAGTTACGCGAGTCTTGTCGCCTTATACCAAGGTACTATACAAGTCGCGTCGGCACATTTATGGGATGGAGACTCTGATCGATACAATATTCCCTTCGTACGCAGGCTCCTGCCGGGTATCCCTACCACGATTATCCACCTTACGTACAGAATGCAGGGGTTTTATGTGGCAAAAGGCAACCCTAAGGGAATCAAGGACTGGGAAGATCTCACGAGAAAGGATGTTGTCCTCATAAATAGGGAAAAGGGTGCGGGTTCGCGGGTGTTATTGGATGAAAAAATACGCCTTCTCGGTATTTCGTCCGACCGGATACAGGGCTATCGTCGTGAAAGTCAGTCACATCTCACTGTCGCGAGCACCATCGCGCGCGGAGGGGCCGACGTTGCGGTGGGAACCGAAAAAATCGCAGGTCAAGTCCCCGGCATAGATTTTATCCCCCTTCAGAAAGAACGGTATGAGTTGGTCGTTCGTACGGAAGACCGGAACACCCTCTTCGTTCTCGCCATCGTGAGTGTCCTCAACGATCCTTCCTTCCGTGCGGAGTTTGAGGGTATCGGCGGCTACGACATAACGGAGATGGGTTCCATAGTGGCGGAAATATAACTATGGGCGTGATGAAAGAGCCCTGAAAGATGATTGGCTGGGTCTTCAAAGAAAACCTGCGTATCACGTGAGCAGTTATTTCAGGACAAACGACATCAGCGCGCCGATGAGAAACAGTCTCGCGGAAAGCCCGATCAACTCGACGAACCTGGCGCAGGCGAACGCGACCGCTATACTGAATATGGAGGGCGTTTCGGAATGCCTCTCCGCGAGCCTTATCCTGTCGATCAGGGAGATCAGGCGCCGAAAGACCAAAAAGCCGAGACCGCAGCCCTCCCAAGAAAAAAAGAATGAGAAACGTCTTGCCGAGAAGAAGGAGAATCGCCGGACACCCAAGGGATCCGGCTGTAAAGCTCACGATCGCCGAAAGGACTATCAGCCAGAGGGAATCGTCGATGACGCCAAGCATCACGATCACGAGGTGCTTTGGTTCATAATGGCAGTCGAGCCCGATCAAGAAAAGCAGGATAATCGCCCCGAGGTTCGCGATTTCCTACACGAACGAGGTATACGTGACAATGCCGAGGAGACTCGGTCCCACCAGTATCCCGATGAGTGTCTCGCCTATCACGGCTGATTGCCCGACGCGCGATGCTATCAGGATCTCATGTGTCAGGTTTTTCCCCGTATGTTGCGATAGAGACTATTTGCTCGCTACCTCGCTCCGATTTTCGCGCGAAGGCGATTTTATGTAAAGAGATATCCGGTCGTGTGCGGGAGAACGCGAGTTAAGACTCTTTGTCCTCTTCGTCGTCCTCGCCATGCTGAGTCCAGACGTAAGCGACGATTAAAAACAGAGATATCCACGATATCGTGAATGGCTATGACAACCTCCAGAGACGGCATAATCGCCGTCAATCTACGAAAACACGTTAAATCGGCCCGACTATTCCGATCCTCCAGCCGTGCCCAAGGATAATCCTTATTATAATTAAGGAATGACAGAGCAATACGCCATTCCCCTGATTTTGGCAAAGCAGGTGTCGCGTACTATCGGGGCACCGTAGTACCCCGCGCTCGTTCGCGGTTTATGGGCGATGCGCCAACGCCGCGACGAGAATGCCGAGGGCGACGAACGCGAGCCCCATGACCGCGCTCAGGAGCATATTGGCCAGCGCGGCGGGGAAGTCGTTGCCGCGAAAGAGTATCGCGCTTTCGAGGCTGAAAGATGAAAAAGTCGTAAACCCACCCAGGAATCCGGTGACCAGCATGAGCTGCAATCGCTTGGGGATGATCTCGAGGTTGATAAGCTGGAACAGAAGCCCGATGGCGAAGCAACCGAGCATGTTGACGACGAACGTACCGAACGGGAACTTCGTCGGGAGGCTCAGGTTGTTAATGC
The DNA here is from genome assembly GCA_003246335.1 of Spirochaetales bacterium. Lineage (GTDB taxonomy): Bacteria > Spirochaetota > Spirochaetia > Treponematales > Treponemataceae > Teretinema. The sequence goes on along the minus strand of QKAR01000089.1, from coordinate 3,723 downwards.
TTTTACTGAGGAGAAACCTGCATACCGCGCCGATTCCGCCGCCGAAGAATACTTCCAGGACATTGAGCATCCCATGCCTCCCCTCGATGGTCACTATAAACGATCCACTGGCCGTGCTGTCAAGCAGGAAAACGGCTTGACAGTGTCCCGAGAGGGATTTACCCTTTATTCAGGTGGTGGAGTTCACCGTTAACCGCTTCTTGTCGAACCCAAGCAAGCCAATAACTCCTGTCGATTGTGCCGGCGCGCTCTACTGACAGGAGGACTTATGCGAAACAGGCATCCCGAAACGGCTTCTATCCTCTTCAACGGAACCATGCTCAGCATGCTCTTCGTCGTCGTCTTCATCGGCATGGGAGAGAAAATGGCGGAGCGATTCCTCCCGCTGTACCTGCTCGCGCTCGGCGGCAGCGCCTGGTCGGTCGGCATCCTGAACGCGATGGACAATCTCCTTGGCGCGCTCTATTCCTGGCCCGGCGGTTTCCTCGCGGACCGCCTCGGCTACAAGAAATCCCTTCAGCTTTTCACCGTCATCGCGATGGTCGGCTACGTCGTCGTGATCGTCATACCCGCCTGGGGCGCGGTTCTCGTCGGCGCGATGTTCTTCATCTCGTGGTCGGCCGTTTCGCTCCCGGCCATTATGAACCTCGTGTCGCGCTCGGTGCCCAAGAACAGGCGAACGCTCGGCGTTTCGATCCATTCATTCGTCAGGCGAATACCCATGGCCGTCGGACCCATTCTCGGCGGAATCCTCATCGGAAAGTACGGCAAACTCGTCGGCGTCAGGCTCGCCTTTACCGGGGCGCTTGCCATGGCCTTCGCGGCCCTCTTCGTCGTCCAGTTTTTCATGCGCGACGATGAGGCAGCCTCGGGGAACAAGGAGCTCGCGCGGACGCCCATTCCCCGGCTCTTCTCGCCGGCGCTGAGAAACCTTCTCGCGAGCGATATCCTCATCCGGTTCGCGGAGCAAATTCCCTACGCGTTCGTCGTCGTGTGGGCCGTGAACAATAACGGACTCACGGCCCTGCAGTTCGGCGTGCTCACGACGATCGAGATGGTCACGGCCATGCTCGTGTATATCCCCGTCTCCGCGATGGCGGACCGTTACGGGAAAAAGCGTTTCGTGATTATGACCTTCGGATTTTTCACCCTCTTTCCCCTTGTACTTATCTTCTGCCATACGTTCGAGGCTTTTGTCTTCGCCTTCGTGATCCGCGGGCTCAAGGAATTCGGGGAACCGACGCGGAAGGCGCTGATAATGGACCTTGCGCCGGAGGGCGAGAAGGCGCGGACCTTCGGCGTGTACTACCTCGCGCGGGACGTGATCGTTTCGATCGCGGCCTTGGGGAGCGCCTTTCTGTGGAACATCGCCCCGGCGGTCAATTTCGGCGTCGCAGCGGGCTTCGGAATCGCGGGAACAGTCCTCTTTACCCTCTTTGGTCGCGACTCCCCGACGGGGAAAGGATCGAGCAATTGACGGGCCCGAGCGTGCTTTTCCCCGATGACGGGGACCGTCCGTCGCTCGAAGCGCCAGAACGCCCGGCTTTTTTCCGCGACGCGAATATCGATCAGATCGTCTCCGCCCTCGTCGTGGGCAGGGAACGTTACGATCTCGAGCCGTTCTTCTACTTTCACCCAAAAAAACTCGAGACGGTCAACGCCCGACAGGAGGTATTCCGCGACCTCGGGAACGCCGATACCCTGTCGGCGATCAGGGACTTCGCCCGGATCATGCACACGGTACACGAGTGCCGCTCGACGGCCAATCGCCTCCGCCATCCTTCGCAAAAGAAACGATGGCATCTCGAAGAAGCGCTTCGCTGGTGCGAGGCGACGCGAGACCTGTCGGACCGCCTCGCCGCCACGGAACCACGTTCGGAGCCGCTCGCGAAATTCGCCGCATACCTCAAGCGATTCGTCGATGACGCTTTATACCGTTCCTTTTCCGCCGAAGCGGAAAACGTTCAGAGACTTCTCTCCGACGTTCAGTATACGATTCTCCTTCAGGGCGATACCGTTACCGTCGCGCGACGGGAAGAAGAAGCGAATTATTCGGAATACGTCGTGCATATGTTCGATCGGTTCAGACAGGCGAACTCCGCGGAATACCGCTATGACTTCAGCGAATGGACGGAAATGAACCACGTCGAGGAATACATCGTCGAGGCTGTCGAACGGCTCGAACCGGACGCCTTCGGCGCGCTCGATGCCTTCTGCGCCGCGCACGAAACCTTCCTTGACCCGGTCGTCCTTGCGTTCGAGCGGGAGATTCAGTTTTACCTCGCCATGCTCGAGTACATAGAGCCGATCCGCGCGCGCGGGCTTTCGTTTTGCATTCCCGTCCTCGCGGAAGACGGCATGCCGATATACGCGACGGAATCGTTCGATCTAGCGCTTGCCGCAAAGCTGTCGTCGGGAGGAGAGACGGTCGTGCCAAACGATTTCACGCTCGGGGGAAACGAGCGCGTATTCGTCGTCTCGGGTCCCAATCAGGGGGGAAAGACGACGTTCGCGCGCATGTTCGCGCAGTTGCACTACCTCGCGGGAATCGGTGCGCCCGTCCCCGGCTCTTCCGCCCGTCTCAGGCTTTATGACTGCCTGTTTACCCACTTCGAGTCCGAGGAGTCTGCGGCGGACGCGCGCGGAAAACTCGTGGCCGACCTTGAGGCGATTCGTGCCACCGTCGCCGCCGCTTCCGCGCGGAGCGTCGTCGTGATGAATGAACTCTTCAATTCCACGACATTGCCTGATGCCCTTTTTCTCGGCAGGAAAATCATGGAGCGGATTACGGGAACCGGATGCCTCTGCGTCTGCGTCACGTTCATCGACGAGCTTTCAACCCTGAATGACCGCGTCGTCAGCCTCGTCAGCGCGATAGAGCCGGGAAGCGGGAAAAAAAGGACCTATCGTATCGAGCGGCGGGCGGCCGACGGAAAGGCATATGCCGTCGCCGTCGCCGAGAAATGGGGCCTTTCGGGCGATCGCCTCAGGGAGCGGCTGAAATGAGGCCATACCTCCTTTTCCCCGATCGCGACGCGGACCTTCATCGCGAGTCAAGCCCGTTGGATATTGAGCTCAAGCGCGACGTCGAGCTGGACGTGATCATCCGGGCGATGGCGTGCGACGATGATACCATCGCCCGCTCGGGCGAGTCGGCGATTCTCGCCCCCCTGATGGATCCGAAGGTCATCCGGTACCGCCAGGAAATCCTCTCTGATTGCCACGATAATCCGGAAGCCCTGCGCGGGCTGTACCGCGTTACCTCCGACGCGCTGACCGAAGGGCGAAAGGTCTCGTTTTCCTTCTTCTACCACCGAGCGCCCTCGGTCGTTTCGTACTATGCGCGAGACGCCCTGACGCACTACATCGCGCGCCTCGCGCTGCTGCGCGCCGAATGCGATCGCCATGCGCCGCTTTTTCGCTCCGAAGGCCTCAGACATCTCGCGTCCATGGTATCGGGCGAACTCGACGACGCCTATCTCGAATCCCTGAGGGAAATACTCGCGGCGCTTTCCTTTCAGCGCGGAACCCTTGTCGGTGCGCGGCTTGGTCCCGGCAACAGGGGGACGGGATATACCCTTCTCATGCCGAAAAAGAACGAGCGTGGATGGCTGAAACGCATCTTCGCGAAAAAAAAGAATTCAATCGCCTTTCAACTCGCCCCCGGAGACGAGAACGGCGCGCGCGCGCTTTCCGACCTCCGCGACCGCGGACTTGCCGACG
>QKAR01000099.1 GCA_003246335.1 Spirochaetales bacterium | reverse complement strand
GTTTTACGTCACGGTTACGAAAGTCGACGATGAGGGAAACGTTATTCTCCGAAGCGGCGACGTCACGGGACCTTGGTCAAATCCCGTCCGCGTGGACCAGGGAGGGATCGATCCCTCGCTTTTTTTCGACGACGACGGCACCGCGTATTTTTGCTCGAACGCGACGGTCGACGGAAAGATGGGCATCGCGCTTTAGGTCGTAAACCCGATCAACGGAGAGCTTAAAAGTCCCATCCGCCATATCTGCGCGGGTTCCGGCGGGAGCTGGCCAGAGGCGCCGCATCTCTACAAGTTTCACGGACTCTATTATCTCGCCCTCGCCGAGGGCGGAACGGAATACGGTCACATGGAAACGATATTCCGCAGCTCCTCCCCCTGGGGCCCCTACGTCGCGTGCCCGCGAAACCCGATACTGACGCACCGAAACGAAACCGATAATCCCATCCACTGCGTGGGACACGCCGACATTTTCGACGATGCGAACGGAAACTCCTGGGCCGTGTGTCTCGGCGCCCGCCCGCTTGACGGGTTGCACATGCACAATCTCGGAAGGGAAACGTTTCTCGCGCCCGTCGTTTGGGACGAGGACTTATGGCCCGTCGTTGGCGACGGCGGTCGCATCAGACTCGAAATGGAAGGGGCGCTCCCCGCCGCCCCCGGACCGAGAGCAAAAGAATGGATTCCTTCGTTTTCAATGAACGAAGGCGCGGACCTTGAGTGGAATTTCGTGCGCAATCCCGAACGATCACGATACCGCTTTCACGAATCGGCGAAAACAGTCGAGCTCCGCGGAAGCGAGAAAACGCTCTCGGAGGCGCACGGCTCGCCGACGTTCATCGGCAGGCGGCAAGAGGAAATCGATTGCGTTTTCTCCGCGCGCGTGGCGCTCGCCGAAAGCGCGGCGTCCGTCGGGGAGGCGGGCATCGCGGCGTATTACAACGACGCGTATCACTACGAAATTTTCGCGAGGGAAAACGCGAGAGGCGAAACGGAAATAGCCGTCAGGAAAAAAATTCACGATCTCGAGGCGGAGACGTGCGTCGCGATCCTTCCCTCAAAACACGCAGGGATTCAGCTTCGCGTCCGCGCGGACCAAAAGCGATACCGATTCGACTACGCCCTCGAAGATGGCGATTGGATCGAGCTCGGCTCGGGCATGACCGCGGGACTCTGCACCGAGGGAACGCACACGATGACGTTTACCGGCGTGTATCTCGGGATCTTCGCGATCCGCTCGACGGCGACGTTCGCCGATATCCGCTACGAGAACGTCTAAGCGCCCGACATCGAGCCCGCGATGACTCGCCGCCGGGCGCAAGCGGGAACGCGGGCTTTTCGCGAACTACCGCGCCCGCAAGACGATCTGAACGGTATCGTTCCGGGCGTCGCCCTGACGCAGGCGCAAGCCCGCGTTCATCAGCTCGTCTCCGAGGAACGCCTTGCCCTCGCCTTCCATCTCGTACGATAACGCGGGATCGAGTCCCGCGAGGCGCAGGCGCATAACAGAGGGATTCGGCTGCGGAAACGTCCAGGCGAGCGTCACGACCGCGGAGCGGCGGTCTTTCGAAACGTTCATCCACGCGGAAAATTTTTGGTCGTCCCACGGGTCGCGCAGCCGATACAGGTCGCCGAACAGAACGGTTTCCCGAATCGATTTATAGCGGGCGACCTGACCGCGAATCTCGGCGATCTCATCGTCCGTAAGTTTCGTCAAATCCAGCTCATAGCCGAAGGCGCCCGCCATCGCGACGTTGCCGCGAGTCGCGAGCGAGGTGACGCGGCCGAGCTGATGGTTCGGCACGGCCGAAACGTGGCAGGCCATGGAAGAGGCCGGATACGCGAGGCTCGTTCCCGCCTGAATCGCGACGCGGGCGATCGCGTCGGTGTTGTCGCTCGTCCAGGTCTGCGGCATGTAATAGAGCATTCCCGGGTCAAAACGGCCGCCGCCGCCCGAGCAGCTCTCGAACAACACGTTCGGGAACGACGCGGTCACTTCCTCAAGGACCCGATACAGGCCGAGCATATACCGATGGGAAATTTCCCCTTGTGTCTCGGGCCGCGCGAGCGCGGAAAAAGTCTCGACGATATGCCGGTTCATGTCCCACTTCACGTACGCGACTTTCGCCTCGAAGAACGCGGCTTTCAAAACGCCGATGAGGTACTCCTGCACGTCCACGCGCGAAAGGTCGAGCACGAGTTGGTCGCGGCCGCGCACGGGTTCCCGGCCCGGCGCGCGGAGCGCCCAATCGGGATGGTCGCGATAGAGCTCGCTCCGCTCGGAAATCATCTCGGGCTCCACCCAGAGGCCGAAGTCGAGACCGAGCGAGCGAACGCCGTCCGCGAGGGACGCGAGCCCGCCCGGCAATTTGCGCCGGTCGACGTACCAGTCGCCGAGCGAGGTTTTATCGTCGTCGCGCGCGCCGAACCAGCCGTCGTCGAGCACGAAAAGGTCGAGATCTGCTTCCTTAGCCTTCGCGGCGAGCGCCAGAAGTTTTTTCTCGTCGAAGTTAAAATACGTCGCTTCCCAGTTATTGACGAGAACCGGACGAACGCGGTCGCGGAAGGAGCCCCGGCAAAGCCGCTCGCGGTACAAATCGTGATACGTGCGGCTCATCGCGCCGAGCCCGGATCCCGAGCGGACCATCGCGACTTCGGGCGCCTGAAAAGTCTCGCCGCTTTTTAAAAACCAGCTAAAGTTAACCGGGCTGAGTCCCATTGATACGCGCGCGCAATCGAACGGGTCGACCTCTACCGCGGCGACGAAGTTCCCGCTATAGACGAGGGAAAAGCCGAAAACCTCGCCGGAAGTCTCTCCCGCGCGGGAGACGCCGTCCGCCTCTCGGGCTACGAGGACGATGAAGGGATTTTGCTGACCGCTCGACGCGCCGCGCCGACTCTCGACGCCCTGCGACCCGGGCGCGAGCGGCCGAAACCACGCTTCCCGTTCCCGGCAATGCGCGCCGGAAAGATGCAGCAAGGAATACGAAGAGTCCGCGAAATCGAGGCTCACGGAGAGTATCTTTCGAATCGTTATCGGCGCGGACCCGCCGTTCGTCGCGCGTACCGAGCGAGAGATCGCGTCGCGATCGCGCCACACGGAATACGAGAGGGTGACGAGCAATCCTGACACGGGATCGCGAAGATCGATTTCAAGGGTATCGACCTCGTCGACCCGCTCGCAATACGTTGCGGGCAATCCCGAAAGCGCGGGCTTTCCAGCCAGAACTCGATAGCCCTCATACCACAGGTCGAGGGCGGTCGTCCCGTCCTCGAACGAAACTTCGATCGCCGGCGAGCGGAAATCGCCGCGGCCGGCGCTCGGGTATTCCTGGGGAAACGTGTCGAGGGAAAAGGTACGGTCGTCGTAGTCCGGATTGGGCGAAAAGCCGCGGTCGACGCCGATGAGGTCGTTCGAGCCGCGCCATTCGGCGACGCGGGCGAACCAACCGACGTGCGCGAGATACCGATCGCGCTCAACGCGCATCACATAGCTTGAGGTCGGCGTTTGAAGATGAAAGACGTTCCGTTTGGAATCGACGAATATACTCATGATGCGGGGATTGTAAACGGTTTTATCGCGAACGCGCAAGAACGCGCCTCAGCTTGCCGGGAAATGGGGGCAAAAGACACGCTCGTCCGCTTTGTGTTATCATTATGGACATGAATGCACGAAGCCGAATTTTCACCTTCGCCGTCGCCTGTATGCTTTGCGCTTCGCCTTTCGCGCGATTGACCGCGCAAGAGGCAAAGCGCCCGACGGTCGCGCTGGTTTTGGAAGGCGGAAGCGCCTGGGGCTTCGCGCACGTCGGCGTGATTAAAGTCCTCGAGGAACTCGGCATCCCCGTGGATATCGTCGTCGGCACGAGCATGGGCTCGATAATCGGCGCCCTCTACGCGAGCGGCTATAGCGCCGAGGAGATCGAAACCGTCGCAAATCAAGCCGATTGGGCCGATCTTTTCATGGAAAGCGCGGGCAATAACAGCCTTTCCTACCGCGCGCGGGAGGACTTGGCGGACTACGCCGCATCGCTTCGCTTCGACCGCAAGGGGGTTTCTCTTACCGGCGGCGTCATAACCGGCAATAAAATTCTCCGTTTTTTCGATTCCCTGCTCGCGTCCACGCCGAACCCAGTCAACTTCGATAAATTGCCCCGCAAATTCCGTGCCGTCGCCACCGACATCTCGACGGGCGAGCGGGTCGTCTTCTCGGACGGTTCCCTGCCGGACGCCATGCGCGCGAGCATGAGCATACCCGGGGTCTTCGAGCCCTACCGCTACCAAGGGCGATACCTCGTGGACGGCGGCGTCGTCGATAACCTCCCCATCGATCTCGCGCGAAACATGGGCGCCGACATCGTGATAGCGGTCGATCTCTTCTACGATAAAAAAGTCGACGGGAACGACTTAACGCGGAGCCCTATTCTCTCGCTCGCGCGCACGGTCGACATCATGACGCGGTCGAACGTCGAGAGACAACTGCCTCGGGCGGATCTCGTGCTGAAAGTGAACATGGGCGACGTGTCTCCCATGGATTTCGTTCACGCCTCGGATATCGCGAAACTCGGGGAAGATACGGCGAGAAGCGACCTTGCGGGCCTGCAGGCTATTCGGGACAGGACGGGAAGCGCGACAGCCCCCGTCCCGGCGTACGTTCCGCCGGTTTCGCGCATCGTGGTAACGGGGGGGACCGAATCCGAGAACGAACGGGTGCGCCGCCAGTTCGAGCCCATCATCGGGATGACCACCGACACATCCCGCCTATGGAGCGTATTCTCGAAACTTGACGAGTCCGGTCGGTACGAGCTCGTGCGCGTCCGGCGCGACACCGACGACGATGAAGACCCGCTTCTCGTGACGATCAAGACAAAAAAGACCGGGAGAAACGAGCTGAAGTTCGGCTTTCTCTACGATTCGACCGTCTCGAACGAATCCACGACCGGAAACCTCGATCTCTCGCCCGCCCTCGTCATCCGTGACCTCACGACCCTGGATTCCGAACTCCGAATCACGGGCGAAATTCTCGATACGCCCGATATCGCGGCTTCCTTTCGACAGCCGATTTTTACCTTTTCCGCTATCGAGCCGTTTTTCGCCTACACGAGGGAATCCGCGGTCTACCTCGGCGCCACGGACCTGTCGATGGTGTATCAAACCGTATCGCAATCCGCCGGGGCGAATTTCGAGATTACTCCGTTCCCGGGCGTAGCCGTAACTTTCGGTTGGCATTATGATTGGATACTCCGGCAATACAGCGAAGATATCGACGAGGCGACCGACGTCGATTCCGCGTCCATCGCGGAAGTCTCGTTCGATATGGAGCGGCTTGATTCGCCGATTTTCCCAATGAGCGGAATGGCCGTGCACGCAAAAATCATCGCGTCCCGCAGGGATATCGGGTCAGAGCGCGATTTTCTGGTCAACGAATTTGACGGAAGCGCCTTTCTCTCGCTGAACACGCCGTTTTCCGTCGCTTTTTTATGGCGTGGCGGCACGGATTTCAGCACGCCCGACGACACGGAATCGACGGCACCGTCGTTCTACAAACCGACGCTTGAGGACCGCCGCATGTTTCCAGGTCCGCTCACCATGGAAGAAAAAGTCGGTAGCCACGTGGCTGCCGCGGGATTGGAGATGAAGCACCTCCTAAACTGGAAGGCGCAGGGCATATCGCTCCCCATTTTCGTCGTCACGCAGTTTACGGTAGGCGGGGTCATTCACGACCCGAATAGCGTCAATTGGGGCGCCGACGTGTTTCATGGCAACGCGGCGGCGGGAATCGGTCTGCGCGTCAGCGACGGGTTCGGCGCTCTCTTTCGGGCGGGCGTACACCGATCGCTCGACCGGGAATATATACCATTCATCGCGTTCGACATCGGCGCGATCGGTCAATAACGAAATATCAGGAGGCACAGCATGAGCGCGGCACAGGTACAAAGCGAGGTTGAACTTTGGAGATCCGAGACGATCGGGAAGAAAACGGTCGAAGCCCTTGAGCGCAACGGCTTCACGGCGTTCTACGTCCCCACGGGGGCGGAGGCGCTCGCGAAAATCGAGGAGATCGTGAAAAAGGACATGACCGTCGCCTTCGGCGGCTCGATGACGATCAAGGCGATCGGGGTGCCGGACATGGTAAAGCGGGCGGGCGCGGTCCCCGTCGACCACGCGACGCCGGGTCTGTCGCCGGAGCAAAAATTCGAGACCATGCGCGCGGAGCTCACGAGCGACCTATTCCTCTCGAGCGCGAACGCGATCACGCTCGGCGGCGAAATCTGCAACGTCGACGGCAACGGCAATCGCGTCGCCGCGCTTACCTTCGGCCCGAAGAAAACGGTCGTCGTCGCGGGCGTCAACAAAATAGTCAAGGACCTCGCGGAGGCCGAAACCCGCTTCGAGCTTTTCGCCGCGCCGATGAACAATAAGCGGCTCAACATGCCGAATCCCTGCGTCAAAACGGGCGTCTGCGCGGACTGCAAGGGCGAGCGGCGGATTTGCCGAGTGTACTCGGTACTGAAGCGCCGACCTTCCGCGAGCGACTTTACCGTCATCATCGTCGGGGAGTCTCTCGGATATTGAGCATGCAGATTATCGATTTTCACGCACACGTATTCCCGCCCAAGGTCGCCGAAAAGGCGACTCGGGCGATCGGCGAATTTTACGACGCCCCGATGGCCTATAGCGGATCGGCGGCTGAACTGCTCGCGAGCGGCGAAAAAATCGGCGTCGCGCGGTACGTCGTTCACTCGACGGCCACGCGTCCGGGACAGGTCGCCGCGATCAACGACTTTATCATCGGCGAGGCGAAGGCGGAAAGCCGATTCATCGGCTTCGGGACCATACACCCGGACTTTCCCGACGCCGACGCGGAGCTTAGCCGCATCGAGGCCGCGGGACTCAAAGGCATCAAGCTGCACCCGGACTTTCAAAACTTCGCGATTGACGACCCGAAGATGGACCCGATTTACGAGCGGCTCACCGCGGATCGCCTGCCGGTTCTCGCCCACGCGGGCGACATCCGCTACGACTTTTCAGGTCCCCGCCGAATAGCGCGCGTGCTCGACCGCCATCCGAGGCTTCGGCTCGTCGCCGCGCATTTCGGCGGCTACACCGAGTGGGACGAGTCGCGGGAAATTCTCGCGGGCCGAGATCTCATGTTCGACACGTCGAGCACGCTGTGGAAGCTTCCCGTCGAGGCCGCGCTCGCGATTTTGCGCAAGCACGGCGTCGAGCGTTTTTTCTTCGGTTCCGATTTCCCGATGTGGGACCACGAGGGCGAGCTCGCGCGATTCCTCTCGCTTGGGCTCACCGACGCGGAAAACGAGGCGATCCTCTGGCGCAACGCCGAAAATTTCCTCCTCGATGGGGGCTCGCGATAGTGGACACCTCATCGATAGTGGACAGCAAATATTCGTTTCAAATTCCGTACATCGCGAAATGGCTCGTCATCAGCGCCCTGCTCGCCGTCGCGATCGGCTCGGCGAACGCGTTCTTTCTTTCGACGCTCTACCGAATCACCGACTTTCGGGAAAGCCACCGCTACCTCGTGTGGTTTCTCCCGATCGCGGGATTCCTTTGCTCGCTTATGTACTGGAAATTCGGCAACGGCTCGGAGAAGGGAACGGACCTCCTCATAAACACGATTTTCGACCCGAAAGAACGGGTGAAGTTCCGCATGGCGCCGTTCATTTTTTTCGCGACGATCATGACGCATCTGTTCGGCGGATCGGCTGGACGGGAAGCGACCGCGCTCCAAATGGCAGGCGCCATTTCCGATCAATTCTCCACGCCCCTTCGCCTGCGCCGGCAAGACAGAAAGATACTCATCATCGCGGGAATCGCCGCGGGCTTCGGCTCCGTTTTCGGAACGCCGGTCGCGGGAGCCGTCTTCTCGCTCGAATTTTACCGCGCTGGCCGCATTTCCCATCAGGCGATTTTCCCCGCCTTCGCGTCCGCCATCCTCGCCGACACGGTCACGCGGCTCTGGGGCGTTTCGAGCGAGTCGCTCAGGCTCGCGGCCCCTCCGCCGCTTGAGCCGCTGTACGTTTTATTCGTGATCGCGGCGGGACTCGCCTTCGGCCTTTGCGCCATTCTTTTCTCGAAATTGATGCGCGTGACGTCCGGCTTTCTCGCGAGATTCATCCCGTTCGCGCCGCTTCGGCCCGTCGTCGGCGGGGTCGTCGTCGCGGCGCTCGTGCTCGCGTCGGGAACCACGCGCTATATCGGCCTCGGTTCGCCCCTCATCGCCGAAGCCCTCGGGGGGCGCGTCCCCGTCCAGGATTTCGCGCTCAAGCTCGCCTTTACCGTGCTCACGCTCGGAACCGGCTTTCGAGGAGGAGAGGTCACGCCGCTGTTCGTGATTGGGGCGACGCTCGGAAACGCGCTCGCGTGGATACTGCCCCTGCCGCCGGAGCTTCTCGCGGCGATGGGCATGGTTTCCATTTTCGCCGGGGCGAGCAACACGCCGCTCGCCTGCACCGTTCTCGCCTTCGAGCTATTCGGTTCCGGCTACGGAAAATACGCGGCGATCTCGTGCATCGTGTCGTACATCGTTTCCGGAAAGCGCAGCCTCTACGCGGCGCAGCTTCTCGACTTCAAGGAAGAAAAAGGGGAGACGCCGAAGGGCTTTGCCGAGGAAACCGCCGCGAAACCGGCGAAAAAAACGAAAAAGGACGAGGATACCGCGCGAGCCATCGACCCGACGGGCACGGGCGCGAGCGACGCGGGGGAAGAGGAGCCGACGAGCTAAGTCTCGGAAGCGGCTTTCGCCGCGCCGAGCGCGCGGTACTCGCTCGGCGTCATGCCCTTCGCCGCGCGAAAGACTTTCGCGTAGTACATGCCGTTATCGTATCCGACCGACGTCGCGATGGCGGATACGGAAAGTCCCGTCTCGCGCAAGAGGGCGCACGAATGCCGAATGCGCCGCTCTGAGAGGTATTCCTTCGGAGATTTTCCGACGTTCGCCTTAAACTCGCGGAATAGCTGGCTGCGGCTGACGCCGACGTACGAAGCGACGTCGTCCACGGATATCGGCCAAGAATAGTGCGATTCTATATATGCAAGGCCTTTTTCCACGTGGCTCAAATTCGCGCGGCGCACGGGCTCTTCCCGGGAGGCGGCCGCGACGAGCGACGATAGAGCGATGTAAAGCTCGCCGGTCATTTTCACGGCGTCGGCAAAACCGTTGCCCCGGGAAGCGTAAATGCGCAACAACCGGTCGCGCATTTCCGTTTCGCTCGCGCTTGAGCGAATGACGGGGTTTTCGGCCGTAAAATCGGTCGACTCGAGGATCGCGCCCGCGTCGGTGCCGGAAAAACCTACCCAACAATATTCCCACGGTTCGGCGTCGTCAGCGCGGTACGTCACCTCAGAATACGGATACACGAGGAATAAGTCGCCGGCCCCAAGTTCGTATTTCCTCTTCCCGCTAACGTACGCGCCGCGCCCCGATACGACGCAATGAATCAAAAAATGATCGCGAACGCCCGGCCCCCACTGATGGCCCGATTCGCAGCGCTGGTAGCCCACGTTGTACACCGAAAGGGAGACCATTCCCCGCTCGGCGACTTTATACGAATTCTTAAAAACTTCGCTCATTCCCCGAAGTATACGTTCCCAAACGTTTCCGTGCAACATTTTTACCTATTCATTCGACAAATCCCCATTGCGCGACGATGATTAAAGAATACACTGTAGCTCATAGGGGGAACTGAAATGAAAATACTCGTGTTAGGCGGAGCGGGATATATTGGATCGCATACCGCGCATCGACTCGTAGACGAGGGGCACAAAGTCGTCATCATCGACAGCCTCGAGACCGGGCACCGCGAAGCGGTACACCAGAATGCAACATTTTACCATGGAGATATCAGAAACCGCGCCTTCGTCGACTCGACGCTCGACGCCGAGCAGGGCATCGACGCGGTCATCCATTTCGCGGCGAATTCCATCGTCGGCGAAAGCATGAAAGTGCCGCTCAAATATTACGACAACAACCTTTGCGGCACCAAAACCCTGCTCGAGTCGCTCGTGGCGCACGGGATCGGACGCGTCGTGTTTTCCTCCACGGCGGCGGTCTACGGCGAGCCCGAGCGGGTTCCGATACTCGAGACGGATCGCACCTCGCCGACGAACGCCTACGGCGAAACGAAGCTTTCGATGGAAAAAATGTTTAAGTGGACCGACGTCGCCCATGGGCTCAAATACGTTTCGCTGCGCTATTTCAACGCGTGCGGCGCGCACCCGAACGGGAAGATCGGCGAGGCGCACGCGCCGGAAACCCATCTCATTCCCCTCATACTCCAGGTGGCGAATAAAAAACGGGAATCCATCGGCGTGTTCGGAAACGACTGGCCGACGAAAGACGGAACCTGCGTCCGCGACTACATCCACGTCATGGATCTCGCGAAGGCGCACATCCTCGCCGTCGAGTACCTGATGGCCAGCAATTCGAGCGACGTGTTCAACCTCGGCAACGGCACCGGGCACACGGTCAACGAAGTGATCGAGTCCGCGCGCCGCGTGACGAAAGAACCGATTCCGGCCGTCGTGTCCGGAAGGCGGGCGGGAGACCCCGCGGTACTCGTCGCCTCGAGCGACAAGGCGAAATCCGTGCTCTGCTGGAAACCCGAGCGGGCCGACATCGACGAAATCGTCGCGAGCGCCTGGTCTTGGCATAAATCGCATCCGGAAGGGTTCGCCGGCGGGAGCAAGTCGTGACGGACGGACAGGCAATTAACGCGCTCGTCGAGTATGGACTAAAAACGGGCCTCATCGAGCGCGACGACGAAATCTACGCGCGCAACCGCGTTCTCGGAACGCTCGGCATCGACGCGTGGGACGGCCCCGGACTCCCGGAAGGCAGCGAGCCTTCGCTTGAGGAAATTCTCGCCGTACTCCTCGACCGCGCCGCGAAAGACGGGCTCCTCGCCGGCGACGGCGTCGTGTATCGCGATTTATTCGACACGAAGCTCATGGACGCGCTGACCCCGCGCCCGAGCGAGACGATCGCCCGGTTCCGCGCGCTCTACGAAAAATCCCCGCGCGAGGCGACCGATTGGTACTATCGATTCAGCCAGGACTCCGACTACATCCGCCGCTACCGCATCGCGCGCGACGTTAAGTGGGTGGCCCATACGGAGTTCGGCGATCTCGACGTCACGATCAACCTTTCAAAGCCGGAAAAAGACCCGAAGGCGATCGCCGCCGCGCTCACCGCGAAAAAAGTCGCCTACCCCAAGTGTCAGCTCTGCGCCGAAAACGTCGGCTACTTCGGCCGCGTAGACCATCCGGCGCGGGAAACGCACCGCGCGATCCCGATCAGGATGGCCGGGGCCGAATGGTTCCTGCAGTATTCGCCCTACGTATATTACAACGAGCATTGCATCGTGTTCCACGGCGACCATCACCCCATGGTCATCGACCGATCGGCATTCGCCAAGCTCTTCGACTTCGTCAAATTATTCCCGCACTACTTCGTCGGCTCGAACGCCGATTTGCCAATCGTCGGCGGCTCGATTTTGACCCATGAGCATTTCCAGGGCGGAAACTACGAGTTCGCGATGGCGAAAGCCCCCGCGGATCGCGCCTTCCGCTACGCCGAGTATCCGAAAATCGAGGCGGAAATCGTCAAATGGCCGATGTCCGTCTTGCGGCTCCGAGCGGCCGACCCGGCGCGAATCGTCGACCTCGCGGGAAAAATCCTCGACGCCTGGCGCGCGTGGAGCGACGAAAGCGCCGAGATTCGCGCGTTCTCGGGAACCGTTCCCCATAACACGATCACGCCGATCGCGCGCCGACGGGGCGAGCGCTACGAACTCGATCTCGTGCTGAGAAATAACCGAACGACGGACGAGCATCCCGACGGATTGTTCCATCCGCACCGAGAGCATCATCACTTAAAAAAAGAGAACATCGGGCTCATCGAGGTGATGGGACTCGCCATCCTTCCCGGAAGGCTTCTTACCGAGCTCGCGGCGGTGAAGGACTGCATCGTTCGCGACGGCAAGCCGGAAGGAGATCTCGCGAAGCACGCCGAATGGATCGCCGAATTACGCAAGAAATACCCGAACATCAAGGCGGGGGACGTTGAAGAAATGCTCCGCGCAGAAACGGGAATCGCGTTCGCCGAAATCCTCGGTCAGGCAGGCGTCTTTAAATGGACGCAGGCCGGATCAGCCGCCTTCGATCGTTTCGTCGTTTCCACCGGTGGCATTCGAACGAATTAAGACAGATAGCTCATTGTCCCTCCCACGCGACGCGCAATTTTTGCGCGTCGTTTTATTTGACAATCTACTAAACATAATCCTATGATTAATTATTGGTAAATGTTCGATACGAGAGGCCGCGCGGTAGGCAAACGCCGTAGGTAAAAAGCGGAGAGAACGTGTCAATACAAAAATTATCCGGGGAAAATCGGGCAAGCGCGACGGCGTTACTCAAAATGGTTTATTTGGACATGCTCCAAAAAAATGTGCATGAATGGGACGACGAAAACGCAATAGAAGGCATCGTCGCCGAGGATATCGAGGCCGGTCACGCGTACGGTTATTTCGAGCACGACGCGATCGTGGGTTACATCGCCTTTGACACGCGCGCGCGGGCGGGATCCGAATGCGTCGAGTGGGGTTGCCCGTACGGCGAGCACCTGGCGGTGTGCCGAGCCTGCGTTAATCCCATTCGCCGCCAGCACAGCTACGCCGAGCGGTTACTCGCGTTCGCGGAACGCTCGGCCCGAGAGCAGGGCTGCTCCTCCGTGCGCGTAAAAGCGCATATTTCCAACAAAAACGCGCGGTACATCCTCGAGGAATGCGATTACTCGTTTCGGGGAACGGTCTCGCATCGTCTTGGCCTTTTTTGCTGTTATGAAAAACCGCTTACGGCGCCGGAGCCGCCGAGTCCGAAAGGGCTCGCCCCTTCTCCGTGATAAGCCAGGCGATTCCATTCGCGCCGGGACGGCACGCCGCGCAGCTTCCGGACTTTCCGCAGCCTCCGCAGCCGCCCGAGCAGGATGACCGCGCGCCTCGCGGCGAGCCCGCCGTTTCCAGATATCCCAACGAGACTAATTGATCGATCATGGGCCGAACGGCGTCCGCCCCGACGCCGAGCGATTCGGCCGCGTCCGCGAGCGAGCTAACCTCGCCGCGCGCGATGAGCGAGAGGAGTTTCCGCAGCATCAGAATAAGCTCCCTATTCGGTAAATCGCGAAGGCGACCGCGAAGGAAAGGACGGCGGAAAGGCCGACGCTAAAGAGCGTCCACTTGGCCGAGGCGGTTTCCTGGCGAATCGCGGCGACGGTGCCGACGCACGGCACGAACAAAAGCTGAAACGCCATAAGGCCGACGCCGGCCGCGGTCGAGACGACGGCCGGGAGCGCCGCGGAAATGTCGCCGTACAGAACGGCGAGCGTCGCGATGGTGTTTTCCTTCGCCGCGAAACTCGTTAAAAGGGCGATGAACACTTGCCAAGGAAGGCCGATAAGCCGACTCGCGGGTTCGAGCCAGCGCCCGAGGATGCCGAGCCAACTTGTCGAAATTTCACCCGTCGGGAAATACGAGACCGCCCAAACCGCGAGCGAGGCGACCAATATTACCGAGCCCGCCTTTTTCACGAAGCCGGCGAGATTATGCCAAACGTACAGTCCTATCGTCTTGAGGTTCGGGACGTGGTACAGCGGGAGTTCCATGATGAAGGCGACATGCTCATCCTCGAAGGCCGCCGTATGGAGCACCAGGCCAAGGACGCATAGGATGACGATATTCGCGGCGACGAGCGCGATCGTCACCAAGAAGGCGTTCGAGCCGAAAAAGATCGGGGCGAGGACGGCAATGACGGCGAGGCGGGCCGAGCAGGGAACGAACGGTATCAGGAGAGCCGTCTGAATCCGCGCCTTCTTCGACTCGATGATGCGCGTGCCGAGCACGGCCGGGACGTTGCAGCCGAAACCGAGCAATATCGGCATGAAACTCTTGCCGTGAAGGCCCATCGCGTGCATGAGCCGATCGGAAAGGTAAGCGGCACGCGCCATGTAGCCCGTATCCTCGAGCAACCCCAACGCGACGTAGAAGATCGCCAGGATTGGCAAGAAAGTCAAAACCATGCCAAGGCCGTTCAGCACGCCCCCGGCGAGAAATTCCGCGATCCAGCGGGGATAGCCCGAAAGGGCTCCCCGTATCGCGTCCCCCCCGCGCGCGACGAGCCCGCCGAGGAGGCCCTGCAAAGGCCCGCCGATCGAGAACGTCAGGCCGAACACACCGGCGAGCAGGACGACGAGGGCGACGAGGCCCAAGACGGGATGCGTCAGCGCGCGGTCGAGTCGGGCGGTAAGGCCGACTCGGGATACCGGGGGTTCGACGACGGCTGCGCGAACCATTCGCGCGATCCATTGGTAGCGAGCCCCGGCGATATCGAGTACGGCGTCCTCATGCTGATACAAAAGCGAGTCGACCGCCTTCCATTCGGTTTCGGAGAGCCGTTCTTTCATGAAAGACGACAATTGCTCATCGCCCTCAAGGAGCTTGAGCGAGACCCAATCTACCGGATATTCGGCGGGGACGTGCGTCCCGACCATTTCGCGGACGCGATCGAGAATCGGCCGATGGGCCGGAAGGATGACCGGAAGGTTCGGCGCGTAGGACTCGGTCTTATCGAGCGTATGGGCGATCGCTTCCTGAAGCTCGGCGATTCCCTGCCCTTTCGAGGCCGACATCGGGACGACCGGAATGCCGAGCGCGCTTTCCAGCACTTTCGGCTCGACGGTAATGCCCTCGCTATGGGCGACGTCCATCATGTTGAGCGCGAGCAAAACGGGAGAGGGAAGCAGCAAAAGCTCGGCGACGAGATACAGATTCCGCTCAAGAGTCGCCGCGTCGACGACCGCGACCACGAGATCGGGTTTTTCCCGAATGATGAATTCCCGCGCGAGCAGTTCTTCCTCCGAATTCGCCGAAAGCGAATACGTTCCCGGAAGGTCCACGATCGAATAGGACGTGCCGCCATGCTCGAAAAAACCCGTTTTATTCTCGACGGTTTTTCCCGTCCAGTTTCCCACGTGCTGATTCATGCCGGTGAGGAGATTGAATACCGTGGATTTTCCCACGTTCGGCTGGCCCGCGAGCGCGATGGTAAAGGCCGCGACCGAGTGTTCTTTTTCCCGCGCGGGAGCGAGGTCGTCCGACGAGGGACTGACGATTATGCGGGTAGCCTCCCCGAACCCCAGGGCGATTTGCGTTCCCCGCAGGTTAACCAGCAGCGGGCCGCGGGAGTTTTTGCGCACGACCCGCACCGGGGCGCCGATGGTAAAGCCCAGGGCCGCGAGGCGCGCGACGTAATTCCTCGATCCGTCGAGTTTCAATACTCGACCCGTTTTCCCCGGTTCCAATGTCGTTAAAGACTGTTCCATGTTGCTCCCTGTGACACCGTCTAAGTTAGATAAGTACAACATTAGTGTCAAGGAGATTCGTCTAGGCGATAATTTCGGGATCGTAGGGAACGATGCGATTGCGGCCCGCCCGCTTCGCCGCGTATAGGGCGGAATCGGCCCGCGCGATAAGGTCGTCCGGGGACTGTCCCGGCACGGGAATGACGGAAACAACGCCAACGCTCACCGTCAAGACGGGCGCGATTGGGGATGTCGCGTGCGCGACGCCTAACGATTCAACCGACCGCCGAACCCGCTCCGCGACGGAAATGGCGCCGTCAAAGCGCGTGCGAGGGCAGACGCAGACGAATTCCTCGCCTCCATACCGGGCGACGAGGTCTCCCGGCCGGCGCATTTGCCGCTCTAACTCGCCTGCAATCCGCCGCAGCGCGTCGTCGCCCGCGAGATGACCGTAGAAGTCGTTAAAGTCCTTAAAAAAATCGATATCGATCATGACGACGGAAAGAGGGACGCGCTCCCGCTCGCCGAGCTTCCATTCACGCGCGATGGCGAGATCAAGCTGCCGTCGATTCGCTATGCCGGTCAAACCGTCGCTCATGGACAGGACGAGGAGCTTGGCGTTCGCCGCGGCGAGTTCCCGGGTTCGCGACTCCAAACCCCGCTTCAGCGCGCCGACCATCGAAACCATTAGCGTCACCGCGAAAAAAATGACGACGATTTTCTCGGCCCCGACCCCGGAAAACCGAACGACGGAATGCTGATCCGAAAAAAACCAGGCGCAATTCGCCATCGTCAGCGCGCCGCTCGCGGCTCCCCAAGGTGCTCCTCCGACGAAACCGGAAAAAACCACGCCGATCAGGCATAAAACGGCGGGATTCGGCACCGAAAAAAGCTGGGCGAGAGACACCGCAATGGCGATACAAAGGAGGGAAACGAAGCCGAGTATGACTTTGCGGGCTTTGTGAACTTTGAGCATCGACGCTTCTATGTATTGAGGCTGGTAATACATACGTTTTTTCCTCCATATTTTCATAAAAAATTATAAACGTATCGCGAAAAAAAACCGAAAAGAATCGTCAAGCGTTTATAACTTGAGTTTTCACCGTCAATGGGGTATAAAAACGCCATTATGGCAAAAGATATCGTACGGTATGGCGAAAAAGCAGTCGAGTATTTTTGCACCGGATATAACTGCGCGCAATCAACGGCGGCGGCCTTCGCGGAATGCGCTGACCTCGGCCCGCAAACGGTATTTACCGCGATGGCGGGTTTTGGAGGCGGTATCGGGGGCTTGCGCGAAACCTGCGGGGCTATTTCCGGCATGGTATGGGCCCTTGGAACGATCGAAGGGGCGTACGATCCCCTCGACACCGAGGCCAAAACGGCGTTTTACGAGTCCATTCGCGGGGCTATTGAGGAATTCAAGGGAAAATTCGGGACCATCTGCTGCCGGGAGCTTCTCCTGAAAGCGGAATGCATCCCCCAACCCGATCCCTCGGTACGGAACGCCGAATATTACGCGAAACGGCCCTGCGCCCATTTCATCCAGGCGGCGGCGGAAATCGCCGCGAGAAAAATCGACGCGGGGCGATGACGCTGCAGCAACTGCGCTACGCCGACGGCGTCGCCCGCTATGGATCATTCAACGAAGCCGCGAACCATCTGTATATTTCCCAGCCGAGCCTCTCGTCGGCGATTCGGGACCTTGAGGCGGAAATCGGTATATCGATTTTCGACCGTACGAGCAAAGGAGCGCGCGTTTCCGCCGATGGAGCGGAATTCCTCGGCTACGCGCGGCAGGTGCTCGAGCAGGCGGAACTCCTCGATAGCCGATACCGGGATGCGAAACCGCAGCGCCGCCTTTTTTCGGTCTCCACCCAGCACTACGCCTTCGCGGTGAACGCCTTCGTGGACCTCGTGCGCGACATCGGCGCGGACGAGTACGAATGCACCCTGCGCGAGACGCGCACGGCGGAAATCATCGAGGACGTGGGAAACCTCAGAAGCGAGATCGGCG
The DNA here is from genome assembly GCA_003246335.1 of Spirochaetales bacterium. Taxonomy (GTDB): domain Bacteria; phylum Spirochaetota; class Spirochaetia; order Treponematales; family Treponemataceae; genus Teretinema. The sequence continues at coordinate 3,814 of QKAR01000099.1, read as the reverse complement.
TGCTGTACCGCAACGAATTCAACGGTCGCGTCCTCGATAAAATTTTCTCGGACAACGGCCTCGCGTTTACGGAACTGTTCGCCGCGAGGCCCCACGTTTTCCTCAGCGCGATGAACCCCCTCGCGGAAAAACGCCGCTTATCGCTCGACGATCTCGACGATTATCCCTGCCTTTCCTTCGACCAAGGCGAACTAAACTCGTTTTATTTCGCCGAGGAAATCCAAAGCGCGAGAACGCACCGCAAGAGCGTCAAGGTAAGCGACCGCGCGACGCTATTCAATTTGCTGATCGGCCTCGACGGCTACACGATATCGACGGGAATATTGCCGCCGGGCCTCAACGGAAAGGACATCGTGGCCGTGCCGCTCGATCTCGACGAAACGATTTCAGTCGGGTTCGTGGTGCATAAAAAAGTAGGGGTTTCATCGGTTGGGGCGCGATATATCGAGCGTCTCAAGGCTTTTGAGGGACCGGCAAGCCGACGCGACAAGCGACCGAAACGATAGCTTAAAGCTAACCTTACTAAATAAAAACGAAGCCTCGAGTACAAACGTTACCGATACGAGCATTTCCCCGACAGACGGTACGTCGTGGCCGGAGCGCGCGACGCGGACGTCCTTTTCGCCGCAAATCCGCGCCGCTTCCAGGACGCGAACCGTGCCCCCGGGCAAGCGGCATTTCGCGGGTGCCCGCGCAGAGACGGGAAGGCGAAGTGCGCGGCGCTCGCGAGAGGAAAAGCGATTAACGAGAACGGTCGCTAGCCCGAGCGCGAGTACGGAGCGGTGATTTCACCATGCGCTCCGCGGTTGAGCTCAGATCGCTTGAGGAAAACGCGAACGACGACGCGCTCGATTTCCCTCGCGCGGGAGGGCATACCCGCCAGGCCCCATATCGCGTGCCGAAACCGGAACGCGAACGCGGTCCGATCGGCGCTAACTGCCCTCGACGGGGCGAGCGTGCGCGAGGCGATTATCGTTACGGGACGACCGCGCGTCGCTCATCTCGCTAGCGGCGGCGCCCAACGCGAACGCGCCGAATTTTTCCGGGGACCTCGCGCCCGAACCGCAAGATTACCAATGGGGTGACGAGACCATTCACGCCGCCGCGCGATGCCGAAGCGCAAACACGAAAAAGGCGGCGCGGTTCGCGATAGAGATATCGAGAGAATACGAGTGAATGACCCGCGACGCCGTTGACGGTTGGTACGTCATCACGCCGTTTACGCGCGTGGACATCGCCCGAGGATTTGACGCGCGCGCCGCGGACCGCGGCGGACGGCAGCGGCGAAAAAACGAAACTCGCGCGCGCCAGCTGTCTCGCGTGAGGGACCGCAGCGGAAAGCCCGGACGGGCCGCCCCGAGCGCTAACGGCGTCGGCGCTTACCGCGATAGCGGGCGGCCCGCCGTACTTGGAGCGGAGGGCCCGACCCCGCGCAGGCGGGGGCACGCCCTTTTTTTACGTCGCAATCCCCGTGCGCTCTCCTAGCCGAGGCGAAAGGATCGTGCTAGGATGCGGCCATGAAAATCGCACCATGGTTTGCGCGGGCCGCGATCGCCTGCGCGCTTTTCTTGGCCCCGACGGGGCTGTTCGCGCATCCGCACATGTTCATCGACTGCACGGCGGATTTCGTTTGGGACAAGGCGCAGCTTTCGGGCTGTTACCTCGAGTGGACGCTCGACCAGTTTTTTAGCGCCGACATTATCCAGGCGTACGACGAGAATCGCGACGGCAAGTTCAACGCCGCCGAGACGAAGCTCGTGCACGACAACGCCTTCATCAACCTAAAGAATTATTATTATTTCACGTTCATTCGCCAAGGCTCGAAGCGGACGAACCCGCCCGAGGTGTCGAAGTTCTCCGTGCGGCAGAAAGACGGCAAGCTGATTTACCGGTTTTTCGTCGACCTTTCGCAGACCGCGCCGGGCGAACTCGATTTCGCCTGCTACGACTACACGTTCTTTTGCGATATCTCGTATCCGGGAAGCGCGCCGATTAAGCTGACGTACGACGGCGCGTTCGTCTCGCCTTCGTACGCGATCGTCGAGAACAAGGATTACCCGGTGTACTACAACCCGCTCGGCGCGATCGACGATACGACGATTTACTACAAGTGGAAGCAGGGCCTGCAGACGTACTACCCGCGCGAGATCAGAATCACCTATGCGAAGTGATCGCTCGCCCATGACGCGTTGCCCGCGCGGAGTTAGATTCGCTGTGGCGGCGGCGCTCGCGTTCGCCTGCCTTTGCGCAGCGCCGCTTTCGGCGAACCCGTTCATGGGTCAGCCCGCCGCGGGCGCGGGGCCCGATGGCGCGGCGACGGGCGTCGGTTCCGGCGCGCAAATTTCGCCCGTGCGCGCGGGCGCGGTGAATCCCGAGCTCGCGAAAAAACAAGGCTCGCTCCGCGACGAGATCGCGAACCATTTTCGCGCGTGGAAGGAAAATCCTTCGGCGAGCCTGCTGTGGGGAATGCTCGGAGTGGCTTTCTTTTACGGGATTCTCCACGCGATGGGGCCCGGTCACCGGAAGACGGTCGTTTTTTCGCTCTATCTCGCGCGAGAGGCGCCCGCGTGGGAGCCGGCCGGCATGGGTTTGGCGCTCTCGCTCCTCCACGGAGGGGCGGCGCTCATCGTGCTGCTTCTGCTCCGCGGGGTGACGGGGGCGCTTTCCGGCAAGGCCGACACGATCGCGATTTACATGGAAGGCGGCGCCTACGGGCTTCTGATCGTCGTAGCCCTTTTTTTGGTGATCGGGGCGGTACGGGATCTCGCGCGAGGACACCCGCGCCACGGCGGAGCGGCGAGTCTCGGGACGATTTTGCTCACCGGGATCTATCCCTGTCCCGGCGCGATCCTCGTGCTCATCCTTTCGCTCACGCTCGGGATAACCGGCGTCGGCGCGCTTTCGGTTCTCGCGATGTCGTTGGGAATGAGCCTACCCATCGTCGCCGCGGGATATCTCGCCTGGTTCGGACGGACGGGACTTTTTCACGCGCTCAAGAAAAACGAGGCGCGGCTGGGGCGGGTCGCGTCGGCGTTCGAGCTCGCCGGATACGCCGTGCTGTTAGCGTTCGCCTGCTACATGGCCGCCCCGTTCCTCGCCAGCGTCGCGCGGGGACTTTTCGCGTAAGGGGACAAACGCCCGACGACGACGCTAAAATCCCAAACGAACGGCTTCCGCGAGGACAATCCGGAGCTTTGCTCACCGGGCGCGCGGAGACACCGCCGAAAACACTCTCCGCGCGGCGAGGACGATGACGAGGGTGATGACCGACACGAGGGCGGTGAAGCCGCCCGGCGCGACGTTGAGCGCCCACGAAAGGAAAAGCCCGAGCATAATGTCGACGACGCTGAAGACGATGGACAGCGCGAGCGTCGAACGGAACCCCCGGTTAAACTGTAGCGCGGTCGCGACCGGCAGCGCGATCATCGAGCTCAGCACGAGCATGCCGACGATTTTGATCGAGACCGATATCGCCGCCGCGACGAGAATCGAGAATACGTAGTTAAAGAGGCGGACCCGAACGCCGGCGACCCGCGCCGTATCTTCGTCGAACGATACGTACAGCATTTGATGGTAAAAGACCAGGAGCGTTACGACCGACAGAACCGACAAAACGGCGACCGTCACGAGATCGGCGGTCGAAACCGTGAGAACGCTGCCGAACATGTAGGACTCGGCGTTCGCGCGCAATTTTCCCGAGCTCATGATCGTGATCGCGATGCCGACGCTGAGCGACAGAACGATCGACAAAACCAAGTCGGAATATTTTTTTAGGTAATTCCTCAAAAACTCGATAAGCGCCCCGGCGAACGCC
>QKAR01000003.1 GCA_003246335.1 Spirochaetales bacterium | reverse complement strand
GGGAGGCGGACGCCACGAGCGTCGTATCGATCGCCTTACGCCGCCTCGCTTTCGGAGCGCGGGAGGACGAATCCTCCCGAAGCGCGAAAAAAAGCCCCGCGCCCACCGAAAGCGCGGCTACGGCTAAGCCGACGGAAACGGTACGGAACAACGCCGTCGAAAACGACGTCCGGGAAAAAAGGGTCGCCCACGCGGAAAAGCTCACGCGAAATCCCGCCCCGTATAAGTTTTTTTCCGGAACGATCACGGAACGAAGCAAAACGGAGACAAGGGGGCCCCCGAAAAAGACGCACAGGAAAACCAGGAAGGCGACGAGGGCGAAAGCCTCCCCGCCCCGCCCTATCGGCTTACGGACGCGGCATTCCGTTAGGCCCGCGGCCCCGCGCGAAAGGCGGCGCTGCGCCGCCACGTAAAGCGCGACGATGCCAAGGGCCGACGCGGTCTCGATAAGGGCGATGGAGCCGGCGAGGCGAAAGTCGAACGCCGACCGGGCGGCTTGATAGAGTTCCACCTCGAGCGTCGTCCCTCCGATCCCGCCGAACAACAGCACGATGACGAAACTGAAAAAGCAATAGAGAAACACGAGCGCGGCAGACGAAAAAATGGCGCCGGAGAGTCGGGGCAAAACGACGGTGAAAAATACGCGGGCGCGGCTCGCGCCTAAAAGCCGCGCGGCCTCTTCCTCGGCGGCGGGAAGCCGTTCCCACACCTGAGCGACCGTGCGAAGCACGACGGGAAAATCGTAAAACCCGTGCGCGACGACGATGCCTCCCAAGGAGTAGAGAAAGGTCACCGGCGGTGAATCGAGCCGAAAGAAGCGCATAAGGGCGACGTTCAGATACCCCTGCCGTCCGTAAAAAAGAACGAAGGCGAGCGCCACGATGATCGGGGGAACGCACAGCGGGACGCCCGAAAGCGCGAGCAATAACCGACGGCCGGGAAAATCCCGCCGCGCCACGAGAAAGGCGGCGGGAAGCCCGAGAGCGACCGCCGCGAGCGTCGAAAGGCCCGCCTCGGTAAGAGTGAACGCCAACGCGGGCCAAATCCGCGAGAACGGCGCGCCCGCGCGCCCCGGGGAAAAAAACGTGGGCGCTATCGCCGCGAGCGCCGGCGCGAGAAACGCTAAAACGGCGAGGGCGAAAGCGAGGCCGCCCGCGGACGCCGCGAGGATGGCCGCGGGCCGCTTGATCATTTCGACAAGAGTGCGACTACGGGCTCAACCGCCGCGCTGACCTCGGCGGAGGGAACCGAGAGCGTCTTTCCCGCCCGCGGCGCGGCCGCGTAGGATTCGGGAAGCTTCACGGTTTGGGAAACCGGGTACATCCACTGCGTCAGGGGCAATACGCCTTGAGCCTCCTCGGAAAGCATGAAGTCGACGAAGGCACGCGCCCCCGCCGCGTTCGCGGCTCCCTTCGTCACGCCCAAGCCCTCGATCTGCGCCACGTGGCCCTGATCGAAAATGAGCGCTTGATACCGATCGGTTTTGTCGTACTCGACGTGATAGGCGGGGCTCGTCGTGTAGCTGATGACGAGGGGCGCCTCGCCCGAGGTAAACAACCCGTACCCAGTATCCCATCCCGGCGCGAGGGTCAGAATGTTCCCCTTGAGCCGCTGCCAATACGAAAGATAATCCTTCCCGTACGCGGCGATCGTCCAGGCGAGAAAACCGGTGCCGGGCGTGCTCGTGCGCGGGTCCATCAGGATGATTTTTTTCGCGTATTCGCTTTTCGTCAGATCCTCGAGGCTTTTCGGGGGCGTGATTCCCGCCGCGGTATCGATTATCATCGCGAAATACCCCCAATCGTACGGCGTTAAAAGCCAGTCGTCGGCGAGCCGCAAGTCCTTCGAGACGAGAGAGTCGGCCCCCGCGGGCTTGTAGGCCGCGAGGATATCGGCCGAGCGAGCGGCCGCGAGAAGGTTATTGTCGATCCCGACGAGCACGTCCGAGGAAGGCGCCTTTTTCTCGAGAACGGCCCGAGAAAGAACCTGCGCCGCGTCGCCGCAAGAGACGAAATCGACCGTATAACCCGTTTTCGCCTCGAAGAGCTTCGCGAGCTCCGGTCCCGGGCCCCAATCGGCCACAAACGAGTCATACGCGTATACGACGACGGTTTTCGCGCGTTCGGGAGAAACCGCTGGCGAGGAATCGCCGCGGCCTCGGGCCGTCGCTAGCGAGCAAGCAAACAATGTCACAATTAAAAAGAATGAAAGACGAGTCTTCATCATTCCCTCCGCCGGCATTACCCGGATCAGGTTTGCGGTTCCGTGCGAAACCGCGGTGGGTATGATCTCAGCCGGCGGGAACCGCGTTGCGCACCGCGATTCTCGGCCGGGGAGCGAATATCGCCTACGCGGCGAAACGGCTCCCGGAAGAACACCTCGCGACCGACGTCCGTCGACGCCCGCCCGCGCGGCCTTCCCCGCACCCCATGAATTAAGGCTATACTACCGAAGCCAGGGCAAAATGGCAAGAAGCCGGAAAGGACCGGTGGAAAAGACGGCGGCGACGGGTGTATAATCAAGCCTATGCGTAAAATTCTTTGCATTGGATCCGCCTCGGTCGACATCAAGGCCTTCAGTTCCCAGACGGATATCCGTAACGCCTATCGCGAAGGCAGTATTGACCTCGTACCCGGAGGAGTGGCTCGCTGCATGGCGATGAACCTCCGGCATCTCGGTTTCGACACTTCTCTTTATAGCGTCGTCGGACGCGATATTTTCGGAAATTATCTCCGAGAGGGTCTCTCGGAATCGGGAATTTGCACCGAATTGCTGCGTACGAGCGACGTCCACAAAACGACTCTTTTTTCCGTCATGGGGGAATACGGCGCCTCGGCCTCCTGCGTCTACTCGAACGCCGTTCTCAGCGAGATCGTCCCCGACCGGGACTTTTACGCCTTCGTCGAGCGCAAGGGGATCGACACGATCGTCACGGACTCGAACGTCCGACTCGAGATGCTCGACGCGATCTACGCGCTCAAAAAAAGCATCCCGGGCCTTTTCATTTTCCAAAACGCGACGTCGCCCGACATCGCGCGAAAGTCGCTGCCGTGGGCGAAGGACGTGGACCTTTTCGCGGCGAACGAATTCGAGGCGGCCGCCGTTCTGCAGGAGCGGCCGAATCTTGACGAGCGGACCGCTCGGGGATTCCGCGACCTCGGGTACAAGAACTTCATCGTCACGTTCGGAGAGCAGGGAGTCCTCGTCGGCAGGGGCGACGCGATGTGGGTCGAGGAACCCTATCGGCCCAAAGTCATCGCCGACACGATCGGCGCGGGGGACGCGTTCGCCGCAGGATTCCTCTACGGCCACCTCGGCGGACAGCCGGAGAAAAAGTGCATTCGCTTTGGGCTCGCCTGCGCAAAGGAGACTCTGGCGACGCGGGAGACCGTAAGCGGGATATTGAGCCCGGAATTCCTCGAAAATTACCCACACCGGGAAGAAGAGGTATGCCATCATGGAAAAGCTGATTGACTCGTTTGAATTTAGGATTTTGACGTTTGTCTTTCGGGGAATCGCAATCCTGTTCGGATTGTACTACGCATACGAGCTCGCGTACGCCCTCTGCCGGTCGCGGCCCCTTTCGGAAGCCGCGTTTCTCGTGGGGGGATTGCTGATCAACGGGGGCGCGCTCGCCGCCCAGCTGTGGATCAAAAAAAACAGCGCGTACATCGCGCCGCTCGGCGTGGCTTTCGCCGTCGCCAATGTCCTTTTTCGGCAATCGGGAATATTTTTCGTCGACTCTACGCCCGTTCAGTTCGCGCTCGGGACGCTGCTCTTTCCCCTTGCGGTGCTGAGCCTGGGCTTTTATTTTAAGACCGTGACGGGTCCTATCATCGCCGCGGTGTACGTGTTCGTTTCGGACACGGTCGCGGTTGCCATTTTCCCGTCCGCGTTCTTTCGACAGGCCGACTATTCGGTTAACCAGTCGAGCGTAATCATCAACGCGACGATCGAAATTCTGTGTCTTTCGCTGTTCGCGACGCTCGCGCTCGTTTTCATGAATACGACGCTCCGATCGAACCGGCATAAAAAGCAGGAATACCTCAAAAAGCTTTCCCATTACGATCAGGAGACGGGGCTCCCGAACATCCGCGAGCTCTCTTCCATCGTTACTGCGCGGCTGAAAAAAATCGAAACGAGGGACTCGGTCGTCGCGCTCGCGGGGCTCAGGATACTCAAGATAGAGGAACTCAGCGAGAGGCTGGGTTACGAAAACATGATTAACTGGCTGTTGCGTTTCTCGGCGGAACTCACCGCGAGCCTTGACCTTTGGAGACGCGACGCCTGCGGTCCCCACGATAAGGACATGATCCAGCTGTTTCGCCTCGAGACCTCCCTGCTTTTTTTTCCGGTCGAGCTACCCAAAAGGCTACTCGACGCCCCGGGTAAGTTTTCGGAGGCATGGAACGGAATCGTGCACGAAGTGTTGCAGCGGGAGCACGTGGAATCGCTGATCGATTTCTACGGCGCTTACTCCGTCGCGCCGAACGACGGGACCACCACCTCGGAACTCCTCAACAACGTGCTTAATATCCTCCATCGAGACGCGCCCGAAAGGACCGGCGAATTCATTCCCTTTAACGCGCAATACTACGGCTTATATCTCCGTCAGGAGCGCATTAAGGGCCAAATGACGTCCGCCTCATTCGCTTCGGAACTCTTTACGGTTTTTCAGCCGAAAGTTTCCCCTCGAGACGGGACCTGCAGGGAGTTTGAGGCGCTGATGCGCTGGAAGAACCCGATCTTGGGATTTATCCCCCCCGGAGAATTCATACCGCTCGCCGAGCAGACCGGCGCCATCGACGTCATCACGCGAAAATCGCTCGAAGACACGAAAAATTTAATCGAAAGATGCGCGAATGAAGGGCTTGGAAAGATTAAAATATCCTTTAACTTATCCCCTACGCTGGTGTCGACAGACTATCTCTCCCAATTGGGGCAGTGGGTAGCGGACAATTCCCTCGCGCATTCGATTGAGATCGAGATAACCGAGGGTATCCTCCTGAACTCGACGAACGAAATCGTCCAGGAATTCGAATCGCTCAAGGCGATGGGCATCGGGCTCTCTATCGACGATTTTGGGACGGGATACTCCAATCTTTCGTATATCCAGCGCTTTAATCCCGACGTGATCAAAATCGATAAAGGCTTCATCGACCGCGTGCCGACCGACGAAAAGGGATGCCGACTCGTTCAGGCCATCGTGCTCATCATTAAGGCGTTCGGCATCGCGTGCGTCGCCGAGGGAGTCGAAACCGCTGAGCAACTTGAATTCTTGAATAAAGAAGGGTGCGACCTGATCCAAGGGTACTTTTACTCGAAGCCGATTGAGGCGGATGACGCGGTTAATTTCATGAAAGCGCATAACGAAAAAAAACAACGATAAGGCGAACATCAATAAACGGAGACACCTATGGAACAGGATCTACGCGAGAAATTAAGCTTTATAGCGCAAACACTTCGAGAGATTGAGTCGTATCAGCATGCCTGCCGCGTGCTAAACTTCGACGAGGAAACGATCTGCCCATCCGAGGGCATGGGCGCGCAAGGCGACGTGCGCGCGTTCCTCTCCAATAAAGCCTTCGAGCTTACCAAGCAAGAGCGTTTTATCGCGGCGGCCGAATACCTCTACCAGCATAAAACCGAAATCGACGATCCGCTCGACCGCGCTCTCGCGGAAGACCTGCACCGCTCGTACTTAAAGACCAAAAACGTGACGCCCGCGATGGATCATGAATTTTCTCTCGTTTACAACAATGCTTTCGTTGCCTGGCTCAACGCAAAGCAAAAATCTGACTTTGCCATTTTCTCCCCTTCGCTCGAGAAAGTACGCGATGTCGAGCTGAAAAAGATTTCGCTCCGCGAAGGCAAACTACCCAACGACTACGACAATCTGCTCGACGATTACGAGCGAGGCATGACAACACGCGACCTCGACGCGATCTTTTCCAGGTGTAGAGGCCGGCTCGTCCCGCTC
>QKAR01000070.1 GCA_003246335.1 Spirochaetales bacterium | reverse complement strand
ACCAATTTTCGACCCCTTACTAATGATTGAATTCAATGATTGCACAGGGGTGTCTTTTAAATGAGAATATCGAGTTGATAACCCTTCAGAATTTGTAATTGTTATCGAATTACCATAACCATCAATATTCTTTCTGATTTCAGTCACTTTGCCTGCGATTGCTGCATATACAGGAGTACCAACAGGTGCAGAAATATCTATACCTTTATGATATTTTTCAATATATACTCCATCCGATTTATAGTAATTATAAAGACCATTGGCCGAAGTTAAAAATCCTGTTGTGAGAGGAGATCCAATAACATCCTTTGCGCTTAGCCCCAACGGGTCAATCCAGTTTATCGGGTCGTTGTATACGTACGAGAACCAATTTGATCCGTCTTTATACGGGTCGACCGTGGTAAAACGAGCCATTGACGGTGAGTAATCACGATACCCAAAATCCGATAGTCCCGTGTTCGAGTCGTAGGACTTTCCGCAGTAACCCGAAATCAAGCTCATTGTGCAATCCTCGCTTATGGGCTTGCCGAACGCGTCGAACGCATAACGAGAGCAAACGGTTCCGTAGCGCTCGGTCGCGCTTATACAGCTCCCAAGCCGATCACGGCAAAGATAACGGGAGCCGTCAATGGAGGATAGCTCATACGCCGATTCAGCGCTCGTCGCCAAAACCTCTCCGCTCACGGTCAAAAAGGATAAATTACCGACAAACCTGCTTTCGGGATATTCCGCGATGCTATCGTATGATTTAAATTTCCCCTGCGGTAACGCTTGATCCGATCCGTTCGCGTCGTCAGAAAGCCATGCATATCGCCGCGATTCGCTAAGTGACGCTTGGGGTCCGTGTAAATTTGCGAACGAGAGGCGATTCGCCGACGTTATTTCTCCGTCGTCGTAGGCAATGCCCGACGAAATTGATTCGAAGGTTAATCCGTCATAGACCGTCCTCATTTTATCGTTACCCTCGTCCCACGAAAGAGTTCTTCTGCCGAACGCGTCATACCGGTATTCGCTTTGTATCGTCCCACGGGCATCGCTATAGTTGACGTATGACGCTCTTAACCGATTATCGCAAGTATATTCGTATAAAACCGATTTTCGCAAGTTTTTTTCCGAAGTCAAATTCCCGTTTTTATCATACTCGTATATTGCCCGTCCCGCCGAAATCATTCGGTCGGCTTCGTCATAGGCGTACCGAATCTTACCCCAACGCGTCGATTTCTCCGTTCTATTCCCGCGATCATCGTAGGCAAAGGTTTCGATTACCGCGTCTTGCGCCGGATTAATCTGGAGCCGAGAAAACGTCTCCGTTCCGAGAGCTTTTTTAATCGCCGAAATTTCGGCAAGCGTAAACTGAATACGCTCGGCGAGTGCGTCGCACGGGGAACTCAGACAACCGACTGCCGCGTATTCGCTCTCATATGCGCTACGCAAAGCCTCCGAATACGGGTAAGAAACCGAAATGAGTCGCGAAAGAGCGTCGTAGCGATAAGATGTTACAAGGCCGTTTTCGTCTATGGTGAGCGAAACTCGCCCCTCGTCGTCGTAGACGTATCCCGCAAGCGAAATAATCGATCCGCGCGAATCACGTTGAACGATCGAGAGAGGCCTTCCCGCCTCGTCCCGGCGCGTGAATATTGAGACGCCATTCCCGTAAGTTCTCTTTATTTCACGGTTTTCACCATCATAGGCGAACGAGACCGATAATCCGTTAAAAGCGTCGGTTGAGCCGGCAACGTTGCCATTTTCGTCATAGGTATATCGAATCTCTCGTTTCCCGTCACTCATGGATATTTTCCTTCCTGCTCGGTCATATTGATACGAGACCGTCACGCCCGCCCCGCGATCAAAAACGCGCGAAAGCGATCCCGCTTCATCGTATTGATATTCGATCGCGCCGAGGGCGGACTCCGCGAGCGTTGTGCGGCCATCTATGTCCTGTCGGAGCGTAGAGAAATTTCCGTCAGCCCAAAGGGTTTCAGTCGTACCCGTATCGGCGTTAAATTCGTAAGAAACGTTTTTCCCCGAAAAATCAACGCACCGAGCGAGAGCTCCATCATCGTCATAGTGAAAAGTTTCGGCGTTTCCGAGGTCATCTATGCCAACAGTAATGCGGCCGAACGGATCGAGGCGATAAGCCCTGTTCCCGGTTCCGTCGTGGATTTCCCTTCCGCGTTTCGAGTACGAAAGCGATTCAATCGTGATTCCGCCTGAAATCGTGCGCGAGAGCCGCCCCGCTTCATCGTATCGATATTCGTTATCAATACCCGGCCAGCCGCGTTCGCGGATTAAGTTTCCGCTCCCGTCGTATTCCCCGCGCCAAGAGACTCCTACAGGGGTCGAGACCTTCGCTAATTTGTATTGATAGTCCCATTCATACGAATATCGATTACCCTGCCCATCGACCATGGAATTGACGAGCCCCAATTCGTTTCGCGTAAATACGCGAACGTTTCCGAGCGGCTCTATCTCCCTGATGACGTTGCCTAAGGCGTCGCGTTCCCAACGGGTCGCGTTATTTTCGCCGTCGATTTCGGCAATTGGTTCACCCCAGGCGTTTAATTCCCAGGTAAGCGAGTATTTACCGCCGATTATTTGGGTGACCATCCGAGATACCTCGTCAAAGGAATATTCGATTATTTCTCTCCGTCCGTCTGCCGCCGCGAAGCGCTCAATCCGGGTAATTCGGCCTTCGCCGTCTCGACGATAGTCGATGTAGCCAAGATTCGTCTCGACTCGCATGGGTAAGCCAAGCGAGTCGTACCGGTAATCATAAAACGATTTGTTGGCGTTAATGATCTTTTTTACCGAACCGTCGGGATAATAGTCGATCGAATTCGGGATTTCTCCCGTACGGACCCATTCGCTCGACAGGCCCAAGGCGTTATCGTACCGATAATGCTCAAAGCCGCCCCAAGGGTTTTCCTCGGCGGAGAGCCTTCCGCCCGGCGTAAGTTCCCGGGAGAGTGTTTCCCCGAACGCGTTGACCGTTCCGCAATCGCGATCCCAATGGTCCACGAGGGAAGTCTGGCGAGTCGCCGTCGCCCCTATCGCGGAACAATCCGTCGTGCGAGTGATTTCTTTACCCCGACTCGTCAGAGAGCGCGCTATCGTCTCGCGAGACCAGCCTCCCCCGTTTTCCGTAGCGCCTTCTTTCGACCGCGTAATCGCGGATAATTCCCCAGAAGTCTCGTCATACTCATAGGAAGTTTTCCACGCGCCGACGGAAATCGATATCGGTTTTCCGTCAGGGGACCAACGATACTCGGTTTTAGTGCCTACCGGGTTTTCCGTGAAAACGGGCAAATGCCTTCGGTCATAATCCGCGCGGCTAACCCGAGAGTCGCCGGTTTTCAGATCCGTTTCGGTGATTTTAACTTCGTTCTTTCGCGCGTCATACTCCCGTACGCGAACGAATCCGTCGGATCGCCGCTCCGTTACCGTTCTGTTTTTTTCCGGACCGCGGGCGCCGTACTCGTACTCGGTGACGATTCCGGACGGCGCTTCGTAACGCGTGACTCGCCCGGCATTGTCGCGCGCCCAACGCTCGACCCATACGCCGTGACCGCTATCGACCGAGCGCTCGATTACGGCGCCCCACTCGTCGTAACTATAGGAAATCTCGCCCAATTGACCGAAGCTTTCGCTTATTTTTTTCCCGGTACCGTCGTACGCCGCGCGATACGTGATAAGTTCGGCCGACGCAGGTCCCCGTTCGCGTATTAAAAGCGCGCGCCCGCGTTCGTCCCGTTCGGTTGTTTTTTCAAAACCATCCCTATCACGGAAAATTACCGCAAGCCCATTTTCGTCAAAGGTAGATTGCTCGAACGACCCATCTGAAAATATTTCCCGTACGGTTTTTTCCTTGCCGTTTTTTTCGTACTCATATCGAGTGACGTCGCCGTTTTTCGCTTGCGCGGATACTAATCCCGTATCCGCGTCGTACGAGAAAAAAGTCTTGGACCCATCCGGCTCAAACGAGGAAGTGAGGCGATGGTTTTCGTCGAAAAAATATTCCGAGGCCACGCCCGATTGGTCTATATGCCGACGCAGGCCGGAAGAGAAATCGTACTCGAACCGCTCGATCCCGCCTTCCTCGTTTACGGTGGCGGTGACGATTCGCTCGCCGGAAGGGCGCTCTAACCCGTACCGCAGGGAAACGGCGCTTCCGTCCGGTTTAACGATGGATGTTACGCGCCCCAGCGAATACAAAAAGCGCACGGCGTCTCCGTCTTGGTCGATCACCGTCGAGAGCAGCCCCGATTCATAGACGAGAGAAATCGATACGCCATTTCGGGCGGATAGGCCGGTAAGCTTACCGTCATGATAGGAAAGCGAAATATCGCGACAGGACGATGACTTGACGCTCAATACCCGACGGTCGGAACTGTCTCGCACGAATTCGGTCACGTTTCCGTCGAGAGTTTCCGTTTTCTCGATTAGTCCCCATTTGTCGTAATATTTACGCGTTCCGTCGGCGAAAACGGAAACGAACCCGGACGTCTCGTTCGCGTTTTTGCCGTCAATGGTCTCGACGCGCGAGAGATAGTCTATCGACGTAACGGCGGGTATCCAGCGCCCCGAGGATGATGGATTGAGTAAATAAGGGGTTCCTCCGGGTCCGACGAGCACGAGATGACCGGTCCCAACGGAATCAGGCGCCGACGGCGAGGAAACGCTTCTCGCAAAGGCATTAAGCGGCTCAATGGCCAAACGCTCTGCGCGGTACTTTTCGAGCAGAGCGAGCGTCGCGACAACCTCCGCCCGATGAGACTCAATCCGCGCGAGCTCAACGTCGAAATACCCGTTAAATCGAGCGGAGATTCCCCGAACGTAGGCGATTTTCGCGTCTATTACGGCGAGATTATCCGTAATGCAGGCGATATCGGAATCCGTGACCGCCGGGGGCATTCCTCGAATGATCCGCTCGTCGATTCCGAAAAACCAACCGGAATCGCTTCGATAGGACCGCTCGACGCAGAAATCGCTATCGTCGTAACAATACGCGCCGCTCGACAACAGAACCGGGTCGCCCGCGCTTATTGAAAACCTTTTTTTCTCCGTTATTCCCGCCGTCTCGCAAAACGCTTCCATCGTCTTACTGAACGCGGTCGAGAACGCCGCCGCGATGTTTTTTTTCTCGAAAACGGTTTCGCATGCGGACGCGACTTGCGGGGCGTAATCGCTCGGCTGCGGGGCGTCGTCATCGGAATCGTCGTCGCTTGGATTGTTGCCGGGCGAAGTCGGAGGGTTCCCGTTTCCGGGATCATAGGGCGGTGATCCGCCGGTGGACGGTCCGCCGCCCGGTTCCATCCAGGTAGATTGGGCGAAAGTCTGTGCCATCGCCGAAATGATAAGGAAAGCGAATATTAAGCGCGCGATACGCATCGAAGAGCCTCCTCCGGGTTACCGAAGGAATCTTTCGCCCATATCGCGCGCTTTGGCTTAATTTTTTAAAATTCGAAAAAATTACCAGGCGTTTCGATGCACAATACTTTCAAGGTTCTTTCTTGGCCTTAGCGCAGGATTTTCGGCCGGATAGCCGACGGTGAGAATGGCGACGAGGAATTTGTCCTCGGGAATGCCGAGAACGGGCCTCATTTCGTCTTGGGTATACCAGCAAACCCAACAGGAGCCGAGTCCCGCGTGCGTCGCTTCGAGAACGATGTGCTCGATCGCGATCGTCGTGTCCCGAATGATTTGCTTTACTTCGAACATCGGCGATTCCTCATGAACGCGCGCTGGCGCATCCGGTCCGGTAAGGCGTACGCCTACGTCGGCGACGCACGCGATTAAAAGCGGCGCGGTCGTTATCCACCGTTGATTGTTCGCGGTAGCGGCTATTTTCCCGATTATGGACGAGTCGTCGACGACGATGAAATGCCAGGGCTGCGTGTTATTGCCCGAGGGGGCGAGCCGGGCGCTTTCGATCAGTTGCGCGATTTTCGATTCCTCGACCGCGCGATTTTCGTATTTCCTGACGCTCCGTCGGTTTTCAATCTCTTGCATGGGCTTCACCTCTGAGGCGAAACAGTATCACGGACGGACGTCTCGTTGAAAGAGCGCGGCTTCCAGAACCGCAGTCAAATGCCCGCCGCGAGAATCGCGAAAAGGTTTCGCTTTACGGCGGGAAAATCCCCAAGAAGGATGGCCCGGGTAAATTCCGCGTTTTCGATCAGGGCGACGGAAACTCGGGAGAGAGCCTGAACGGTCGCTTGATTGCCGTCCTCGGGAGCGATGAGAAAGCAGTTTGAGCCGATAACGCCCGCCCGCGGCTCGCTTACCGCCCGAGAGCGGCAATGGTAGAGCCTGATACCCGAATCCTCGAGGTTCACGGGGCCAAGAAGCTCGCGACGGTCGAGATCGGCTTGAAGCGTCGCGGCCTTATGCGCGTCTTTCGGGCACGCGAGGCGCGCGATCCGCTGGGTCATCCGATCGCTGGGACCGGCGTCTGATGACGCGACGAAAGCGAAGTTCGAGACGATCTGCATGGCGGCGTCGATTGCCCCATCGGGGACCGAGGATGCCTCGCCCGCTGTCTCCCCCGCGAACGGAATAGCCTCGACGCGCGAGAGCCTCGAAAGAATTCCCGTCATTTCGGCGCGAAACGGCGCGGCCTCGAAGGGACTCGCGATGACGTATTCGGGCGCTGCCGTGAGTCCGGAGGGGAATGTAGTGACGACGAGATCGATGGCGTTCGCCCGAATCCACGCGTCGCTCGCCCGATCGCAGGACAACGCGGAGACGACGGTAACCTCCGGAAAATGCGCGCGCAAGATTGAGGAGATAAACTGCGCGAGAAAAATCCCCTCGAAGCAAGTAACGAGAACCCGAAACTTTCGGCGCGGCGCGCTCATCGATTCTTCCGCCGCGCGCACCGTCAAGTATATCGCCGCGAGTTCCTCGGGCCGCACGGCGATGCCGTACAGCGCCGCGATTATCGGGGCGAGTATGCCGTGCAGTTGCGAGACGGTCGCTTGGGAAGCGATTCGGTCGGGTGAATCGAGCGGGATATCGGTAGCGTCCGCGCGGGGGACGCGGAGCATTTTTTTATAGACGAGGCTGGATATTCCGACGCGGAGCGTGTAAAACAGCCTGCCGTCGAACGCGTACGCCGGGGATGTATCCCGCTCGAGGCCGACGAGCAGAGAGGACACGATGCGGTCGACGTCGGGGAGACAGCGATTCGACTCGCGAATTTCACCCGGCTCAAGCGATGAAAGGAAAAGCGCGAGTAGGTATATTTCGTCGTCGGGAGGGTCGCCGAGGTCGAGCGCCGCCCACATCCCCCGCGCGGCTGACTCGGGAACCGAGGGGGATATGTCGAGCCCGCGACGGTCAAGACTCGGCGTAAAACGGGTTCGTCGCGACAAAAGGGCGAGGTAGAGAAAAAGAAGCCCGAAATCTCCCCACGAAAAGCGGTATCCCAGTCGGCTCTCCGCGCCGCCGATCGCCTCGAGAAAAGAATTCCGATCGATGGCGAACCCGAGCACGTCGAGGACCCGTCGGGGTCGATCGTTCGAGGAATCGAGGAGAGCGTATTGAATGAGTTCCTGCGGATGGATGAGTTCTCGCGCCGCGCGTAGGAGAGCCATGCGAATGTCCCACTCGGGACCGGAAAGGGAAACGCCGATGCCACGCTGCCGATCGAGCGTGACGGGAGAGCCGATGAGCTCGAGAAATCCGTCGAGTTCCTTGAGGTCCCCGCTCACGCACGAATCGCTCACGAAAAAAAGAGTCGCGAGCTCGTTGAGCTTGACGACGCGATCGGTATGCCCGAGATACAGCAGCGTAGCCAGTTGGCGATGCCCGCTCGATAGGTCCGGAAGGCGGGTTGAGGCCGACGAGCGAACGCCGTGACCGCGCGAGCGAAGCGCCGTGACGTCGCCCAGAAGGCGAATGCCAACGCTTCTTCTTTTTTCTATCACGGCGCCGTAATCGCGCAGCAGGAATTCGAGTTCTTGAATATCGCGAAAAACGGTACGTACCCCGGCGCCGATAGCGGCGGCGAGTTCGGGAACGGGGACGAAGCCGTCGCGGTCGATCAGTACGTCGAGGATGCGCCGTATTCTCGGCTTCATGCCCCAACGCCCCGAGTCTTGAGAAACGCGCGGGCAAGCTCGCGTACATCCGCCGAGGAACCGAGAGCGAGAGCCTCGTCGAGCAGGGCTCGCGCGTCCTCAATTCGCGTCGCGCGAATCGCCTCCTTCACCGAGGGTATCGACCGCGCGGACATGCTGAGCTCGTCGAATCCCATCGCTAAAAGGTACGGTGCCGCCTCGGGAGTCCCGGCGAACTCGCCGCAAATTCCCGTCTCCATCCCGCACGAACGCGCGTCCGCGCATGCCTTTCGCATGAGGGAGAGAACGCCCGGATGAAACTCGCTGTATAGATCGCCCAAAAGCTCGTTCTCCCGATCGGCCGCGAGCGTATATTGGGTAAGATCGTTCGATCCGATGCTGATGAACGTGGATAGTCCTTGGAAAAGGCGTACCGACATGGCGGCGGCCGGCGTCTCGACCATCATGCCAAGGAAAGCCGTACCGCCCGTTTCGGGAATGAGTCGGTCGACGATATTCTTCACGACGGACATTTCTTTCGGGGAGCATACCATGGGCACCATGACCCTCACCGCGCGACGAGTCGCCGCCGAGGCCGTGAGCATGGCGCGAATTTGGCCAATGAGCACGTCGGGATTGTCGATAAGCCAGCGTATTCCGCGCCAGCCGAGAAACGGATTGTTTTCGCGCGGATGCGGAGCGTACGGCAAGGGCTTATCAGCGCCGATGTCGAGGAGCCTGAAAATGACGGGCTTGTCGCCCATGGTCTCCAGCGCGCGCCGATAATAGGCTTCCTGCGTCGATTCGTCCGGAAACCCGCCCTGCTCCATAAATAGGAATTCGGTGCGAAAGAGACCGATGCCGTCGGCATGGGCCTCGGCGATGGCCGAAAGGTCTTTCATCCCGCCGCCGTTTCCGTATAGCCCGATCGATCGACCGCAGGGCGTTTCCGAGGGAAGATCGAGAAGTGCCTTCAGCCGCTCGGCGCGGCGGATTTCATCCGCGCGCGATCGTTCGACGCGGGAAAGGATATCGGGCTCCGGGTCGATAAAAAGGCAGGCCCCCGCCGCGTCGAGCGCGATGGTAGTGCCGTTCGACAGGAGGGACAGCTCCGACTCGGGGATTACCATCGCGGGAATGCCGAGCGATCGGGCGAGAATCGCCGCGTGGGAATTCGCGCCGCCCGAGGAAACCACGAACGCGAGAACGTTTGGAAGATGGAAGGACACGGTTTGGCCCGGAGAAAGCGCGCGCGAGACGACGATTGACGGGATCGACGGAAAACGCTCCGAGGAATGGTTCGCCGCGTCGTCGCGAGCCTTGACGATCCGCTCGATCACGCGATTGCCGATGTCGCGAAAGTCGTCCGCGCGCGCGCGAAAGTATTCGTCTTCCAGTTCCTCCATTTCCTTCGCGTTCGCCTCCGACACGGCGCGAACAGCGCTCGCCGCGGAATAGCCCTCGTCGGCGACCAATCGCGCGAGATCGGCGCGAAACTCGTCGTCGCAGAGGATGTCCGCGTGACTCTCGAATATTTCCGCCTTGTCGGCGCCAAGCTCGCCTGCCACGCGCAAGGCGAGAGCGCGCAGCTCCTCGGTAGCCTCGGATACCGCGCGGTCGAGCGTCGTAAGCTCCAGGGCGCGTTCCTCCTCGCAAAGACCCGTCGTCTTGGCGACGGCGCGCTCGGCGCACGCGAGAATCGCCGGTCCGACGACCGAGCCGCGAGATAAAACGATACCGTCTATTTTTCTCTGCGCGCCCATGATCACTCCGAGAGGCCCGCGATAACGGCCGAGATTCCCTCGAGCGCCGCGACCTCGTCCTCGCCCTCGCAGCGGACGGTTACCGTCGTGCCGAGGGTGATGCCGAGCTTCATGAGCTTAATGAGCGTTTTAGCGCTTCCTTCCTTATCGCCCTTGACGATCGTTATCTCGCTCGCGAAGGATTTCGCCGCGTCGACAATTTTCTTTGCCGGCCGGGTATGGAGACCGGATGGATTCGTGATCACGATATTTTTCTCTACCACGTGAATTCTCCTTCGTCGTTCGCGTCCCGTATCGAGCCGGGTCTCAGGTTTAGGGCGTTCCGCGTGGCGCACCAAGCGCCTTTTTCGAGCGCGGCGGCCATGTCGTTGCCGGGAAGCCAGGCGTACAGGAATCCCGCCGAGAACGAATCTCCGCAGCCGGTCGCGTTGAGCGCCTTTACTTTCCGCACGGGGCTGACGAAAGGCGTTCCCCGAAAGCCCGCGTACGTGTCGAGCGAGCCGCGCGTCACCACCAGGGCGTTGTCGAGCTCGCGGCTTTTTTGGGCGATGAGCGCGCCTAGTTTTTCAGGCTCCAATCCCGATCGAAAGCCGAAGGTGGCGCAAAATTCGTCCTCGTTGATCTTGATTATGTCGGGAACGCGCGACTCAAGCGCGAGGGAAAGATCCTTTCCGTGAAAGTCCGCCATCACGACCTTGCCCGCGTCTTTCACGAGAGAGCATATTCTCGCGCTCATGTCCTCGGGCCACGCCTTGGGCCGGCTACCCGCGAAAAGGAGTGCATCGGCCCGCGTTAGGGCTTCGGAAATTTTTTCGAGGATGGCGTCTGCCGCCGCGGCGAAGCCTTCACGCGCGACGGAGCTTGGGTCGACCGGCTCGTCCACGACGAGTTCGGTCGTCGATCCCTCGGTCGGGTCCACGCAGGTATAGCAGTAGCGCGTGCGGCCGGGAACGGGAACCCACGAAACCTCAAGCCCGTCTTTTTCGGCGAGCTCAAGGAAAAGCGCGGAGTTCTCCGTTCCGAGGGGAACGACGCTCGATACGCAGCCGCGCTCGAGCTGATTTAGGACGCGAGCGGCGTTTACGGCCTTTCCCGAGGCGTCCATGCGATAGCCCTTCGCGCGATTGACGCGATCAAGCGATAGCCCGGGAAACAGGATGGTCTTTTGAAGCGTGGAGCTGAGGCTCACCGCAAGTATTCTACTCATTTCGCTAACCTCGGTACGTTGGGATCGTCGGCGACGCGCGGACATTTCGCGAGCATCCATTTTTCGGCTTCGGTCGACCATAGGCCGCCGTGCTTTTCGACGAGTGTATGTAACTCGGCGAAAAAAGTCGATTCCCCGGCGAGGCTTGGGAGGTCCTCAAGCGCGAACAGCGGGCATTTCAAATGCGTGTAAATGAGTTTCTTGCCCCCCGGAAGGTTCGGGAGCCCCAGCGTGGCGCCTAACGACGCGTCGAGACCGCCAACGTGGGTGACGAGGGCCGCCGGATGGATGAGCCCTTTCTCCATGAGGGCGAGGGCCTCCCGCTGGTCGTCGGTATTGCCGCCGGTCGTGCCGATCACGTGCTTCTCGAAATAATGAACGTCGTAATAATTAAGCTTTGCGTAAAAATCGGTTTTGAGGGGACCGGCGAAAAAGTTCATGCAGCCGTTAAAGGCGAGAAGCCGTTCGCCGAGTTCGAGCACGGCCGGATGCGCGACCATGACCATGACGTCGTCGTACCGCTCGCCGTCGGAATTTTTCTCGAGGAGGGAGAACTCGTCGGCGACCCCGGAAGTATCGATGACGCGCAGGTCAATGCCCCTTTCCGCGGCCACCGGGGCGAATATGGATTTCGCCCGCGCTATTTTCGCCTCGTCCCGGTCGCTCACGACGATGAGCGACGGCCGTTTTTCGCCGGCCATGGCGAAGTCAATCATCGCGAGGCCCATCGGACCGCAACCGCCGAGAACGGCCATGCGTCCGCCCGCCTTGAGCCCCATCTCGTGCGCGTGATTCGTCCTCGAAGTCCTGAACATCGAATGCGAGGCGCCGATGACGCACGAATACGGCTCCGAGAGCGCGGCTTGATAGAGCGCCTCGACCGCGACCGGAAGGAGGGCGTCGACGATCATGACCTCCGGCGGCAGTATGATGTACGTCGCCTCGCCGCCGCAGTATTTGTACGAATATCCCGGCGAATCCATGGAGCCTTGATAGTTCAAGGCGGGCTGAATCGTCACTATCTGCCCCGCCCGGAACTTTTGCGACCAGCGCGCGCCGACTTTCGCGAGGCGTCCCGAAAGCTCGTGCCCGATGATTATCGGGTTTTCCGCGACGTCGTCGGGAACGCGCTTATGATCGGCGCCCGCCTGGGCGGCTTTCCAGGTGCTCATGCACAGGGAATCCGCCGTCACTTCCATCAATATCTCGTCGTCCGCTATTTCCGGGAGCGGGAACGTCTCAAGTCGTAAATCATTTTTTCCGTAAAGCCTAACGGCCGTCGTTTCCATTGTCATTTCTCCATATATCGATCGCGCGCCCGTCACGGCACGCGCTTTTGAGCCCGCCTGAGAATGGATTCCACCGTCGAGGAATCCTTCGCCACGCGCAATTCCATTAACCAATCCTCGTTATCGCAAAAATCCGCGATTTGACTGATGGACTCCTCGGTGTGGGTTGCCTGATCTTTCGCCGCCATGAAAACGAGCACGTCAATGGGGTCGTTTTCCCCGTCGCCGAACTCGACGCCCTTATCGAGCGTCACGAGGGCGTAACCGGTTTGGAGCACGCCGTTTTCGGGCCGCGCGTGCGGCATGGCGATGCCGGGACCGATAACGAAATACGGACCGTTCCGGACGCAGCCGGAAATCATCGCCTCGATGTATTTCGGCTCGCAGCACCCCGCGTCGATGAGGAGCGCGCCGCCTTTCCTGATCGCGTCGATCCAATCGCTCGCGCCGACGTTAACCGCGATCGTTTTATTTTTCAGCAAGAAGTCGAAAAAACCCATGGACATACTCCGTGATTAAAAAATTCGCCGCCATGGCGGCTTGAAGCGGGGGCGCCCGAATACGGGCGTCCCTCCGATTTCAAGTATACCAGACGTTCAAAAAACGCGCCGCTATGCCCCTTTTCGCGCGGCGGCCAATTCGTCCACGATGCTTTGATACTCGCTCGCGTTCACGAGGTTCGAGATACCGTACACCTGGGTGCCGGGATTCGACGCGCGGACGCGCTCGACGAGGTTCTTCTGGCAAATCGCGATGGACGTTCCCCGGGGAATCTCGTCGACGGAATGATGCTCGACCTTGATGTCGGTTAGGCCCGACTCCGTGAGGAGCTTCTTGAGGCGAGTCGCGCCCATGGCGCTCGTGCCCATGCCGGCGTCGCAGGCGAACACGATCGTCTCAACCTTGCCGATGTCCTTGATATCCTTTACCGTCGCTTTCGCTCCCTCAAGGCTATCGGAAACGTCTTCGTCTGCCATGCGGGACGCGGCTCGCTTGACGAGCGGGGCAGCGACCACGAACGAGACGGCGCAGGCCGTTACCACGCCGATGAGGACGGGAAGCATTCCGCCCCTCGGCGCGACCGCCATGAGGGCGAATATGGAGCCAGGGGCGGGCGCGGCGACTTCGCCCGAGCCGAGGATCATGTTCGTGGCGACGCCGGTCGCTCCGCCGGCGATGGCCGCGAGCACCAGGATCGGCTGCATGAGGACGTAGGGGAAATACATTTCGTGAATTCCGCCGAAGAAATGCACGATGATGGCCGTCGGGGCGGAAGCCTTGGCCGACCCTTTCGAGAAAAGCCAGTACGCGAGGAGAATGCCGAGTCCCGGCCCGGGATTCGTCTCGAGAAGGAACAGTATCGACTTTCCCTTCTCCGTAACCTCGGCGACGCCGAGCGGGCTCAATACGCCGTGATTGATCGCGTTGTTGAGGAACAGGATTTTGCCGGGTTCGATGAAGATCGACGCGAGCGGAAGCAATCGATGGTCGACTACCCAGCCGACCGCGTGCTGGAGAACGGTCATGAGGCCGGCGACGACCGGTTGGATCGCGACGAGGGCGAGAAGCGCGAGCAAAAGTCCGATAATGCCTGCGGAGAAATTCGCGACGAGCATCTCGAAGCCGGCGGGGATTTTATTTTCCGTGGCTTGGTCGAATTTTTTCGTTACCCATCCGCCGAGCGGGCCGACGATCATGGCGCCGATGAACATCGGGACGCCCGCGCCGACGACGACGCCCATCGTAACCACCGCGCCGACGACGCCGCCGCGGATACCCCACACGAGTTTGCCGCCGGTAAAGCCGATTAAGATCGGCAGCAAATAGGTAATCATCGGCGACACGAGCGTCGCGAGTTTCTCGTTGGGAATCCACCCCGGCGGGATAAACAGGGTCGTGATGAGGCCCCATGCGATAAATGCGCCGAGATTCGGCATGATCATGCCGCTCATGAATCGGCCGAACCGTTGAATGTGAACGCGGGCGGACATGCCCTGACTAGCGTTTGCCATTTCATCCTCCTTTGGAAAACCTAGGAACATTCAAGCATTCGTTTCCGAAAACGGACAAGGAAAACTATTTTTTTTCTGGCAGGAATAAAGCGCGGACCGGTTTGGCAGGAAGTTTTCCGTCTCTTGAAGAACAAGCTCCTGGGGACTTACACTTCTGGTATGCCTTTAGGCAAAGGAGCGAAGCGTGAAATTGAGGAATATCAGTAAAAGAGTGACCGGCAGCCCGGCGGTCGACGGCGCGGGCGTGAGGCTCGTTCGCGTTTTCGGGAATCGTGACACCGGGGACTTCGATCCCTTTCTCATGCTCGACGCCTTTGACTCCACGCGTCCCTCGGACTATACGGCAGGCTTTCCCTGGCACCCGCATCGAGGGATCGAGACTATCACGATGCTCGTCGAGGGGGAGATCGACCACGGTGACAGTCTCGGCAACCGGGGAACGATCAAGGACGGCGGATGCCAATGGATGACGGCCGGGAGCGGGATCATCCATCAGGAAATGCCGATCGCCGCGCCCCGTATGCTGGGTCTCCAGCTTTGGCTCAATCTCGCGGCAAAAGAGAAAATGTGCGTTCCGGCGTACCGTGACTTAACGGCCGAAAACACCCCAATCCGCGACACGGACGGCGTCAAAGTAGCGATTCTCGCGGGGGACTTCGCCGGCACGGCGGGGGCGATGAAAAGCGAGCATACCCCGGCGTCGCTCTTTTCCGTTTCAATGAGACCGGGAAGCCAGGCGGATTTTCCGCTCCCGTCCGACTACAACGCTTTCATATACGTTTTCGAGGGAAGCGCCTTCCTCCATGCCGATGACGCGGTTGAAAGCCTCAATCCAAGACAGGCGATTCTCCTCGGCGCTGGAGACGCCGTGAGAATCGTCGCCCCAGCCGATAACGCGGGGGCGGTTCGTTTCGTGCTTTGCGCGGGACGGCCGCTGAGGGAACCGGTCGCCTGGGGCGGACCCATCGTAATGAACACCCGAGAGGAACTCGAGCGCGCCTTCCGGGAGCTTGACGAGGGGACGTTCATCAAGGACAAGATACGGGCGTAACCCGTACGTTGGCCCGTTTCTTATCGATGGGACATTTCCGTAAGAGAAACCGAGGGATGGTGATAACGAGCCCTGCCGCGAATGGAGTCGCCGATTTGAATCGCGCGCTGCGGGCACCAGTGGACGCAGGCAAGGCACGACTCGCAGCGATGTTCCCAAGAGGGCTTCCCGTCGACTAACGCGATATTCCCCTTGGGACAAACTCGCGCGCAGGAACCGCAAGAATTACAGGACGCGTCAACGGTGAACGTCTCGTCGACTTTTTTCATTTTCCCTAAAAATTTCGCGTAAACGTTACGCAAAATAATGGCGTCGACCGGACTTACGCCGATTTTCTTCATTCGCGCGCGATTTTTAACCTTAGTCGCGATTTCCGGCGCGATCGCTTTCTCGCGCAAGAACATCGCCTCCCGCTTCGGTTCTGAAGGCACGTCATACATCGGGATGTAATTGCCCGGCATCTTCACCGAAAAATAAGCCGAAAGGACGATAGCCTGGCGCGAAAGAATGGACTGCGCCTGTTTGTGCGCAAGGCCGGCGGAACCGCCATAGGTCGCGACGGAGTATACGAACGCGTCGCCGCTCAATCGCAAACGGCCCATAAATGAGTCAACGGCGGAGGGAAGTCCCCAGCAATACACGGGGAAAACGACGCCGATCGTTTTTGCCGTAACTTCGATGGGCGAAGAACCGTCATCGATCGCGGTCAGCGCCGTATCCCCTAAGGCCGATTGAAGGTCTTTCGCGACGGCCAATGAGTTGCCAGTCGCCGAAAAATAATAGATGACATTATCCATAGATTGCTCCTCGATTCTCACGATACGATTATTTTCGATGGATATGGAAGCTCTGCGGGCGATAATGCGATGAAAAGGGCGTAAAAAAGCCCCAATAGAGCGGATGAAGGGAGTCGAACCCTCGTCTCCAGCTTGGAAGGCTGGGGTAATAGCCGTTATACGACATCCGCTCTATTGGGGCTTAAAGCCAAAATCAATGCATTGTTTATAACAAAAAAACCGGTAGGCTGTCAATATGGTGAGGATCAAGAAATGCGATACACCCCATCCCGTTCCGCGACGAGGCCTTCCGCGACGAGCGAGCGCGCGGCCTTGTCCAGCCGCGCGCGATCGATGCGCTCGACCGAGGCCACGTCGTCGAGCGTCGCGTTTCCGCGCGTCGCCAAATATCGGACGATAGCCCCCCTCGCCTGCCGCTCCGACCCCTCGAACGCGGACTGTTTCGCGTAATGGCGGCTTTTCCGGTTTGGGTTCTCGATTTTCTTTTTAAGCTCTGCGCCATAATCCATCAACGCGTAATACCATTCGCGCGGGTTATCGCGGTCTACCGTGCGACCGATCGTCTCGAGCAGTTCCTTATCGGAAACGCCTTCCCGGTCGGCGAAAAAGAAAAATAAGTACACCGCGCGAATGTTCGTCTCGATGAAGGCGTTTGGCGCGCCGAAGGCGAACGTCGAGACGGCGCGGGCCGTATAGGGGCCGATTCCGGGCAAGCGCTCGAGTTCCGTCGGCTCGCGGGGAAACGAACCTCCGTAGTCTGCGACGAGGCGCTTACAGGCTTCCTGGAGAAATCGCGCGCGTCGGTTATAGCCGAGACCGACCCACGCGGAAAGCACGTCTGAGAATTGGGCGGTCGCGAGAGACTGAACGGTGGGGAAAAGATCAAGCCAGGCGCGATATTTTGGGACGACGCGGTCGGTCTGCGTTTGCTGAAGCATTATTTCGGACACGAGAATCGCGTAGGGGTCGCTCGTTTCGCGCCAGGGAAACGCCCTTCCGCGCTCGCGGTAGTTATCCCAAATCGCCTTTTTAAAAGCCTCGTCCGTCTCGCGCGATTCAGTCACGAACGATGAGCCCCTGGGAAAGTAAATGGGAGAGAAGCGTTTCCGCGATGTCGTCCGCGCCCTGGCGTTCGGTGTCCACGACGAGGTTCGCGGCGGAAAGGTCGGTATTGTCGATGGAATAGAGCTCTTTATATCGGCGCGTATCCTCGGCGTCGCGCATCGCGGTGAAGCTTTTAGTCTCCTCGAAGGTGCCGCCCTCGCGCGCGACGATGCGCCGCGCGCGCACGTCCTCCGAGGCGGTCAGGTAAACGCGAAGGTCCGCGTCGGGGAGCATCCATATGGCGAGCCGGGACCCGAGGACGCAGGATGATTTCCGCGCGAGCTCGACTTGCCGGGTATCGACCGCCCTATCGTACGAGAAATCGGTTTTAGCCTTCTCGATTATTTCGGCTAAGGGAACGCCCTGCTCCGCCGCGAGCGTCCGGAACGTGTAATTGATAAAAGAGATTCCGAGCCGGTCGGCCAGAATGCGAGACACCGTCGTGTTGCCGCAGCCGGACCTGCCGGAAATCGCGACGCGAAGCGTCGTACCGTGGGGAACGCGATAGGACTGTGCGCTCATTCGATATTCCTCATTTGCTCGCGAATGTTTTCGAGCGCGTCCTTCGCCTCGATGACGGCTTGCCCGACTTCCCGAATCTGGTTCTTCGAGCCGATTGTGTTTACTTCGCGATTGATTTCCTGGCAGATAAAATCCGCCTTGCGCCCCGGCGACGGGTTTTCGGCGAGCTCTCGGCGCAAACTTTCGAGATGGGCGCGTAGCCGCACGATTTCCTCGTTAATGGTGTATTTTACGAGGAGAGCGGCCGTCTCCTGCATGACGCGCTGCTCGTCCACGGCGTCTCCGAGAATATCCACGAAGCGTGTCTTAATATTCTCGCGGAAGATACGCTCCATCTCGGGAACCCATCCCGAGACGACTTCGGCCGAACGCTCGATGCGCTCGATCATGGCGTAGATATCGCGGGACAGGGCCTTACCCTCGGTGTCGCGCGCGCTCTCGAATTCGGCGAACGCGTCCTCAAGGACGGGCTCAAGCCGCGCCCAGTACGCTTCGGGGTCTATGGTGCGCTCGGACTTTAAGACGCCTTCCTGCGCGACTATGAGCGATAAGGGCACCGCGTCGGAGGCGAGACCGAGGGCCGAGGCGACCGACGAGATGGCCGCGTGATACGCTTTCGCGGCCTCGGGATCGGCGGATACCTGCATGGGCGTTGCCGTTTCGCGCACGCGCACGGAAAGCTCTACCTTGCCGCGCTGTACGCGCTTTGACGCGTATTCGCGCAGGCGGTTTTCGAGTCGGCTCAACCAATACGGCAGGTTCGTCGAAAGGTCAAGAAAGCGGGAATTATAGCTTTTCAGCTCGACGGAAACCGTCATGCTGCCGTCGTTTTTTTCCTTCCAAGCGTAGCCGGTCATGCTTTTCATGCGCGTTTACTCCGATCCTCGAGGACTGCGCGCCCAATGCGCCAATTGTCGCCAGCGCCCATGGTGACGAATAAGTCGCCGGGACGCAATTCCTTATCGAGGAATTCGCGGGCGTCCATCACTTCCTCGAAATAGCGAACGTTGCGATGCTTCGACCGCGTCGCGTCGTAGAGGGTTTTCCCCGACACGGTGCCGTCGTACGCTTCCCGCGCCGACGCGTAAATTTTATGGAGAATGACCTCGTCCGCTGAGGCGAAAGACTGGGAAAACTGCTTAAGAAGGGCCTGCGTCCGCGAGTACGTGTGGGACATAAAGTCCACGATGATCCGGCGATTTGGGTAAAATTCCCGCAAGCCCGCGAGCGTCGTGGAGATAGCCGTGGGATGGTGCCCGTAGTCGTCGATCACGAGGACCCCGTCCGCCTCGC
Organism: Spirochaetales bacterium; assembly: GCA_003246335.1. GTDB lineage: Bacteria > Spirochaetota > Spirochaetia > Treponematales > Treponemataceae > Teretinema. The sequence goes on along the minus strand of QKAR01000070.1, from coordinate 2,383 downwards.
CGACTATTTCGCTTCTGCGGCGAGAGCCGGCGAACGAGGAAATCGCCTCGCGCATGGAGCCGACGTCGGCGAAATCGAACGATCCTTTTTCCTCTTTGAGGAGACTCGTCGCGAGCGCGATGGCGCCCGCGGCGTTTCGCGCGTTATGACGGCCGGGAACCCTGAGCCGAAAGTCACCGGTGAACCCGCCGAGCGAAAACACGAGGCGTTCGCCCTCAATGCCCTTAACCGTAAGCCGATAGTCACCGATGGCCTTTTCGCCGTAGGCGGTGAAGACGAGATCGGGACGGCTCGAGAAAATCATCTTGGCGGCCTCGCAGGCTCCCGAGTCGTCGGCGCAGTAAATGAGCTCGCCGTATTGGGGCAAGAGGTTTATGTACTGCATGAACGCCGAAAGGATGGACTCGTACGTCGGGTAATAGTCTTGATGGTCGCTTTCGATGCTCGTCAAAAGGATTTTCTTCGGGTGAAAGGCGAGAAAATGGCGCTGATACTCGCAGGTTTCGGCGACGAAATATTTCGACCCGTTTATCATGGTGCAATGATTGCCGAAACCGGTTATGACGCTTCCGGCGAGGGCCGAGGCGCTCAAGCCCAGGCCTTTCAGGAGCGTTCCGGCCATACCGGTCGTCGTCGTTTTGCCGTGCACGCCGGCTATCCCGCACGAAAAGCTCCGGGCCGAAAACTCCCCCAGCGCCTGCGAGTACAGCAAGGTCGGGAGTCCGCGCCGACGCGCCTCGGCGAGCTCGGGGTTATTTTCGACGCTATAGGCGGATGAATGTATGACGAGTCGAACGTCTTCGCCGAGATTTTCCGCGGCGAATGGCGACAATGGGCGTATGCCAAGGCCGGCGAGAATGGCGTCGGTATAAAAAACTTCGCTGACGTCGCTTCCGGTGACGGCGGCGCCCTGAGAAACCAACAATTCAGCAAGGGCGGCCATGCCGGTACCCTTGGCGCCCACGAGATGAATGCGATATCCATCGAGGTTTTTGGGCAATAAAAAATCGGTCATGGCTGAATATAATATCCAAAGAGCCCCTTTACCGCAAGGTGGGGAGTGTTGCATACTAGTCGTTCGATGACGGACAAAACACAAACGGAGCTTTTCGTCGAGTGGCTCGACAACTTCCTCGACTACGAAAGAATCAAGAAAAAAGGCGGCTTTTCGCTCGACACGATGCGCTTTCTCGTCGAGCGCTGCCATCACCCCGAGCGAGACTTTTCCTCGGTGCATATCGCGGGTTCGAAAGGAAAAGGCTCGGTCTCCACGATGATCGCGTCCATACTCGCCGAATTGGGTCAACCGACCGGCCTTTACACGTCTCCTCACCTCATCGATTTTACCGAGCGCGTCGGAACGCCGCGCGGGCCATTCGACGACTCCATCTACGGGAAAGCCTGCGACGCGATCGTGCCTCTCATCGACTCGATCATTCCCGGCTCCATTCCCGGCGGAAATGAGCCATCATGGTTTGAACTGGTTACGCTTTTCGCCTTTGTCACGTTTCGCGAGGCGGGAATTCCGTGGGCGGCCGTCGAGACGGGGTTGGGCGGCAGGCTCGACGCGACGAACGTGCTCACGCCAAAAGCCTCGGTTATCACGCCGATAGAGCTTGAGCACACGGAATACCTCGGCGACACGATCGGGAAAATCGCTGGAGAGAAGGCTGGAATCATCAAAAAAGGGATTCCCGTGTTTTTGGCGGCGCAAAAAACGGAGGCGAGAAATGTTTTTGAGGGCGCCGCGCGCGCCCACGGCTCGCCCGTTTTTTCCATGGAAGACGCCATCGGCGAAATTCGCGCGGAACCGAGCCGGAACGGGCTTACTTACGGCATACATTTTAACCGCCTTCCCGGCGGCGCCGTTTTTTCCCGCCCGCTCGCGGGAAAACTCAGGCTCGTCAACGCGGTACAGGCGGAAAACGCGGCGCTCGCGGCGTATACGGCAAAATACCTTTTTCCCGACGCGACCGAAGGGGCAATCGAGCGAGGTCTCGAACGCGCCTGGCTTCCCGGTAGGTTCGAATTCGCGAGCGATTCGGCGGATATCGTACTGGACGGGGCACATACGGTCCGGAGCGTCGCGTTGACGCTCGAGACATTCCGATCGGTGTACGGCGCGGCCGACGCCCATCTCGTTTTCGCCTGCGCGGCCGATAAGGCGGTAGACGAAATGGCGGAACTCTTTTCCGCCGGCTTCACGCGGATCACGGTTACGCGTCCGGGCGAACGGAAACAAAGCGACATCGTGCGGGCCGCGAAAGCGTTCGCGCGCGCCTTCGACGGAAAAACCGACGTCGAACTCTCGATTACCGCGGATTACGCCGAAGCCATCGCCATCGCCGTCGACCGGGCGAAAAAAAGCGGCGTCCCGCTTTTA
>QKAR01000051.1 GCA_003246335.1 Spirochaetales bacterium | reverse complement strand
CGCCCCGCCCTTGTCGCGGTTTCCGCGGGACAGGCGGCGCACACGACGGCGAGCCAGACGGCCTATGACGGGCATAACTACCTCACGCTCACCTGGTCGGAACCAGTCACGGTCGGCGCGCTCACCACGAGCGGCACTAACGTACAAAGCACGGTCAATTTTGACGCGACCGATCAAATCGGCGGTCACGTCACCGCGACCTCCGGAGGAACGATGACCGTTTCTGGTTACTTTACGGCGACGGGTCTTTCCGGCGCGATAACGACGGCCATGAGAACGGACGCGAGCGGGATCACGCCGGCGAGGACGGACAGCGCGAACGGCCTGTGGCGAACGGCGAATACGCTCACGATTTACCTCGCCGGATTCGCCGTTGATATTTCGGCCTACTCCTCGTTGAATTCTTGGCCTTGGTACTGGCCGGGCTACATCGACGAAATCGCGACGCCGGTCGGCAGAACAATCACGGTTCTTTCCAATTCCTATATAACCGACAACGCGACGATTCCCAACGCCATCGAGCCGACGGTTAACGACAACACATCATACGGAGCGACTACGATCGCCGGAACGTACGCCAAAAACGCCGTGACGGTCACTGCGACAGGCTCCGGTTGGGACGTTAATTTCCCTGACGTCGCCGCATATCGGGCGCCAGCCACGACAACTCTCTTTTCCGACATTTCCGACGCCTGGAGCAGCGCCACGTTCGACTATTATGAGGCCAACCCCGCCGACACCGACTCAAACACCTTGATCGACCGCGTGGAATTCCACGTGTTCGACGATATCGATTCGAGTTGCTACACTGCCGCCTACGCGAGCGCGAATCCCGTATGGGTGAGCACGACGCCGAACGGTTGGTACACGGCTGCGCTCGATTACACCGCCGCGCCGGACACGAGCGGAGGCGTTCGGGACTCGTCCTTTCTCTCGGGCGTTTCAGGCGGCAACGTTACGTACACCGCCGACGCTTTCAAATTTAAGCTCGCGAGCGACGCTTCGTATACGTCGGCGTACAACGACGCGTCGACGCCTTTTATTACCACGGTCGTGTCAGCGTTCTTTAACGGCTCAAGTATTAACGTAGTCGACGATCCGTATTTCTCGATCGTTATGACCTCCCCCTGGCGCATCGACGCGGAACTTGAGGCTTCGTATTCCGGTTACATAACCGATCTCGCCGGGCTCAGGCTCAAGGACTTTTCTGATTATCCGTGCATCAATAAAACGCCGCCGGAGATATCGCTTACCATACAGCCGCTCAGCAGCACGTCGCTCTACGTTCAGTTTTCCAAGCAAATTTACCTTGCGGGTCTCAACTCGGCGCTCAGCGTCGCCGGCGCCACCGAGGGACCGATAACGCTTTCCTTCGCCTCGGTACCATCACCAGGCGATTCGGGAAAATCCGCGACGCTCACGCTCAGCAGGGCTCTCACGTTGAGCGAGCTACTTTCCTGCTCGATCGAGAACGATGGAAGCGTTCTCGATACGTTCGGGAACACCATGAGCGCATCCTCAACCCATACCATCACGGATTTCGGGGTAAATGTCGTGGAAACGCTGTACGCATCGGACGGAGTCAACACCGACGACTTGCTCGGCGGATCGAGCGGCGCGCTTCGCACCTTCGACGGCACGGGACGGCTCCTGGACAAGGACATAACGATCTCGACCCAACTCAACCCCGCCAACGACCCGGCCGTGGCGACGACGAGTACGCTCCAGCTCTACTACGACGTGAATCCTTCGGAATCGTACTACCCAACGCTGTTCAACGACCTAACCGGCAAATCGCTCAAGATGTGGCTGCCAAGCATCCTTCCCGCGTTCAACGAAACCGCCGATTCCGAGGCAAGAGTCTTGAGCCCGAAGGTCACGGGCGACTACGCGGGAAACTCGATCGCCGACGACATGAACATCCGAAATTTCATCCTTTCGTCCAACGACTCGGAGATCCAAACGGGCGCGAAAGTCGAGTTCCTCTTCAAGTACGGAAACCTCTTCTGCGCCCGGCTCTCCGACCCGAACGATATCACGAGCCTCGACCCGTGGCGGTTTAATATCTCCGCGATGAAACTTCAGCGCGGCGGCGTGACCATCCTCAATAACGTCATCGACTCGAACAAGCGGGAACGGACGCTTCTGAACGTGACGCTCGAAAAGGCGGGCAACCTCACCGTCGTCGTGTTCACGATGGACGGCAACGTGGTGAAGACCCTCGAACGCGGCAAAAAAGGAGCGGGAACGTATACCTTCTACTGGGACGGAACGAACATCGCCGGCAAGGCCGTGGCGCGCGGTATCTACTTCATCCGCGTCGTGGGACCGGACATGGACGAGATCAGGAAAGTGATGGTGGTAAAGGAATAACCGGGAACCATCACGGTACAGCAAAAAGGCCCGCGGCAAACCGAGGGCCTTTTTCATATTGAAAGGAGAATACGTTAATATCCGTCGGGATAGGCGCGAAGTTCTGGCTGGGCGATAAGCACGCGGCCCGGCAGGGACGACGAAAGGTTGAGCACGAGCTCGAGTACCGCGCCGGTCGCGCTGGAGGCGATTTGCAGGTTGCCGTTATCGACCCGCACGGAAATTTTCTTCCAACCGGACGAGGAGGAATACGAATACGTCGAGTCAACGGATTTCGAGAGCGTCGAGCTACTCGTGTTGCGCATATCTATGCCGAGGTAGTTGAGGTTGTACGGAGATGTATTAGTCCCTACAGAGCCATCAGGGCATACCCAAACGCTGAATATATAGAGGAAATCCTCGAGATCGGGCTCGGTATCCTGTCGCGTCAAGAGAAGCCGCAGATTCATATTGCTACCCGTTTTTTTTACCGTAACGTCATCGATCATCCCGGACCATGGAGTTGGGATTCTGAAAACCATGATATTCGATCCAGCCGATGCCGCGATAAAATTTGATCCTCCCTGGCCGATGAGAGACGTCGCGTCCGCCGGGAAGAAACTGAGGGCTGTCGAGTTAATTTTGCTGAAAAGCGTGCTATTCGTAGTTACTGGAGCAATGGAACCCGAAGAGGCTTTCCATTTGAAATTTAAATCATACGAAAGTCCAAGGTTCAGCTGACTGTCATCGATTGCATACGTTACGTAACTCTCAGAAGTCGGTGTTCCAACTTGGAGATCAAGAGCAACAGATTTTCCGTTGATTCCTGCTGGCGAGTAGATAGCGGTTGATGAATTAAAACCCAACCATGTACCGGCGCTCGTTTCAAAATCCCCATTGCTCACGAGATTTACCAGTTCAAGCCGGTACACTTCCGCCGAGGAGGAAAGCCCGTCGCCGGAGCCATACGTAGATGCCGTATTACCGGTATCAACCAGTGTTATATATGGATAGGAGCCATTAGTCTCCCACCCCGTCTCATACCGATACTCGAAGTCCCATTTTCCCGTGGCTGCCGACGAGGGCACTGTCGTTTCGTCGCCGACGAATTGGTCAAACCCGATGTTGGCGATAAAGTTGTCGTCGTAGTAGGCGTCGTTAAAAATTCGTCCGGTTTGGAAGAGACTGCACGCCGAGAAAAAAACCGCCCCTGCCCCGCAGGCAACCAAGGCGGAAGCTACGCGAAAAACGCGCGAGGAAAAGGCATTCGAGTCTCGTTTTCTGTCGACCATCGCTTATAATTATATCGGTAAAACCCCATAAAACATAGACTTTTGGATAACATTGCGCGCTATTGACAATAGCCGACTAAAATGGCAATTCTATGCAACCATGAACGCCGATACCCGGAAGACGCCGCGAATCCGAGACTTTGCCCGCGCAAAAATCGCCGAGCTGTGCTGCCTTCCCTGTTTTTTAGAAGAAGTGAGCAAAACCGGTTGCAGGGTACGATTGACCCAATTGGTCGCGATAGATATCGATCGCGAATACACGCTGACCGTCCTGCCCGCCATACACACGGGATTAAGGGAATTTTCGCTCATAGTGCAGCCCCAGTGGACGAAAAACGAGAAAAACTCGGTCGAAATCGGCTTTGAGGTTCTGCATTGCCCCGGAATTAAGCAATTTCATCGCTATGTAGACACGCTCGCCGTGCTCGCCGAAGAGGAACTTCAGGAAGCCTGACGGTGATAGAACTCCCCGGCACGGCTTGGCTCGCGATTCCCGACTTTCAATACGAACTCTTTTCCGAACTTACTCTCGATCCCGCGCGGTTGCCGCCAAAAGCTTCCGTGTGGGGCGATATCGTGTATCGGGAGGGAAGCGCGCCGCAAACGTTCTGGCACCGCGCCGTCCTCAACAAACCGATGCTCGCCGAGTTTTCGAGCGTCGCCGAGGCGGCGAATATTTTGCGTTCCATTCAGCGAAACTGGGCCTATGTGCCCGGCGCTAACTTCCGCCGCGCGGAGCTGATTAAGGCGAAACTTCCGTACGTAAACGAGAAACCGCGCGATTTTCCCTATTCGGTGCCGCGATCGCCCATGGGCGCGTGGACGCTCATCGACGCCAATACGCTTTTCGCGTCGGCCGAGACGTCGAGTCCGTTCCCGGCCGGGCAGATTCGTTTCGTCGAGGACCACGAAAACCCGCCGAGCCGAGCCTACCTCAAAATGTACGAGGCGCTCGCCTGGGTCGATTGGCTCTGGGGACGCAGTCCCTCAGACGCCGAGCTACCTACCGGTCGGTATGCCGAAAATCTTTTGCCGGGAGTCGGGAGTCGCGTGCTTGACGCGGGCGCCTGTCCCGGCGGCTGGACGTGGGTATTCGACCGACTCGGCGCCACGGTAACGGCGATCGACCGCGCGGAACTCGCGCCCGCCCTTATGGCCAAACCGAACATCACTTTTATGAAGCACGACGCCTTTACGCTGAAGCCCGAAGACTTAGGCCCGCAGGATTGGGTGTGCTCGGACGTGATCTGCTATCCCGAACGGCTTTACGAATGGGTCATGAAGTGGATCGAGTCGGGCCTGTGCCGCAATTTTATCTGTACGATTAAAATGCAGGGAGAGGCGAACCGCGAAATGACGAAGCGATTCGCCGACCTTCCCGGCGGGCACGTCGTCCACCTAACCGCGAATAAGCACGAACTTACCTGGCTTTGCCGCTTGCCGTAACGGTTCCGCTTTTTTTACGCGCCGTCCGCGGCGGGAGCCTTTTCTTTTCACGCGATTCTATCTATTTAATTCCCTGACCGGGGGGTAGCGGAGAAACGGTGGCGCGACCGAAGGGGAAACGGCTAAGCGCTCGGCGAGCGATTGCGCGCCATCCTTTCGGAGCGAGGGGGGCCCGCGAGATTCGTTCGAGAGAGCGCGCGGATTGGGCACCGAAGCGCGGCCGTCGACGGCCCCCCCACCTTTCGTGTATACTTTTGGGAAATTGACGCGCGCGGGCGTATAAACCGCGGGGAGGCCCTTCATGTCTGACGTCGTTTCCATCCTTTCCGAGTGCGAGGCCATGCTCACCGGCCATTTTTTGCTTTCGTCGGGAAAGCATTCGTCGCAGTATTTTCAGTGCGCGCGGCTTTTGCAGTATCCGGATCGCGCGGCGACGGTGATCGAGGGCGTCGCGAAGCGCATCCAGGCGGAAATCGGGGCGGGAAAGCTCGACGTCGACGCGGTGATCGGGCCGGCGATGGGCGGTATCGTCGTCGCGTATGAATTGGGCCGCCAACTGCGAGTGCCGGCGTTTTTTACCGAGCGGAACGACGAGGGAGAGATGACGCTCCGGCGCGGGTTCGAGATTAAACCGGGCGAAAGAATCGTGATCGCCGAGGACGTCGTGACGACGGGAAAGTCGACGCTTGAGACCGCCGAGCGGATCAAGGCGATGGGCGGCGTCGTGGTCGCGTCCATTTGCGTCGTGGACCGCCGTCCCGCCGACGCCGCGGAGCCCTTTTCCTGGCCGCTCTTTGCCGCGGCGCGCATTCCGGCCGTGCTCTATGAGGCGACCGACTGCCCGCTGTGCAAAGAAGGCAAGCTTCCGGCGGTAAAGCCGGGATCGCGAAAAATTTTTTAACTTGAGGGAACGGGCGCTTTTACTGAACTCCGGGGAGTTTAGTAAAAGTCATAACCGTGATATAAGAATTGTTGTATGCGTAAACAATTAAGCCAG
>QKAR01000075.1 GCA_003246335.1 Spirochaetales bacterium | reverse complement strand
ATGCCGAGCGCGGAAAGGTTCGAGGTATACAGGGGAATCCCGATCGCCGTCGCGAGCGGAATCGCCCACGGGGAGTTCTCGCCCAGAAAGCGCACCGCAAGCTCCGTGGGAAAGTAACGGGTTATCAGCGCCTCGAGCGCGAATGCGACGAGCATCCACAGGGAAATCACGAGTCCGGTCCTGCCCGCTTCCGACAGAATCGAGCGTATCCATTTTCGCGTCGCGTTCGCGGGATGGTGCGTCGTATTTTTACCGGCGATCGCGGTCGACCCCGTTCTCATGAGGAGACTCGGGCCGCAGCCGCAATCGACCGGCGGTATCGCTGCAAAAGAGAGGTCTTTGCTCGCCGCGGTATTTATTTGACCGCGGGGTTGTCTCGCCGTCGCGAGTCGGGGGGCTGCTCGTTCCTTCGGTCTCTCCGCGCCGCATTTCGCGCATCCCGCCGAGTCAATCGAACTCCGGAGATATTCGTCGCCAAAAACTTTGCGGCGTTCGAGGATGATTATCACGAGCCCAGAACCGAGGCTTATCGCGAAGGTCACGGCAAGTCTCCACACCGCGAGCGGCCAACCGAGCGTTCCCGCGCTGAGAAAAAGTATTTCGGGGTCCATCGACGGGGAGGCGAGCCAAAAAGACATTACCGGGGCGAGGGGTACTCCCGCCGTCAGCAGCGCGGCGATCATCGGAATTACGCCGCAGGAGCAGAGGGGGCTCATCGCCCCAACGAGCGTCGCGATAATGACCGCGATCACCGGCTTGCCGGTTAGTTTTGTTTTGATATTAGCGGCGGCACCCGAACGCCGTAAGGCGATCGATATCGGAATCGATATCGCGAGAAATGGCAATACCCGCGCGTAGGCCGAGCCGATAAAAGCGAGAAGATGAAGAATTTCACCCAGTAATTGTTCTAAATGCACGTCGTCCCCTTTTGTTTATCGTAAAAATACGATATAGAGAATAAAAAAATCAGAATATCTTCGCGACGATATTCCGAAACCAAACGATGTTTTCTTTCGCTAGGCAATAACAGGTTGCCGGCCCCTCGGTCGTTCCTTCAATCCAGCCGGCCTCTCGGAGAACGCTCAAGTGTTGGGATACGGTCGACTGCGCGATGGGTAAAAATTCCACAATATTTCCCGTAATGCAACCGGGATGGGTCACGAGATACTTGAGAATTTCGAACCTCGTCGGGTTACCCGCCGCCTTCATGAGCCGAACGAGGCGGTCTTGATCGGCCCCTTCAACGGAAATCGTGCAGCATGGTTCCGTATCGCGACAATTCATATCGTAAATATACGATATTGTTTTCGCGGCGTCAAGCTCATTTCCAATTTTTGACGGCGCTAGCCTCGATGCCTTACACTCAGGTAAGTATCGGAGGAAAAAAATGTCTAACTCTGAAACGGGAAATTCCCGTGGGAAGAAAATCGTTCTTTTCGGTCTCCTCTTAGCATCATGCGTCGCCGCGACGGCTTCGCCAATCGGTGCCTCGGTCGTTCCTTCGCTTGACCCCGTCGCGTATATGGGGACGTGGTACGAAATCGCGCGACTTGACTTTCGCTTTGAGCGCGGCTTGATTCGGACGAGCGCGGAATATTCCGCCGGAAAAAACGGCACGATAAAAGTCGTGAACCGGGGATATGACCCGACGCGTAAAAAATTCAAAAAAGCCGAGGGCGTCGCGCGCTTTCGTTCGACCGCGCGCGACGGCGCCCTTGAGGTATCTTTTTTTGGACCATGGTACGCCGAGTACAACGTCATCGCCTTGGACGAATCCTATCGGTACGCGCTCGTGACGGGAAAGTCCGCGAAATACCTGTGGATATTGTCGCGCGAACGGACCATCCCCGAGGAAATCAGGAACGAGTATCTCTCCGTCGCGAAATCGATCGGCGTCGACGTCGATGCGCTCGTGTGGGTCGATCAGGGGCAATGATCGCGAATCGGGATATTTCAGAGTTAAACCGTATTTCGTGACTCGGTCACCGTACCGCCCCCGCGGTCCCGGCTATACTCACGCACAAGGAGAATTTCATGGCGAGAAAATTTTCGGCGACTCAATTGGTCAGAAGGATAACCCTCGGTTTTTTTTTGGCGGGCTTGACGGCGATGACGTTTCTCCACCAAAAATTGCAGGGCGTTCCGGCAATTGACGCGCTCGATCCCTTCGGAGGGCTCGAAACGCTCATGAAGTTTCTCGCCGGGGGCGAGTTTATAAAAAAGATCGAGCCGGGAAACATCGTCCTGCTCGGCGGCGTCGTCGCGTTGGGACTCTTGCTGACCCGTTTTTTTTGCGGATGGTTTTGCGCGTTTGGGGCGTTGCAGGGCGTGTTCGGCTGGATAGGCGCGAAGCTGTTTCGGCGGCGTTTCGTCATCCCCAAAAAAGTGGATCGCGTTCTCCGGTTGGTTAAATATCCCTTATTTATCTTAATCATCGCGAAGACGTGGTCGGCGGGGGATTTAGTCATCCGATCGAAGGACCCGCTCGCCGCGTTCGCCCATATTTGGGTCGGCCCCAAGGAATTGCTCGCCGAGTTCGCCGTCGGGACGGTGGTTCTCCTTCTCATTCTCGCAGCGTCGGCGCTGATAGACCGCGCGTTCTGCAAATATCTGTGCCCGCTCGGCGTGCTTAACGCGCTGCTTTCCCGCGTCCCGCTGTTTCGCATCCGCCGCGTCGAGTCGACCTGCGTGTCCTGCTCGGCCTGTGACCGCGTTTGCCCGATGAACGTGGACGTGTCGATCGCCGGGACCGTTGGCTCCCCGGAGTGCATCGCGTGCATGGAATGCGTCACCGCCTGTCCGACGAAGAAAGACACGCTAGAGCTGAATCTTGCCGGAAGAAAAATTTCCCCGCGACTCGCCGTTATCCTCGGCTTCGCGATTTTCCTCCTCGCGGCGGCGATAGGCCAGGCGTCGGGTATGCTCCGATTCACGGCTCCCTCGCTCAGAGAGCTCTCTAGCAGGGGGACGCTGAACGTCGCGGATATCAAGGGCTCGTCTACCTATGAGTCAGTCGCCGAGGCGTACGGCGTCGATCTCGATCGGCTGTATCGCGAGCTTGGCGTCGATCGCGCCGCCGTACCGCCGAACGCGAGAGTGAAGGATACGGGCTCTCTCTCAGGCATTGAGGATTTCGAGACCGACGCGGTCCGTTTCGCCGTCGCGAAAATTCTCGGCGTGCCCTACGCCGGCGAGTCGGGCTCGTCGGGCGGTGATGGCGCGGGCGTTGCGCAGAGCTCGTCTGTCGCCCTGACCGTTCCCGAGGATTTCGAGCTTGAGGGAACCATGACGATCGCGGACGTAGCGGAATTCCTCGGTTCGACGACTGGCGCCGTGGTCGCTAAGCTCGGCCTTCCGCTTGAAATCCCCGTCGACCGACCGCTTCGCGATATGCGGGAGGAATATGGGTATTCGATGCCAACTCTCAAAGAAAAAATACATGAGTAAGCGCGCGGTGGATGCGTCTACTTGCGCGCCACTGCTGAATACGCGATTCAAAATTTATGAATCCAACGGTCGATGAATTCGAGTCGCGCCTCTATCGGCAAGTGTTCAAGAGGATAATGGTTATTTATTGCGCGGTGTTCGCGATCACTCTCTTACTGGATATTAAAATTTCTGGGGGTTGGAGGCCCTTGGCTTTCGTTTGTTCCTGCGATCGTTCGGCCTCCTCGTGAATGGTTTTGTTTGCCTCTGGGTCTTTCGCTCGAAGTCCAGCGATGAGCGCGTTTTGCGCGTGCCTCCCTTCCTGATCGTAACGAATTACGGGCTCTCTCTCTCGTATATGGTCTTTCGGCAGGATGGCTCAATCATCGCGCTGGGAATGTATCTCTCATTTTCCTCATTATACATCATCTCTTTTTCTTTTTTTATTCGACGCCAATTCTATACTCTTCTGTTTGGTTTGTTTTTCGTCGTCGGATCCTTTGTCCTTTTTCTGTTTTTGGGTCCAAGCCCCGTGCCGCCCGCAAACGGCTATGGGTTTATTTTCCGGGTCTTAAAGACTATCGTCGTGGTTACCCTCTGCGACACTACGGTTTTGCTCTCATTGGCGAATAAGCTTTCGGGCATGGTCGTTCAAAAAGTCCACGAATACGCGGACGAGCTCGGCAGACTCGCGTATACCGATCGCTCGACGGGGCTGCCGAACGGGCTCCAGTTCACCCGCGATACGCAGGCCTTCGACGCGCGCGTCTCGGTGCCGTGGAACGAGGGAATTAACGGCCGTTTCTGCATGATAGGATTTCGCCTAGAGGGGCTTGAGACGCTCAACGAGATATACGGAATCGAATTCGTGAATGGGTTGCTGTCTCGGCTTACGGCGTCGTATCGCGCCGCCTTGGAGCGCGTTATTCGCGCGCATCCCCAATACGCACCTCCCGAGGGTTTTTCCCGTTTATATCGGGTCGAGTCGAATACGTTCGCCTTTTTAATGAATTGTTCCTTTCGCGAAGCGGCGTATACCGAGGAAAAAACGATACTCAAAAAGCTCCTCAAGGAAATATCCGCGGACTATCAAGAACGCCTTGCCCTTACGTTTTTCGGCGGCATGACGACCTACCCCGACGCCGCCGCGACGCTCGATCAACTGTTTAAGAACTTGCTCACCCTCATCCATAGTCGGCGTTCGGAAGGCAAGGGCGTTTTTATGTCCTTCGACCAAGCAAGATATCTTGAGCATCAGCGAAGGGAAAGTTTGCGCTCCGCCATCGGCGAAGGTATCCGAAAGGGGGAGTTTTCGCTGGTCTATCAGCCGAAAGTCGTTGCGTTAACCGCCGAGCTAGAGGGTTTCGAGGCCTTGGCTCGCTGGACGAGCGCGGATTTCGGCAACGTCTCCCCCGCGGAGTTCATTCCCTTGGCCGAGGAAGTATACTGAGCCCAGAAATTAGGACACAAAAGGCGGTATAAATAAGGTGTACGAGCCACTATACTTACGGCGGTGACACCATGAAAAAAAGACAGAGTTTTGACAAGGCATTTAAGGCGAAAGTTGTACTGGAGGCTCTCCGGGAGGAATTAACGCTCCAAGAGATCGCTAATAAATACGGCGTTCATCCGAACCAGATTAGCCTCTGGAAAAAGCAGGCGATTGCGAACCTGCCGGAGCTCTTTGAAAAGACGAACAAAAAAACGGAGGAAGAACGACAGGCCGAAACTCAGTATGACGAGGCCTTGAAAACCCTTGGAGCCATGAAAATCGAGAACGAGTTCCTAAAAAAAAAGTACAAGCAATTGTACGGGACCGATCCGTTTTGATTGAAAGAGTTCATCCAAAGATGAATATCGCCTGGCAGTGTAAAGCCCTGGGAATCAGCCGAAGCGTCGCGTATTACGCCAAAGAAGCGACTAATCAGGAGCGCGATATCCTGGTACTCGAGCATGTTCGCTCAGTTCTTGAACGGCTTCCTTTCTACGGTTATCGAAAAGTAACTCGTCAGATATGCGCGAAGCATATACCGGTTACCGAGAAACAAGTCAGGCGAATCATGGCCCGTGCGGGGTTGCAGGCTATCTTTCCCGGTAGGAACCTGTCTAAGGCCCGGCAGGAACATAAGAAGTACCCATATCTTCTTTCAGAAAAGAAGATACGGTATCCGAATCAGGTATGGGCTACTGATCTGACGTATATCAAATTACCTTCGGGTCATGTGTACTTGATGGCGATTATCGACCTCTATTCAAGACGCGTTCTTAACTGGATTATCACGAACACGCTTGATGCCCCGATATTCGCCAGCTGTTTACAAGAGACAATTGAGCAGTATGGATGCCCGGCGATATTCAATACTGATCAAGGCTGCCAATTTACCTCCGAGTGCTGGACGAGCGTGCTTCATGAGCATGGTATCGCTATCAGTATGGATGGCAAAAATCGTGCGTTGGATAACATCTATGTCGAACGGTTATGGCGCTCGCTCAAGTATGAAGACATCTACATAAAGCAGTATGAATCGGTCCGCGAGCTGCGCGACGGCGTCGCTCGGTACTTCAGGTTCTACAATACGGAGCGGTTTCATCAGAGTCTCGATTACCGTACTCCCGATGAAATGTATCGATCCTTCCAGGTCGTTGACTTGGCTAATCAAGCGGCGTGATACACCTTAAACGGCTGAATAATGTGTGTTGACAAAAGGGCGCAGGATAA
>QKAR01000132.1 GCA_003246335.1 Spirochaetales bacterium | reverse complement strand
CGCGGCATGCATCCCCATCGACCGGGCATGGTTCCCGTTCGTCGTCGTTATCGCGATTGAGACGCTCTTTCGACCCTTCTTTCCCGGTATGCAAAATCTGTACAACGATTGGGCGAATTTCCTCCTGTACGGGTTTCTTTTCGCGTACGGATACCGGCTCGCGGCAAACGACGCGCTCAGGGAGAAATTCACGACAGCGTTGCCGGCGATGCTCGCGATCGCGATCGCGTCGTTCGCGCTCTACGCGTCGCTGAGCGCAGTATGGGCCGCGGAGGCTATTCCGTACGGCCGTCGTCTCGCGATCGCCTTTCTTCGTGGAATTGCCGAATGTTCCTGGGTTTTGAGTCTCTTTAGCGTCGCCAAAAAAACGCTCAACCGTGAAAATGCCGCGCTGCGGCTTTTATCGGAATCATCGCTCGCCCTCTATCTCTTCCACTTCGCGATTCTCTCGTACGTGATGGTTTTTCTCCTTCGTTTCTCCTGGGCCGTCGCGGCGACGTACTACGCGGCGATCGCGCTCACGTATATAATTTTCGCGCTGGTGTATGCGATCGCACTCGTCCGCCTACCGCCGATTCGCTTCATCTGCGGCATTCGCGCGAAACGCATCGGTAAATAAACGTCTCCTCAGACGATAAAAATATTTACAAGGCACCTTGCTTTTATTCACAATCATCGGTATATTAATTACAAGGTACCTTACTAAGGTAATATCGCATTTTCAGATTAAGGAGAAACACTATGAACACAGAAAATACAACGTGCCCGCTTTGCGAACACCATTGCGACTTAACCGCCCCCGGCTGCGGCCGCGGCCGCGCATACGCGCGCGGACACGAGCGCGAGCAAAAAACGGAAACGCCGGCACTTGAGTCGACGCCGGCCGACCGAACGCTCGAATTATTCATGGGATGCGCACATCAATTTCACCATCGCGGCGGCCAAAACGGTCGCGGGAAAATTTTATCCATCCTCAAGCGCAGGGGAGACACGAACCAGCGGGAATTGCAGGAATTGACGGGAGTGCGGTCCGCGTCGGTCAGCGAGCTGCTGATGAAGGCGGAGGAACAGGGCCTCGTCGAGCGGCATCCCAGCGAAAGCGATCGAAGGATACTGACGATCAGCCTCACGCCGAGCGGAGTCGCCGCCGCCGAAAGCTTTGATATGGCGAGCGGAAGTCGCTCGGCAGAATTGTTTGCCGTCCTCAGTGACGAAGAACGAAAGAACCTCGACGTCATTTTGGAAAAACTCCTCGCGCACTGGCAAGCCGTGTTCTCCGACGAAACGGACGGCGAGCGCCCCTTTGGTCGAGGAAGGCACCGACGATGCGGCGCCGCCGGCGAAGGCACGAGAGCCGAATATACGGGACGCGGCCGACATCGAGGCGAGGGCGATCACGGTGCAGGCGATCACGGCGACGAGCGAGGCCGAAGGCGCGGGCGCGGCAGATAAGCGTCCGTCATTGTTGGCGAGGCGTAAAAACTTGACAGCCGCTCGGCATCGGGGAGATACTCAAACGCGTGACGGAACGAGACAACGCAAAACATAAGTTCGCCGAATCGATTAAAAGTCTCATGGAAAGCGCGCCGCTCGAGCGGATTACGGTATCGGAAATCGTCGAAGGCGCGGGCCTTACGAGGCAGACATTCTATCGGCACTTTCGCGACAAGTACGACCTCGTGAATTGGTACTTTGACGTCCTCGCGAAACGGTGCTTCGACGCCATGAGCGTGACGCTAACGCTCCGCGAGGGACTCATCCTGAAGTTCGACTTTATCCGGCGAGAGTCCTCTTTTTTCGCCCAGGCGTTTCGATCCACGGACTGCAACTCAATCGAGCAGCATGACTTTCAATTCATTCTCGCGTTCTATTCGAACATCATCCAAAAACGCACGAAGAAACCGCTCGCCGACGACGTCCGCTTCATCCTTGAGCTCTACTGCCATGGTTCCATCGCGATGACCGTCGACTGGGCGGTTACCGGCATGGAGAAAACCTCCCAATCGCTTGCCGACGACCTCATCGAGGCATTGCCGCCGAAATTGTCAAACCTCCTCCTGCCGGCGCTTGAATAACGCGCGCTCGGGCGCCGCGTTGAGGCAAATCCTTTTCGCTTTTTTCCCGTTGCCGTGACACATCGGACAAACTGTAACTTGCGCCCGTTCGATTTTCGCCCCCATTATTGAGGTATGGGTTCGATCCCATAAGAAGAAATAGCATGGCGAATAGAATAACTCTCAACGAAACTTCGTATCACGGCAAAGGCGCGATCAACCATATTGTGGACGAGGTTAAGGCGCATGGCTGGAAAAAAGCCTTTGTGTGCTCCGATCCCGATCTCGTGAAATTTAAGGTGACCGCGAAAGTAACGGACGTGCTCGACGCGGCCGGCCTCGCGTACGAAGTATATTCGGACATTAAGCCCAACCCGCCGATAGAAAACGTGAAAAACGGCGTCGAGGCGTACAAGAAGGCGAAAGCCGACTACATCATCGCGATCGGCGGCGGCTCGTCGATGGACACCGCGAAAGCGGTCGGCATCATCATCGCGAACCCCGAGTTCGCCGACGTGCGCAGCCTTGAGGGCGTCGCCCCGACGAGAAACAAATGCGTCCCGATCATAGCGGTGCCGACTACCGCTGGCACCGCCGCGGAAGTCACCATTAACTACGTCATCACCGACCTGGAGAAAAAACGAAAGTTCGTGTGCGTCGACGTGCACGACATCCCGATAATCGCCTGCGTGGACCCCGACATGATGATGAGCATGCCCGCCAAGCTCTGCGCGTCGACCGGGATGGACGCGCTCACCCACGCGATCGAGGGATACACGACGAAGGGCGCCTGGGAAATGACCGACATGATGCATCTCAAGGCGATCGAGATCATCGGGCGCTCGCTGCGCGCGTCGGTACAGGGAGACGCGAAAGCCCGCGAGGACATGGCGCTCGGCCAGTACATCGCCGGCATGGGCTTCTCGAACGTCGGTCTCGGCATCGACCACTCGATGGCGCACACGCTGAGCGCGTTCTACGACACGCCGCACGGCGTCGCCTGCGCGATTCTCCTGCCCACCGTCATGGAATATAACGCGGAATTCTCGGGCGAGCGCTATCGCGAGATCGCGCGCGCCATGGGCGTCAAAGGCGTTGACTCGATGGGCCAGGCCGAATACCGCAAGGCGGCGATAGACGCGGTCCGATCGCTCTCCAAAGACGTCGGCATCCCGCAGAGCCTCAAGGAAATCGTGAAAGAAAAAGACCTCGACTTCCTCGCCGACTCCGCGATGGCAGACGCGTGCAGGCCGGGCAATCCGCGAGAACCCTCAAAAGCCGAAGTGATCGCGCTCTACAAATCCCTGATGTAAGCGCGCCGCGTCGTCCAGCCCTCGCGGGTTGGTTCGACGCGGACTTCGTCATTTTTTTCGCAGCACCGCGAGCCGTTTGCCGAATAGCCGATTCACCGCGTTCGCGATGTCCGCGTTTAAAGGAATGATCGGCTTGATGATTTCCACGCGGCGCGGGCTCGCGCGAACCACGAGCCGCTCAAAGCCGTCTTCCGGGAACTCGCGGAAAAAGCGTTTGAGCAACGCTCGGGAAGGAGTCTCCCCTTCCGGAATCACGACGAACGAACCGAGCCAGCGATTTTGCCGACGCCCGCGAAACCGCGCGACGGCGCGTCCCGCGCGCGAGGTTCGCATCTGCACATGGGCGTAAAAGTCGAGGGAAGCCTCCTCAGCCCCGGAACGGATAACGAGACGGGCGGGCTCGAAAAAATTACTCCGGTCGCCGAAGCCGAGCAACTCAGCGACAACGCCTTTATTTTCGCCCGAGACCCAATCCGCCGTCAGCTCAGGCCCGTATTCGCACGGCCGGGCGTTTATCAGATTTTCGCGAACGACGCTTACGGGATAGCCTTCCCACGGCACGAAGCGCCAGCCCTTCTCCGCGAGTTTTTTTTCCCAATACCCGACAATTCCATCGGCGGTCTCGGAGTTCATCCCGAGCACGCGGATGACGCGGGACTCGGAACCGGGAATAACTTTGCCGTAAGCGTCCCACTCGGGAGACACTTGCACGTGAGCCGTGCAGGGACCGGGCAACGAACCGTGATGCCGCCACGGCGCGCACGGAAAGCGGACGGGTCGCGCGCCGCGCTCGAAGCGCACGATTGGCGCGACGCCTTCGTACGACGGGAGGGGCTTTGGCACGTATTCGGCGAGCGGGTTTCCGCCGGCGATGTCGAAATCGTATTCGATGGTCCACGCGCCGTTCGGGGCGATAAAGCCCAACACACCTCCTGAGGCGTTAATCCCCCAGGGTAAGCCCTCGATGGCGCCGCGGGCGGGAAGGAGTCGGCCTCGTTCCGGGGAAGGAAAGGCGTACGCCCAATCGCCGGGAGTCCAGGGGTCGTTATGGTGAATGAGGGTGTCCCGCGTCGATAGGCAGTACAGGTGGTCGATGAACCGATGATGGCGATTCCCGTCGAGATCGGTCGTCCACATCGTTGACCACTCCTTGGCCGAACTGACGCATAATTGATGGAATCCGTTCCGGACGCGGAACTGCGGGCCCTCGTCAAAGGGCCACCCCCAGCTTTTCCGCCACTCGAATTTTTTTGGATCGACCTCGAATGCGTCCAATAGCCGGTATACGAGACCCCCTTCCACGATCGCGAGGAGGACGTCGTTATCCACGTCGAGCCGAACGATCGGGCGTTCGGGATCGCGCGGAAACGCGTCCGTCGGGCGGCCAGTCGCTCCAAAGACGGCCCAGGCCCCCGCGACGCCCGACACCGACGTGTTCGGCCGAAAAAAAAGCCGACCGGCATTCGAACCGCCGCGTCCCACGGCGAACATCCAGTGATTGTTGCACTGACGCCAATCCGAGCCAAACGGTATGGTATCCGGAAAAAAATCAGCATCCATAAAAGACTCCCTGTGACAAGCCGTATTCTCCCATGTTATACTCAAAAGACAATGATTTCTTCGCTGAGGACATGAGTAATGCTAAAAAAACGATCATCAAATCTCTTTTCCTCGATTTTACTCGCCGCTTCCGTCACGGTTGCCTCGATTGCCGCCTTCGGATCGTGCGTTAATCCCGACCACGCGGCCCCGCAGGCAAAGGACGGCCTGCTCGACCTGAGCCACTGGTCTTTCTCCGGGCGCGACGCCGTCAGGCTCGATGGGGAATGGGAATTCTACCCCGACGCCCTCCTCCAGCCGCTTTCCCCCGCGGCGAACGAAACGCTTTTTTACACCGAAATACCCGACATGGGCCTGTGGCAAAACATAAAAAATAAATCGAAACCGCTTTCGGCGTACGGCTACGCGACATATCGCCTAAAAATAGCCTTGCCGGAAACCGGCGTGCGTCTTTCGATAAAAATGCCGGAATTTTACTCCTCGGGTCGCGTTTTCTTTAACGGCAATGAAATCTGGCAAGTCGGAGCTATCGGAACTTCGGCGGAAACGACGACAGCCGACTACCACACGGGAATCGTGAGCGTCGACCCGATCGGCGGGAAAAACGAAATCGTCGTGCAAGTCGCGAACTACTCGGAACGGCGCGGAGGGTTTAATCGAAGCATTTTCATCGGCTCGGAGCACTCGGTCCAAACGCTCTACGAGAAAAGCCTATCGATGGACCTGTTTATTTTCGGCGCGCTCATGTCCATCGGCCTCTATCATCTCTGCCTTTTTTGGCTGCGAAAGAAAGACCATTCCACGCTGTGGTTCGGCCTTTTTTGCATGATTATCTCCCTTCGAAGCCTCATTTACGGCGAGCGCTTTATTTTTTCGCTCTTGCCGACGGTACCTTGGGCCGTGTTCAACAAGCTTGACCATTTAACTTTCTACGCGGGTATCCCGATCTTTAGCGCGTACATCGTCATCGTCTTTAAAAAGGAAATATCCAGCGTCGCGATGGCCGTCTATCAAATACTCGGCGCGGCGTTCGCCTGCTTTCTTTTTTTCCCGCCGACCGTTTACAACCGCACGGTATCGATTTACGAGATAATCACGGCCGGTTACGCCATATACATGATAGTCGTCATCGTTCGCGCGCTCGCGAACAAACGGGAAGGTTCGCTGACGACCGTCATCGGTCTATTGATCTTCCTCGCCTGCGGCGTCAATGAGATTCTTTTCAATATGGGCCTCGTCAGCACGTTCAACTCCCTGTCGATTGGCCTCATGCTCTTTCTCTTTACCCAAGCCATCCTGCTCGCGATGCGTTCCTCGCGCGCTTTCGACGAATCCGAGCATTTGGGGCAGACGCTCCTTTCGATGAACGAGTCTCTCCGGCGGTTCATCCCGCAAGAATTTTTTCAGATTCTCAACCGGGCGAAAGTCGACGAGATCATGCTCGGAGACCAGGTAGAGCGCAACATGACGGTCATGTTCTGCGATATCCGCAGTTTCACCTCAATAGCGGAACAGCTCGGCGCCGCGAAAACCTTCGAGTTTTTGAACGACTATTTCGGCCGCATCGGCAAGGTGATCCGCGACAACGGAGGCTTCATCGATAAGTACCTAGGGGACGGGATAATAGCTTTGTTCCCGGGCTCGCCGGACGAGGCCATGAAGGCCGCCGTGGGCATTCAGCGCGTCGTGAGGGAATTTAACGAAAGCAGGGGCGATTCCGCGACGGCGATCGCCGTGGGAGTCGGGCTCAATTACGGGCAACTCATTCTCGGCACCGTCGGCGAAACCCGGCGCATGGACACGACGGTCATCGCGGACGCCGTTAACTTGAGCAGCAGGCTTGAGGGACTCTGCAAAAAATACGGAAAGGGAATCATCGTGCCCGTGGAGTTTATGGAGAATCTCGTGAATCTCGCCGATTACCACTGGCGGTATCTCGGGTTTCTTCACGTAAAGGGCAGGAAGCAACCGGTCGAGCTCGTGCATGTCTTCGACGGCCTGGCCGACGATGAACGGGAACGGCTCATAGCGACGAAAGATCGCTTTGAGGCGGCGCTCACGATTTTCGCCGCGAAAGACTACGAGCGGGCATTGGCCGAGTTTACGGCGCTCGCCGTTGAGCTACCGAACGACCCGGCCATTACCACGCTTATCGAAAGAATACATCGCGCGATCTCCGGTCATGCGAATTTGGAGTCGGGCGAGCTTGATTGACTTTTCAAGAGCCTGAGGCTCAATCGTCGGCCGCCGCGCATTCGGTGCACGGCGCGTCAATATCCGAGGCGCGCGCGTTCTCGGCGTCGAAGGGCTTCGTGCACAGGCAGGAAGCCGATCCGCTCAGCGCGCATTCGGTATCGTAATAGTTCATGGCGAACCTCCCTTCATTTTTTAATGATAATGAACGGCGGCGCGTTCGGCAAGCAAAAAGTAAAACAAGGCTAACTTTTTTGTTAGCCGAGGGTAAAAGACGCATTGACCGCGTAAATGTTTTGGCCTATCATACTATTAACTTATGCATACCGCGACGTTCAATCATCTCATGCATAGCTCCTCGTTCGGTTATACGCACGGTCGAATCGTGCTCGACGCTGCCGGCCATCCGATCGACTATGAAATTCTTGACATCAACGAAACGTACGCGGCGACCCTCGGCATGCCGATTGAACGGGTGATCGGGAAGAAAATCACCGAAATCCTTCCGGATATCCGGGATGACCCATTCGATTGGATCGGCGCGTTCGGGAACGTCGCGCTGGGCGGCGAAAAAACCGAGTTCGAGGAATATTCGCAATCGCTCGGAAAGTGGTATCACATTTCCGTCCATAGCCCGGAAAAAGGGCAATTTTTCTCGGTGTCTTTCGATATTACCGAGCGAAAGGACGCCGTGGAGCGATTGAGGCAAAGCGAGCGCCAAAAAAGGATTTACCTCGACAGCGCGCCGGACGGCATATTCATCACGAACGAAAACCGTCGGTATGTCGACGTCAACCCGGCCGGATGCGCCATGTCCGGCTACACGCGCGAAGAGCTCACGAATTTGCATATTCGGGATTTGATACCGACGGATGAAACATCCGTGCACCTCAAATCGATGGGGACCCTTACCGAAAGAGGGCGTTCGTCGCGTCGGGGACGCTTGCTTCGCAAGGACGGAATCTCGATACCGGTCATTTTCGATACCGTAAAGCTCGAGGACGGGAAACTCATGACGTTCTGCAAGGACGTCAGTCGCGAAGAGGCAACCCTGCTGGAGAAAGAGCGGTATTTCCACGCGTTCGAGTCCATCGCCCAGCCCATCGTCATAACCGACGATAACGGCGTCATCCTTTCGATAAATTCGGCGCTATCCGAGCTTTACGGCTATACCCGCGAGGAAGCGATAGGCAAAGACCCGCACGTCCTCAATCCCGGCAAGAAAACGTACGAAAATCTCGGCGTCG
The DNA here is from genome assembly GCA_003246335.1 of Spirochaetales bacterium. Taxonomy (GTDB): domain Bacteria; phylum Spirochaetota; class Spirochaetia; order Treponematales; family Treponemataceae; genus Teretinema. Next base: position 13,728 of record QKAR01000132.1, on the reverse strand, counting down.
CCCAGCAGGAATACGAAAACCGATTTAAGGAGCTGTGGGCGGCGGTACGCGACCCCGCGCGGCGAAAGTGGGAAGGCGTCGTCATTAATCGAAAAAAAGACGGCTCGCTCATTTGGGTAAACTTAGTCGTCAACGGCGTGTACGACGAGAACGGCAAGCTCTCAAGCATCATCGGCATACCCATCGACATCACGCACTCGCGGGAACTCGAGTTCAGCCGGCGCATTGAGCTCTATCGGACCATCGCCGACCTCGCCGAGCTGCGGGACGACGAAACGGGAAACCACATGAAGCGCGTGGGCATTTTCGCTAAGCTCCTCGCCCGCGCATACGGCATGAACGAGAAATTCTGCGAGGATATCGAGATCTTCGCGCCGATGCACGACATCGGGAAAGTCGGCATCCTCGACTCCATCCTTCGCGCGCCCCGAAAACTCACCCCTTCGGAATTCGCGGTGATGAAAACGCACACGGTGCTTGGGCATAATATCGTGCGCGGAAAGCAGGAACTCGAGATCGCCGCGGAGGTGACGCTCTGCCACCACGAACGCTTCGACGGCACGGGCTACCCCAACCGGCTCGTTGGCTCGGCCATCCCGATTTCCGCCCGCATAACGTCCCTCGCGGACGTATATGACGCGCTCCGGAGCGAGCGCCCCTACAAGAGACCCTGGCCCCGCGAAGAGACGGAGGACTACATCGCCGCGGAGTCCGGTAAGCAATTTGACCCGAAACTCGTCGAGCTTTTCATCTCGCTGAAAGACCATTTTGACAGCGTATACGCGGAGCTTGCCGACTAAGGGCGAAAAAAACCGCCGACGCTTCGTCGGCGGCCTCGCGGTCATTACCAGCCCTTTCTTCCGCCGCCATTGCGGCCAGATCCGCCCTTGCGCCCAGCGCCGACGCCGCAATCCCCGCCGCCGAAGCCCATGCCCCGGCCAAAGCCTTGGCTCAAATCGTAATCCTTGCCGCCAACGGTGAGCTTCGTTACCATGAGCCGCGAATACTCGGGGGCGACCTCAATGGGATAATCGTAACCGACGGCCTTAACCGTCGCGCCTTCCTTAAACGAATCGACGAAACCGGCGAGACGGCCGACGTTGCCGAGATAATACGTCTTTCCGCCGGACTGCACGCCGATGTGCCCGTTGATTAAGGCGAGCTTTCCCTCGACCGTTACCGTCGCGGCGTTTGCCGGAACCGGAACCTGGGCGAAACCGACCGTGGCGAGAAGCGCCGCGAAAGCGAGCGCGAACGTGATTTTTTTCTTCATGGTGGAACTCCTTGGAACAGAGACTTTCAAATCGCCCCGACGTGCGCCGAGGGCGTTTTCGTACCTGGCTTTTTCCCCGGTACGTCTTAAAATCTAAACGCGCCGAGTGAAGCGACCGACGAGACTCGATAAAGATTCGGTAAAGACGGGCGGATGGCGAGGCGAGTCCGGACGGGCGTCCTTGCTTGAACCGCGGGCGGCTATTACAATGCCAATATGATCTACGTCGTCGAGGATAATGAGGGAATCCGGGAGACCGTGCGGGCATATCTCGAGCTCGCGGGGTTCGCGGTCGAGGAATTCGCGGGCGTCACCGGAGTCGTCGAGTCGCTTCAGTTCAAGAAACCGGAGCTTTGCGTCCTCGACGTCATGCTGCCGGACGGCAACGGTTTCGCGCTCGCGAAAAAAATCCGGGAAAAAGACGCTACTGTCCCGTTCCTTTTCCTGACCGCCCGCGAATCCGAGGGAGACCGAATCACGGGCCTCGAGCTCGGCGCGGACGACTACGTCGTCAAGCCCTTTTCGGCCCGAGAGCTCGTCCTGCGAATCAAGAACATACTCCATCGCGCGGGACGCGACGCGTCTAAGGCCGAAAAACCGCGCAGGTGGATACTCGGCGGACACGAGCTTCGCATCGACGATAGCTCGCACGTCGCGGCGATCGACGGGGCGGAAGTCCGGCTGACCGCGGTGGAATGGTCGATACTCTCCTATCTTACCGAACGCTCGGGCTCGCTCGTGCCAAGGGAGCGCATTCTCGGGGAGTGCCTGGACTACGCCCACGACGGGTCCGAGCGGACGGTCAATACCCATCTCAAGAATATCAGGGCCAAGCTCGGCGACGCGCAATGGATCGAGACGGTGCGCGGCTTCGGCTATAAGTTCGTCGGCGACGCGATCGAGGGTTCCCCCGAGGCGAGCGAATGAGGGACAAAACGCGCATGGCAACCGGGCTCCTCGGCGCGTTCGGAGGAATCGCCGGCAGAACCGTCATTTTAGTGATGGGCGCGCTCGTTTCCTTTATGGTCGTGCTGATTTTTCTCCTGTCCGCGGGAACCGCGAGAATCCTTTCGGCGTGGAAGGCCGACGAGACGAAAATTCTGTACGAGTACGTCGAAACCGAGCTTGCCGACCTACTCGCCGGCGGTTCCGAACCGAGCGAGGAATCCGTCGCGAAGGCCATGAAAAACCTCCCGATCGACCCCTCCTGGCTCGCCGTCGCGGACTCCCGAGGGCGAACGCTGTACGCGTATTCGTCCGTCATGATGATGCCTGGGGCAAGCGATAAGGACAACATGCGCATGCAGCGCATGATGTCAAACAGGAAGCGGGCGAGCGAATTGGTCAACGCGAACTGGGTCGAGGTTGGCGGGGGCGAATTGCGTTTCAGCGCGAGCCTTCCCGAGTTCGGGCAGCGGGAATCAAACCGCCTTCTCATGGGCGCGGCGCGCCACATTCTCGCGTGGGGGCTCCTTTTCGCCTCGATCGTCTCGCTCGCCTTCGCCTTCGCCTTCGCCTGGCCGCTCACGCGCCAGTCGACCGCGCTCGCCCGATCGCTCTCCCTGATCGCGGAAGGGAAACGCGACGTGCCGATACCCCATTGCCCGGTGGCGGAATTTTCCCGCATCGCCGGGGCCGCCGCAATCCTGCAGGAAAACCTCACGAGGGAGGAAGGCATCCGCCGCCAATGGGCCGCCGACGTGGCGCACGACTTGCGCACGCCGCTCGCCGTTCTCAGGGGCCAGGTCGACGGCATGATCGACGGCGTCTTCGCCGCGGACGTTCCCAGGCTCGCGAGGCTCGCCGGGGAAATCGCGCGGCTCGATCGCCTCGTGAAGAGCCTCTCGCTCCTGTCGCGCATCGAGACGCCCGGTTTCACGCCGAATCGCCGCGTCATCGCGCTCGGCCCGTTCCTCGGCGAAATAGCCGAGCGTTTCGGCGCGGAGGCCGAATCCGGCGGAGCCTCGATCGAAACCGCGTCAAACGGACTCTCCATCGAGGCAGACGAGGAACTCCTCGACCGCGCGGTCTCGAACCTCGTGTCGAACGCGACCCGATACGGAGAGCCCGGCGGGACGATTTCCCTGGTAGCGAGAGAGGAGGACGAAACGGCGGATGGCCCGGGAAGCGTCGCCATCTCCGTGGAAAACCCGGGGACCATCCCGGAGGAAATCATTCCCAAGATTTTCGATCGCCTGTACCGGGGCGACGGCGCGCGTTCCAGCGACGGAAGCGGGCTTGGGCTCGCGATCGCGAAAGCAATCGCCGAGGCTCACGGGGGAAAGATAGCGGCGAAAAGCGACCCGTCGAGAAACCAAACCCTGTTCACCCTGACGCTGCCCGCGAGATAACCCCTGTAGTTGACAACGCTCGGCGCGTTCCCATATTATTAGGAACCTAATAATTAGGAGCCTAACAATTATGAGCGACGACATCATACCGGGCGAACTGCACCGCATGCTCGCCCGGACGCGAAATAAATTCTCGAAGCGGGCCGCCCCGCGCCTGAACGAGCTCGGCATCACGCGCGGCCAACCGCGCGTCCTCCATTACCTGACCGAGCACGCCGGTTGCGCGCAAAAAGACATCGCCGTGAACTACGATCTCGAGCCCGCGACGGTCACCGAGATCCTTAACTCGATGGAAAAAAAAGGCCTCATACGACGGGAGCACGACGAGTCCGATCGGCGAGTCCTCAGGGTTTTTTTGACCCGGCAGGGCTCGAAGCTCAACGATCAAGTGAGCGCGGCGTTCTGTGCCGTCGAGGACGTGGCGTTTAAGGGGTTTTCGGCCCGAGAGCGAAAGCAAGCAGTCGAAATCCTTCGCCGCATGAGCGAAAACCTGAAATGATTTCCCTCATACTCAAACACCTCAAGGGTACCGCGCGGGCATGCGCGGTCCTCGCGCCGATCGCCATGTGCGTCGAGGTCGCGATGGATTTGCAGATGCCGAGGCTCATGGCGAAAATCATCGACGTCGGGGTCGCGTCGCGCGACCTGCGCTACGTGCTTACCATGGGGGCGGCGATGGCTGCCTTAAGCGCCGTCGGATTCGTCGGCGGGGCTTCCTGCTCGCTCCTTTCCGCCCGAGCCGCCGTTCCCATGGCGGGCTCTCTGAGGAAGGGGCTTTTCGCGAAAATCCAGGGATTGTCGTTCTCCGAGATCGATCGCTTCGGGACCTCGTCCCTGGTAACGAGGCTCACCAACGACGTTCAGCAGATGCAGGGAATGCTCGTCATGATGCTCCGCGTCATGGTGCGGTCCCCGCTTATCCTGCTCGGCAGCGTCGTCATGGCGGTCTCCCTGAGCCCAAGCATCGCGATCGTTTTCGCCTTCATACTGCCGTTCGCGGCCCTCTGCGCGGCGATCGTGCTGAGAAAATCGACCGCGGCCTTCGCGGTCGTTCAAACCGACCTTGACGGGGTCAACCTCGTCATGCGCGAGAACCTGCTCGGAGCTCGGGTCGTGAAGGCCTTCGTGCTCGAGACGGCGCGCAAGGCGCGTTTCGTAGAGAAGAACGAACGGCTCGCCGACTCGAGCGTTCGCGCCCAACGCACGACGTTTTTCCTTCAGCCCACCGTAACCTTCGCGCTCAACGCGAGCGTCGTCGCGATTCTATGGTTCGGCGGCTATCGAGTCATCGGCGGCGAACTGGAGATCGGGAAGGTGATGGCTTTCGTCAACTATCTCGTTCAGATATCCCACTCGCTTTTGATGGCGGTCAACCTCGTCGTCAACGTCTCGCGGGCGCAGGCGTCTTCGGCGCGCATAGAGGAAGTTCTCTCCGCGATCCCGTCGGTAACTGAACCGGAAAGACCCCAAGCGACGGGCGGATTCGCTCTCGAATTTCGCGACGTCGCTTTTTCCTACGCGGGCTCGGGGGCCCCCGCCCTCAAGGGCGTTTCGTTCACCGTCGCCGAAGGCGAGACGCTCGGCGTTATCGGCGCGACGGGCTCGGGAAAAAGCACGCTCGCGAGCCTTATTCCCCGACTCTACGATCCCTCGGGCGGTCAAGTTCTGCTCGGCGGCGTCGACGCCCGAAACCTGAGCATAGCCGACGTCAGGGGACGGGTTGCCTTCGTCACGCAGGAGACGATCCTCTTTTCCGGCACCGTCGAGGAAAATCTTTCGATCGGGAAACCCGGGGCCACGAAGGCGCAGTTGGACGAGGCTTGCCGAGACGCATGCGCGGACGGCTTCCTGCGAGCGGGAGGATACGGCGCCATCGTCGAACAGCGCGGCAGGAATTTTTCCGGCGGTCAAAAGCAACGGCTTTCCATCGCCCGCGCGCTGCTCCGCGACGCGCGCGTCATCGTGCTTGACGACGCGACGAGCGCCGTCGACCTCAAGACCGAGGCGCGGCTACGCGCGGCAATCCGCGAGCGAACGCGCGGCGCGACGGTCATCGTCATCGCGCAGCGGGTATCGGCGGTCGCGGGCGCGGACCGCGTCATCGTGCTTGACGACGGAAAAATAGTCGGGCTTGGGACCCATCGGGAACTGCTCCGCGACTGCCCGCAATACCGCGACATCGTCGCGTCGCAACTGGGAAAGGAGGCGCTCGAACATGGCAACTGACGCGCAAAACCCGCTTCGACAGAATCTCGCCGGACGGCCCGGTGGCGCCCCGCACGCGCATTTCTTCGCCGAGAAAACCCGGGCGAAGGACGCTCGCGCGACAGCTGCGAGGATATTATCCTACCTCGCAGGCAAGCGTACCGCGCTCGCCCTCGTTTTTTCGTGCGCGCTCGCCTCAACGCTCGTCACCGTCGTCGCGACTCGACTCAACGGGCTCGCCGTGGACGGCTTCATCGAGACGGGAAACCTCTCGGGACTCGCCGCGGTGTGCGCGGGACTCCGCGCCATGCACGCGTTCGGCGCGGCGGCGGCGTACGCGCAAAACGCGCTGATGGTTCGCGCCGCGCAGCGCACGGCGGCCGACATCCGCGCGGACCTTTTCGACGCCGTGCAGCGATTGCCCCTGCGCTACATCGATTCATCCTCTTCGGGCGATCTCATGAGCCGACTCACGAACGACGTCGATAACGTCGGCGCCGCGCTCTCGCAAGGAGTCGTGCAGCTTTTTTCGGGCGTCGTATCCGTCGCGGGAATTTTCGCCGCGATGCTGCTTCTGAGCCCCCCGCTCACCCTCGTGGCGCTCGCGACGCTTCCGCTCATGTTCCTCATGACGCGGCTCATCGTGCGCGCGACGCAGCCTTATTTCTCGCGCCAGCAATCTGAGCTCGGCGCGCTCAACGGTTACATGGAAGAGATGATTTCGGGACAAAAAACGGTGGCGCTCTTTTCCCGCGAGAGCGAAACCTTCGCCGAGTTCACGGCCATGAACGATCGCTACGTAAAAACCTCCGTGAGGGCGCAGGGCCTTTCCGGCGCGATGGGCCCGTCGAACAACGCGGTGAACAACCTCACCTACCTCGCCATCGCGGCGTGCGGGGGTATTCTCGTCATACGCGGCTCGGGCATGACCGTCGGCGTCGTGTTTTCCTTTCTCCTCTACATGAGGAATTTCACGCGACCGATCAACGACATCCTCAATCTGTTCAACTCGGTCCAGTCCGCCCTCGCCGGAGGTGAGCGGGTATTCGAGGTCATTGACGCAGAACCCGAGAGGGACGAGCCGGGCGCGGTCGACGCGCGGTCGATCAAGGGAGCCGTCCGGCTGACGAACGTCGATTTCTCCTACATAACCGGTAAGCACGTCTTAAAAAAATTGACGCTTCGAGCCGACGCCGGAGAAACGGTCGCAATAGTGGGACCGACCGGGGCGGGAAAAACCACGCTCATCAACCTTCTCGCGAAATTCTACGACCGCGACGGCGGCGACATCACGATCGACGGCGTGGACATACGGCGCCTCACGGCGCGTAGCGTCCGCTCGGGAATAGCGGTGGTCCAGCAAGACACGTACGTTTTCGCCGAGACGGTGCGGGAAAACATCAGATACGGGAGGCTCGAGGCGAGCGACGCGGAGGTCGAGGAAGCGGCGAAGGCCGCGCGGGCATACGGCTTCATCGCGCGGCTGCCTCGGGGCTTTGACACCGTGCTCGAGGATAACGGGCGAAACCTCTCTTTGGGCCAACGGCAACTCATCAGCATCGCGCGGGCCATGCTCGCGCGCTCGGCAATCCTCATTCTCGACGAGGCTACGTCGTCCATCGACACGAGAACCGAGTCGCTCGTGCAGGTCGCTCTCACCGATCTCATGCGGGGAAAGACGAGCTTCATCATCGCGCATAGGCTTTCGACCGTGCGAAACGCAGACCGGATCGCCGTGCTTTCGGAAGGCGCGATAGCGGAGACGGGAACCCACGACGAGCTCATAGCGCGGCGCGGCCTCTACGCGGAGCTCTACGAAAGCCAGTTCGCCTCGGGGCTCGCGCTGTAGACGGCGACGCGACGTCGAGGGGTCTACACCTCGATACCCGAAAGATATATACTCATGGTCAATAAAAGTTTTTGGGGTGTACATCAATGAAATCAACCATTTCGCGCAAACTCGGCGCCCTCATGACGACGGCCGTGGTCGTCGTGGGCGTAGCCGTATGCGCGGCGTCATATTTCGCATTCGACCGCGGGTTCGGGCAATACGCGCTCAATGAAATTCTCGCCGATCAAGCGGCCTTTCGGGACTACGTAGACGAATCGAGCGCGCGCGCCGAAGGCATCGCGAAAAACGCCGCCGCTCGCGATGACTTAACGAAATCCGCCGCGACGGGCGATCGCGCGGCTGCGCAGGCGATTCTCAAATCCATGGTTGCCGACCTCGGCGTGGATTTCGCGACCTTCGTCGACGATAGCGGCTCTGTATTCGCGCGGGGCCATTCCGACAGAACCGGGGATAGGCTCGACAACCAACCGAACGTCACAACGGCGCTCGCGGGGACGGCGTCGGTCGGTATCGTCGAGGGAAACGTCATTCAATACTCGATTCAAGCCGCCTGCCCCGTGCGGGAGGGAAACCGCGTCATCGGGGCCGTGATCATCGGCTATGATTTATCCTCGCCGGCCTTCGTCGAGTCCATTAAGAAAAACCATGGGGTTGAGGCGACCGTTTTTCACGGCGACACCCGCGTGGCGACCACGCTCGCGGATAAGGACGGGAACAGTCTCGTCGGGACGAAAATGGACAACCAGAAAGTCCTTTCCGCGGTGATTGACGGCGGCTCCGATTTCGTCGGGAGAAACGTCATTCGGGGCGAGCCCTTTAACACGGTGTATTGGCCGATCGCCGGCGAAAGCGGAAAACCGAGCGGCATGTTCTTCATCGGAAAGAGCGTCGCGAGCGTTGAGTCGACTTCGAGAAGCATTCTCGCGGTTTCCGGGACATTGACCGTAGTGATCGCAATCGCCGTGCTCATTCTCTCCGTATTCTCGCTGCGCGGCATCGTGCGCCCGCTCAAGCGGGCGACCGCCATGCTCCGCGATATTTCCGAGGGAACGGGAGACCTGACGAAAGAGCTCGCCGTATCGGGCAACGACGAGATCGGCGAGCTTTCGCGGTACTTCAACCGGACTATCGGCAAAGTACGCGACCTCGTGGCGGAAATCGGGCGTCAGTCGACCGTGCTCGCCGGGGTCGGCGACCGGCTATCCGAAAACATGACGCAGACAGCCGCGGCGGTCAGCCAGATCAGCGCGAACATAGACGGAATACGCAACCGCGCCGCGACGCAGACCGAAAGCGCCGCGAACACGGGTAAGTCGGTCGAGGAAGTGAAAAAGGACATCGAGCTTCTCGACGCGCTCGCGCGGGACCAAACCGACAGCGTCGCCCAATCTTCGTCCGCTATCGAGGAAATGATCGCGAACGTCGACTCGGTGACCCGCACGCTCGGCCATAACGCGGAAAGCATCGACACGCTTTCCGCCGCGTCGGCCCGCGGCCGCGACGACCTCGCCGCCGTCGTGTCGGAAATCCAGACGATCGCGCGCGATTCCGAGGGACTCGTCGAGATTAACGAAATGATCGAGAACCTCGCGAGCCAGACGAACCTCCTCGCCATGAACGCGGCCATCGAGGCCGCGCACGCCGGGGCCGCCGGTCGCGGATTCGCCGTCGTGTCCGACGAGATCAGAAAACTGGCCGAATCCTCCTCGGCACAGGCAAAGACGGTTTCCGGCGTACTGAAGGGAATTAAGGCGTCCGTAGACCGCATCACCGAGGCTTCCGACGTCGTCGGCAAGCAGTTTGGCGAAATCGACGGAAAAATTCGCGCCCTGGCCGACCAGGAAGACGCTATCCGCCGCGCGATGGAAGAGCAAGGCGTCGGCGGCAAGGAAATTCTCGATTCGGTCGGCCAACTGCGGGACATATCCGGCAAAGTTAAGGACGGTTCGGCCCGAATGCTCTCCGAAACTGAAAAAGCGGCGGCGGAAAGCGAGAATCTCGACCGAATGGCGCAAGACATATCCGCGAATATCGACGAGATGGCGAGCGGAGTCCGGCAAATTAACGAATCGGTACAAACCGTGAACGCCGTCGCGCGATCCAATAAGGACAGCATCGACGCGCTGAAGGACGAAATCGGGAAATTTAAGGTTTCTTAGGCGCGATTCGGCGAAAAGGCGCTAGAATATACAGATATGAAATACGATCTCTATCTTGAATCGTTTCGATCGTTTATCGAAGATTGCCCGGAAGAGGACCTGGACGGAAGCGTTCCCTACGTTTTTTTCAGCGACCTCCACATGGGAGACGGAAGCGGCCGCGACGACCTCGCGCCCAACCGCCGCTTAATCGAGCACGTGCTCGAGCATTGGTATTTGCCCCGCGGCTATTTGTTGGTGCTTAACGGCGACGTCGAGGATCTCAATAAATTCCGGCTTGCGGATATTCGCACGGCGTGGCCTCATTTACTCTCGATTTTCTCCCGATTCGCCGAACTTGGACGCTTGCGCAAAATCGTCGGAAATCACGACTACGAATTGCTCGCCGAGCGCGCGTATCCGTGGAAGCTCTATCCGGGAATCGTCTACCGCCGGGGCGAAGACAGGATTTTCGTCTTTCACGGACACCAGGCGTCGAGCCTCTACGTAAAATACGACTACGTGTCGGAGTTTCTCGTGCGCTACCTCGTGAAACCGCTCCATATCCGCAATTCCGGCGTTTCGAAGGATTCACGGCGGCGCTTCCGCACCGAAAAAATCATTTACCGCGCGGCTCGATCGCTCGGCGTCGTCGCGATTACCGGCCACACCCACCGGCCCCTATTCGAGTCGCTTTCTAAATACGACAACCTCCGCGTATCGCTCGAAGGAATACTCCGCCGGTACGTGGACGCCGATTACGGACAAAAGGACGCGCTTGAGGCGCAAATCAAGCTGTATCGCGACGAAATGCGGAAACTTTCGACCGCGAGCGAAAAATCGAAAAAAACCCAGAGCCTTTACGGCTCGGACCCTTTTTTAATTCCTTGTATTTTTAACTCCGGCTGCGCGACGGGCAAACACGGCATCACGTCCCTCGAAATCCAAGACGGTAAAATCGCCCTCGTGTATTGGACCGGAGCGAATCTGTCGCGGCCCTACATTTCCGCGGAAGCGATCGATACCGATACCGACCCCGAGGGCATCGCGCGCCATACCCTGCACCGCGAGCGGCTCGATAGCGTGTTCACGAGGATTCGATTTCTGGGCGAATCGGCAAATTTGTAACGCGCGGCGCAAAAAAAGGGAAAACTCTTAGCAATTTCGGGGGTTTATGCTATCCTAGAGGGCATAAAAAGGAAGGAGTTTTTCCATGAAAAACGTTATTCGCAGAATGATACTCACTGGTTTGCTCGCTGGTGCCGCGTTACTGCCCCTCGCGGCGCAATCCTCCGATATGCCCCGTCTTGCGGTATTCGGATTCATCAATCAGACGGGCGACGACGCCTTTACGATTCCTTCCGACACCGCGTCGGGAAACCTGCTCATTACGATGAAGGCGCTCAACAAATTCCAGGTATCGTCCCCCGACACTATTCCCCGCAGCCTTACCGACGAGGGATTGGAGCAGTGGTGCGCCCGCAACTCCGTCGATTTCGTCCTTTTCGGCACGTTGACGAAAACCCCGTCAGAGACTCAGGACTATCAACTCGCCTACTTTAGCCACAGCGCGAAAAAAATCATCACGCGCGAGACGGAGACGGGAGATTCCGTAAACGACGTGTTCTCCATTACCGATGAGCTCGTCGATTCCGTGATCGGCAGCATGGTTAAGACGAAAGTGACGTTCGGTTCGGTGAGTTTCGCCAATTCCGGCGTCGACGGCGACTATGACGTCTACTTGAACGATATTTTCATCCAGACCAGCCCGACGAAGTTCGAGCGCGTCCCCGCCGGCTCCCACGCCGTTCGCGTCGTGCAGAAAGATACCGGCAAGGAAGTTTTCGCCTCTACCGTCACGGTTGCCTCGGGCAAGACCGTTTCCGTCAAGTTTGCCCTGAAAACGGCGACGACGGAGGAAAAAGCCGCCGCCGCGCAAGCCTCGAATCCCGGCAACAACGATTATTCGCTGGGTTACCAGGAAGGCCTCGCCTCGGCTCCCAAGCGCTCAGCGCCGTACTTTTTCGCCGGTTGCTGCTTAGGGCCCATCGGCATTATCATTCCGGCGGTCGCGACGCCGACGGTGCCGCAGGAAGCGCTCGTGGGCAAGTCTGCCGAGTATATTAACGGCTACCAGGTTGGCTTTAAGGCGCGGGCGAAGTCGAATAATATGAAATCCGCCGGTTTCGGCGCCCTCGTGACCACGGCCTGCGGATGCATTTCGTATTACTTATTGATTATCGTCGCCGCGGCGTCCGTCGGCGCGTAACGATTTTTCGCGCCGGGTAATTTTTTCCGGTTTCTCGTTACCTGGCGACTCGTTCATTGTTTGAACATCGGAGCCAATCGCAATTCGTTTTTATTGCGATTGGCTCCGTATATTTTTTCTGTCGCTCTCATGAACGCTCAATGTTTGATTGAGTCCAACTTCGGAGGTTTTATGAAAAAAGCGCCGTTTGTCGCGCTAGCCGCTTTCCTCACCGTGATTTTTGCGTCGTGCGCCACGACGCTGTACGTTCAGCGCGAAGCGGGCGTTATGCGCCTGATCCGCCTCATTAACGAAGGGAAAGTGAACGAAAAACAAGGCCTTTCCCCTACCCCGTTTTTGCTTGACGGCGAGACGCTGTATCTGGAAAGCGACGTCTCGACGATGTGGGCGAACCTCAAGGAAGCCTCGTTCGCCATGACGGACGCGAAATTTGTCGAAACGCGGCCGGTAGACGAGAATTCGTATAAGGCGTTCGCCGACACTTTCGACATGAAAAACTACTTCGCCAAATACACCGGACCCGACTCGTCGGTCGTGACGGTGGATACCGCCGAAGGGCGCTACTATTTGCTCCTTGAACGGGCGAAAATGGGCGTGCCGAGGATTCGCGGCCTCAAAGGACCGGTAAAATGATGAAACGAAACTTCGCGCTTGCGGCGCTCGCCTTCGTTTTTTGCGCTTCGTTCCCGCTCGCCGCGCAAAAGGCGAATGTCGTGTACGCGGAAGGCGGCGCCTCGATTAAGTCCGCGGCGGGTAAGCTCCGCGCGGCGGACATCGGGGAAACGCTTTCGTACGGCGAATCGGTGATTACCGGCAAAGACGGCATGGTCGAGGTAGTGCTCGAGAACGGTTCGGATATCCGGGTAAGCCCGAATTCCGTGTTCGCGTATTCAGGCATTGGTTCGGGAAGCGAGGCGCGTTCCGTGCTCGCTACGACGGCCGGAAAAGTGTCGTACAAGCTCAATAAGGCGGCGGGAAAGTCGCCGCTCATTCAGACGAACAGCATGGTCGCCGGCGTGCGAGGAACCGAGTTTACGGTGTACGCGGGGCGCGACGGTTCGGTTCTCTTGGCGGTTACCGGTGGCATCGTGGACGTCGAGGCGCAGGGTCGAACCGTTTCGCTCGAGAAAAACGAGGCCGTCGAGGTGGAGCCGGGCAAGGCGCCGGGCGAAAAGTACGTATATTTGGGACGCGAGCTTGATTTTTCGAACTGGAACCAGGGCAAGAGGGACGATTTCCTCGCCGACCCGGTCGCCGGCCTTGCGCGCGTGGAAGCCCAGCTCGCGAGCTACCAGGCGACTATCCAGGCGCTAATCCCGGATTTTGAGAAGGCGAAGGCGGATTTCGCGCAAATTGACGCAGAGTATAAAACCGTGTTAGCGACGAATGATGACGCGAAAATTAAGCAGTTTCAGATTGAGCATTTTTTTCCGGCACAACTGAATTTGATAACGATTAACCAGAATTACCGGTATCACGTGCTCAACTACCTTTCCGTACGACGGTACGTGCTTTCGAATATGTATATGGAAATGAAGAGCCGCTACCCGATTGCGCGGCCGGCCAACGTTACTGAGTTTTTCGCGCGGTACGAAAAAGACCTTGCGACGTACGAAGATATCGCCGTTCCCAAGCTGAAC
>QKAR01000130.1 GCA_003246335.1 Spirochaetales bacterium | reverse complement strand
GTACTCGACGAAAGTTTTTTTCCGTTCTTTGTCCTTAACCTCGAGGAGCTCGACGTCCGTTACGCCCCATTTTTTCAGGAGCGAATTCTCGAAGTCGAGGGTATCGTCGATATTGTAATAAACGACCTTTGCCACCGGGGAGCCTCCTTATATTTTCGCCTCAGCGAGGGCTTGCGTGAGGATGTCGATTCCCTGATCGATTTCCTCTTTTTTGACGTTGAGCGGCGTCGCGAAGCGCATGCCGTTTCCGTTTACGCCGCAGTTAAGCGTGAGCATCTTGCGCTTGAAGCATCCTTCGCGAACGGCCGACCACACTTCGGGGGCGGGAGTCCCGTCCGCGCGCGAGTACTCGACGGCGACCATAAGTCCCTTTCCGCGGACGTCGTAGACGATCGGGAATTTTTTCTGGACTTCAGCGAGCCGGGCTCGCAGGTAATCGCCCATCTCGTTGACGTGCTTGAGAAGGCTTCCGTCGGCGAATTGGTCGAGCACCGCGTTCGCTGCGGCGGCGGCGATGGGATGACCGCCGAACGTGCCGCCGTGCATGCCGGGATGCCACTCGTCCATGATTTTTTTCGTGCTGACGACGCCGCTCATCGGGAGTCCGCCGGCGATCGCCTTGCCGACGGTCATGATGTCCGGAACGACGCCGAAGTGCTCGGACGCGAACATTTTGCCGGTTCGCCCATAGCCCGACTGAATCTCGTCGAACACGAGGAGAATGCCGTGCTTGTCGCAGAGCGCGCGAACGCCCTCGACGAACTTCTTCGTCGGGACGATGTACCCGCCCTCTCCCTGGATCGGCTCCATGTAAATGGCTGCGACGGTCTCGGGGGCGATGACGTACTTGAAGAGGTTTTCGATCTCGTTGAGGCAGTAGTCGGCGCGCGCGTTCTCGTCAAATCCCTTCGGGCAAAGATCGCGGTTGGGGTAGGGCGTGAAGTAGACGCCGCCCATCAGCGGCTCGTAAAATTTGCGGTATTTAGAGTTCGACGCGGTGATGCTCGTCGCGCCGACGGTTCGGCCGTGGAACGAACCGATGAAGGAAATGATCGCCGGTCGTTTCGTGTAGGCTTTCGCGAGCTTGATCGCGCCGTCGGTCGCCTCGGCGCCGCCGTTCGAGAAGAATATCGAGTTAAGGTCCCCGGGGGTGATGGCGGAGATGCGCTTCGCGAGCGTCAGGGTCGACTCGTAGTTGACCATGTTGAACGACGCGTTGACGAGCTGCTTCGCCTGCGAGCAGATCGCCTCGACGATTGCGGGGTGCGAGTGCCCGAGCGCGTTGACCGCGATTCCCTGGACGAAGTCGAGGTAGCGGTCTCCCTTCACGTCGGTGAGGTAGCAGCCCTCTCCCTTAACGACTACGAGATCGGTCGATTTCGCCAGCGCCGGACTCAGGTAGTCCTTAAAGTCATCAAATTTCATCATAGTGTCTTTCCTCCAAAAAAAATCTATTACAGTGCTCTCTCGAGAATGTCATACACGTCTTGCTCGCGGAGTTTCACGGGGTTCACGGCGAGGAGCCGGTAGCCCATGGTTCCCTTTACGATGGCGTCGAACTGGTCCTTCCTGACGCCGACCGCGGAAAGTTTCGCCGGGATGCGAATGTCTGCGCAGAGCGTTTTTACCGCCGCGACCGCCTTCTCCGCCGTGGCGCGCGTCGAGCCGCACGGCGTCTCCCCCATGAGGTCCGCGATTTTCGCGAACTTGGCGGGGTTGCCGGCGAGGTTGATTTCCATGACGTAGGGCAGGAGGATGGCGTTCGCGATCCCGTGCGCGACGTGTGCGACGCCGCCCATCGACTGCGCGATTCCGTGCACGGCGCCGAGCCCCCCGTTCATGAACGCGATGGCGGCCATCGAGCTCGCGACGGCCATTTCGCTTCGCGCCTCTAAGTTTCCGGGGTTAAAGGTCGCGGTCCGTATGTTCGCGGAGATAGCCGCGATCGCCTGCGTCGCGTAGGCGTCGCTGACGGGATTCGCGTTGAGCGAAACGTACGCCTCGATCGCGTGCGTGAGCGCGTCCATGCCGGTAGATGCCGTCACTGAGGCGGGCATGCCCGCGTGGAGCGTCGGGTCGATGACCGCGTAAACCGGCACGATGCTCGGGTGCGTCACCGAAAGCTTAATGTCGTTATCCTCGTCGGTGACCACGCTCGAAGCGGTCACTTCGCTTCCGCTTCCCGCCGTCGTCGGGACGCAGACGAGCGGCATCGACGCGGCCGTCGGGGTTTTCGTCCCGCCGAAAAGGTAGTCGCGTATCGAGCCAGCGTTCGAGGCGAGCATGGCGATCGCCTTCGCCGTGTCGATGACGCTTCCGCCGCCGACCGCTATCACCGAGTCGCAACCGCTTTCGCGGAGCGCTTTCGCCGCGGCGTCGACGGCGCGAACGGATGGGTCGTTCTCCGTGTCGTCGAACGTGACGCACTCGATCCCTCCCGCGCGAAGGCTTTCCACGACGCGCGCGAATTCGGGGAGTTTCCCGACGTGCTTGCCCGTTACGACGAAGGCCTTTTTCGCGCCTAGGGGCGTGATGAGCTTCGCGAGGTCGGCCGACGATCCGTTGCCGAACACTATTTTCGCCGGCGACTTAAACTGAAAATCTTTCATTCGTTCCTCGATTACATGCCGAGATACGACTTCCGTATCCCGCTGTCCTTTTTCAAGTCTTTCGAGAGGCCGCTCTTCACGATTTCCCCGACCTCGATGACGTACGCGCGGTGCGAGGCGCCGAGCGCCATTTGCGCGTTTTGCTCGACGAGCAAAATCGTCGTGTTGTTTTCCTTATTGATCTTCTTCACGAGGGAGAAAATATCCTCGACGATGACCGGCGCGAGGCCCATCGACGGCTCGTCCAAAAGAAGCAGCGTCGGCCGCGCCATGAGCGCGCGCGCGATCGCGAGCATTTGCTGCTCTCCGCCGGAAAGCGTTCCGCCGATTTGGTTTTTGCGTTCCTCTAGTCGCGGGAATATGCCGTAGACCCACTTTCGGTCTTGCCGTATCTGCTCAGTGTCGCGGCGGAGGTACGAGCCTAGGCTGATGTTTTCCTCGACCGTCAGGTTCGGGAAAATGCCGCGACCCTCGGGGACCTGCGAAATATGGTCTTTGACGAGTTTATGCGGTTCCTTCCCGGTAATGTCCTTTCCGTTGAAAAAAATCGAGCCCGTTTTCGGTCGCTTGATGCCGGATACGGCGTGAAGCGTCGTCGTCTTCCCCGCGCCGTTCGGGCCGATCAACGCGACGATCTCTCCCTCGTCGACGTGAAAGGAAACGCCGCGCACCGCGGGCACGACGCCGTAGCTCACCACTAAATCGGTTACTTCAAGAACGTGGCTCATTTCGCGTCCCCCTCGGCTTCGTCCGCCTCATCGTCGAATTTTCCGCTGCCCAAGTACGCCTGGATGACCCGCTCGTTTTTCTGAATGTCGGCGGGAAGCCCCTCGGCGATTTTCACGCCATGGTCGAGCACGACGATTCTGTCGGAAATTCCCATGACGAATTTCATGTCGTGCTCGATGATGAGTACGTCGATGCCCATGTCCGCGGTGATCGTCCTGATGACCTTGATGAGCTCGTCTTTCTCGAAGCTGTTCATGCCGGCGCCCGGCTCGTCCAGAAGAAGCAGCTCGGGCTCGGTTGCGAGGGCTCGCGCGATCTCGAGGAGCCGCTGTTTGCCGTAGGGGAGCGATGCGGAAAGCTCGTCGATATCGTTTTTCAGCCCGACGATCTCGAGCAGGGACTCGCATTTCTCGACGATCGCCCGCCGCTTTTTCGCGCGGCCGGGATTGAAGAACACGGAAGAGGCGAGCGACTCGTTGCTGCACGCGCGGTTCGCGACGAGCACGTTTTCGAGCACGGTCATGCCCTTTATGAGCCTGATGTTCTGGAAGGTGCGCGCGATGCCGATTTTCGACCGCTCGAACGCCTTCATCTTCGTGATGTTCTCGCCCTTGAAGAATATCGTTCCCTCGGTGGGGGGATACACGCCCGTTATCATGTTAAAGAACGTCGTTTTGCCGGCGCCGTTCGGGCCGATGAGGGAAAGGATCACGCCCTTTTCCTGCTCGATGCTGACGTTGTCGACCGCGACGAGCCCGCCAAAGCGGACGGTCGCGCCGTTGACTTGCAGAATCTTGTCCATCAAACACCCCTCGGCTTCGCGTTGCGAAACGCTCTCAGTTTGTATTCGTTGCGGATGCGCCGATCCTCGCCCCAAAGGCCGTTCGGCCGGAAAATCATCATGAGCACCATGGCCGCGCCGAAGATGACCATGCGGTATTCGCTGAAGGCGCGAAGCGCCTCGGGCAGGACGGCGAGCAGGATCGCCCCGAGCACGGAACCCGCGACGCTTCCCATTCCCCCAAGCACGACCATCGAGACCATCTTGATCGACTCGGAATAGGCGAAGCTCGTCGGCCCGATCATTCCCATGTACACCGCGTAGAAGCTTCCCATGACGGCCGCCATCGCGCCGCCGACGACGAAGGCGTAGAGCTTGAACTTGATCGGGTTAATCCCGATCGAGGTAGCCGCGACGTCGTCGTCCTTCACGGTTCGCATCGCGAGGCCGAAGCCGGAGTTGTTCATGCGGAGCATGAAGCCCACGAACAGCGCGAGGAGAATCAGCCCGAAATAATAGAAGGAAGTCTTTCCCGTGATGACGAAGCCGAACAGTTCGGGCTTCGGGATCGACGGGATGCCCATCGGGCCTCGGGTAAGGCCGACGGCGTTGTTGAGGAAGAGGCGGAACACCTCGCCGAAGCCGAGCGTGACGACCGCTATGTAGTCGCCGCGGAGCTTGAGCGTCGGCATGCACAGGATCGCCGCGAAGGCCGAGACGAACACGACGCTGATGACCGTCGCGACGAAAAAGTTAACGCCGGCGTTCTTCACGAGAAGCGTCGTGACGTACGCCCCCATGCCGTAAAAGCACACGTGCCCGAGAGAGAATTGACCCGACCAGCCGATGACGAGGTTGAGGCTGAGCGTCAGGCAGGAATAGATAAAGCAGGTAATCAAAATATGCAGGATGTACTTACTGAGGAGGAAGGGCGCGGTCAGCAAAAACGCCCCCAGTAACGCGGCGAACGCGATGCGCACCCATTTTTGCGAGAGAGCCGATTCTATCGACTTCCGTATATCGGTTGTGTTCATGTTCGCCTTCCTTTAAACCTTGTCCACGTGCTTGACGCCCATGATTCCCGAGGGGCGCACGGCAAGGATGATAATCATGATGATGAACGCGTACGCGTCGCGGAAGCCCGACGAGATGTATCCGGCGCCGAGGCTTTCGATTACCCCGATGACGAAGCCGCCGGCGACCGCGCCGGGGATCGAGCCGATGCCGCCGAGGATGGCGGCCGCGAAGGCCTTCATGCCGAGCATGTAGCCCATGGTCGGGTAAACGGCGTTATAGTACGTTCCGATGCAGATGCCGGCGACCGCCGCCATGAAGGCGCCGACCGCGAAGGTGAACGAGATGATCGCGTTAGTGTTGATTCCCATGAGCTTCGCGTTCCGGATGTTCACGGAACAGGCGCGCATGGCGATGCCGATTTTCGTTCTATAGACGAGCACGTACAGGATCGCGAGCATGACCGCCGTGACGGCGAGAATGACGATCTGGATGTTGGAGAACGAAACTCCGCCGGCCGAGAAATTCACGACCTTGATGGTCGGGAACGCCTTGGTCGACGAGCCGAACACGAGTTGGGCGAGGTTCTGGAGGAATGTGGACATTCCGAGGGCGCTGACCAGAACCGCCATTCGGCGATTGTCCGAGGTGATGGGTCGATAGGCGATTCTTTCGACGCCCATGCCAAGGACCGCGGTGAAAAACGCGGCGGCGAAAACCATCGCGCCGACGGGCAGCCCGATGACGGTCGTCAGGAGCATTCCGACGAAGGTTCCGAACATCATGACGTCGGCGTGCGCCCAGTTAACGATTTGCAGGACGCCGTAAACCATGGAATATCCCAAGGCAACCATCGCGTACACGCCGCCGATCGTGATTCCGTTTATTAGGTGCTGTAGGAACATGCGCTACTCTCCTTAAGGGTCGGTGGGGCGCGCGGCGTCAAGCCGCCGCGCGCGATTCACTTAGTTGACTTTTACGAACTGGCCTTTCTGGATCTGATAGGTGTTGTAGGTCTTGGCGACGTCGCTGTTGGTGAACTTGTTGAGTCCGGTGACTCCCTGATAGGAGACGACCTGCATCGCGTCGTTGATCGACTCGCGCTCAAGCTTGTCGGCGCTCTTCATGGCCTCGAACACGGTCATGATCGCGTCGTAGGCGAGGGCGGACCAAGCGCCGGGCTTCTCGCCGTACTTGGCGTTGTAGTCGGTGACGAACTTCTGCACGACGGGAGTGGTGTCGTCGGAGCTGAACGCGCCGAGCGTGTACATTCCCTCGACGGCTTCCCCTCCTTCCTTGATCATCGCGGGCGAGTAGCAGCCCTCGTCGGCGAGAACCGGGATCTTGGAGAGGTCAAGGCCCTGCTGTTTCGCCTGGGATGCGAACAGGGACATTTCGGTGACGAGGCCGGCGAAGTAGATTCCGTCGACGTTCGCGGCTTTCACGTTCGTGATGATCGTGCTGAAGTCCTTGGTTTCTCCGTAGATGAAGGTCTCGACGTCGGCGATCTCGAGGCCGAGGTTTTTCGCCTCGTCGGTGTAGTGTTTATAGATACCGAAGCCATAGTCGTCCTGCTCGTAGAGGACGGCGACTTTCTTGAAGCCGATGTCCTTCGAGATCTGGGCGCACATCGCGGCGACGTATCCGTCGTTGTTGCAGGTGCGGTAGTAGTACTTGCTCAAACCGGTGATATCGGTCGAGGTGGTAACGGGGCTGATGGCCACGAGGCTCGATTCCTTGTAAATCGGGATCTGCGCGAGGCCGCAGGAGCTGTTGTACGAGGTAACGACCGCGAGAATGTCCTCGTTCACGACGAACTTGTTCGCGATGGCGGCGGCGGCGGTGGGATTCGCTTCGTCGTCCTCGGAGACGAGCTCGACTTGCTTGCCCTTGATGCCGCCGGAAGCGTTGATTTCCTCAACGGCCATGTTGAGGGCGTTCATGATCAATTTTCCGTCGGCCGCGACGGAGCCCGTCAGCGGGAAAGACGTTCCGATCTTGATGGTTCCCGACTTCTTCCCGGATGAGCATCCTCCGAGCGCGAACGCCGCGATCATGACGCCCGCCATTACCTTCCAGACATTGTTAGAGATTTTCATATTCTCTCTCCTTTTTTTGTCCCGCGCCAATGCGGAACAACCTGCAAATATATGTACGCTTCGGGTTAGAAACGCCGTCGCGTCATCGCCTCGATATAAAAAAAGCGCGCCGGCATATACCGCCGACGCGCCTTTGCATCGAAAAAAAAAGCGTCGGCATACATTGCCGACGCGTCATCGCATCGAGAATAAAAAAAGCGCATTGACTTACCGTCAATGCGCCTTCACATTATCGGAAAAACCTTAATTTTTTTTGTTGTGATGGCTTTTAACCCCCAAACTAACCATTGCCACTATATTTTATTAGCGAAAAGAGTGTCAAGGCGAAATGCGCCTTTCGCGTAAAAAACGGTGGCCAAAAAAATCGGTTTTACCGCGTCTTGATGTCGATGTAGTTTTTTATCAGTTCCGCGCAACCTTCCAAGCCAAGCACGCCCGTGTCGAGGCAGAGGTCGTAATTCGAGACGTCTTCCCATTTTCGCCCGGTGTGGTAGTGGTAATAGCCGCTGCGGAATTTGTTCATCTTCTTTATCGTCTCTTTGGCCTCCGCTTCCGTGAAGTTGAATCGCTCCATTTCGTGCTTGATGCAGAATTCCTTCGACGCGCGCAGGAAAATTTTGATGACGCTTGGGTTGTTGCGCAGGATATAGTCGGCGGCGCGGCCGATTACCACGTATGACTCGGAGAGCGCGAGTTCCTGGAGAATTTTCGCCTGATAATTGAAGAGATTGTCGTTTGAGGTGAAGTCGTTGCTTTCGGGGGGGATGATTTCGCCTCCCCACACTTTTTTGGAGGCCATGAACAGCGCGGATTTTTTCACGTTTTCATCGGCCTTCTCGAACATCGCCATATTAATGCCGCTATCGTCGGAGGCAAGCCGCAGCAGTTCCCTATCATATAAATTGATTTTATAATGCTCGGCGAGCATCTTTCCGATAGTGGTTCCGCCGCTTCCGCAAGTCCGCGTGATCGCGATAACAAATCGTTTCATATCCGCATACTCCTTACTTTCAGTATAGCATATTCGGGCGACGCCGTCGTCGAACTCCGTTTTTGTGCTCCTTGGAAAACTCTTGCAGGCTATTTTTTTTATGCCGCCGTGTCAATGAGAAAAACCGGCATCCGTCGTTTAATAAATCATCTTTCGTTAAAAACTTTATTTTATTTTGTTTAAACTTCTAAAAACGTTATAGTCGTCGTATTTTTTATTTATATATTGTTGCTAAAAATTGGAGATGATACGATCCGACTTTGCGGGGGCCTACGAGCGACGGCAAAATTGGAGAGAAAAAATGGCAAGCGAGTACGATCCGTACGAGAACGCGCAGGCGGTGATCGATCGGGCTATGGAAGTCGGAGACGTCGATCCCCGACTGCGGGATTATGTTCGGTATCCGCAACGCGAAACGAAAGTCAATCTTTTGGTCGATATGGACGACGGAACCGTCGGCGTTTTCGAGGGGTATCGCGTTCAGCACTCGAATCTCCGGGGACCCTTCAAGGGAGGCATCCGATACCATGAAAATTGCACGCTTTCCGAGGTGAAAGCCCTCGCTACCTGGATGACGCTCAAATGCGCGGTGGTCGACATTCCGTTCGGCGGGGCGAAGGGCGGCATTCGCGTCGACCCGCGACGCTTGAGCGTGGGCGAGCTCCGGCGTCTTACCGAGCGTTACACCGAGGCCATCGCCCCCATCATCGGGAGCGACCGCGATATTCCCGCGCCGGACGTGAACACGAACGAACAGACGATGGCCTGGATGCACGACGCGTACGGGCGGGCGACCGGCGCGCCGACGGCAGGCGTGGTGACGGGAAAGCCGCTCGCGCTCGGCGGCTCGAAAGGAAGAACTTCGGCGACCGGATACGGCGTCGTTTCGTGCGCGGCGCTCGTGCTCGAAAAATTCGGGGAGTCGCTGGCGGGAACGACGGTCGCCATCCAGGGGATGGGGAACGTCGGATCGAACGCCGCCTCGATTTTTCACGGGAAGGGCGCGATCGTCGTCGCGGTAAGCGACGTTTCTGGCGGCGTATTCTGCGAAACCGGGCTCGACGTGCCGGCCATCGTGGAGTATCTCGATAAGGGGAAACGACTCCTTAATGGATACGAGGCGCCGGGCGTGGTCCATATCGCGAACCGCGAGCTCCTTGCCTGCGACGCGCGAATTCTCGTTCCCGCCGCCCTCGAAAACCAAATAAACGCGGAAGTCGCGCGCGAATTGCGGTGCGCCTACGTCGTCGAGGCGGCGAACGGGCCGACTACCGCCGACGCGGACGACGTGCTTGAGGCTCGGGGCATAACGCTCGTTCCCGACATTTTCGCGAACTCGGGCGGAGTTATCGTCTCGTATTTTGAGTGGCTTCAAAACCTTCGCGGCGTTTCTTGGGAAACCGGAGAGGTAAACGAATTGTTGGAGGAATTTCTCGAAAAATCATTCGTCGAGCTGTGGGCCGAGCGCGTGCGAACCGGCTGTTGCTTGCGCATGGCGGCGTATATCGTCGCGCTCCGCCGGCTCGCGCTCGCGAAGGAAAAGATAGCTCATGGCGAGCGGGCCGGGGAGAGCGAGATTCGCGAACGCGAAAAATCCGCGGCCGCCGCACGGTAATCTGCGGTTATTCCGGCTCCGGGGCGTCGCACACGATGCCCCGGTGCTCGACGGCCGTCGAGAAGACGATTTGCGTTCTCGTTCTGCCGAAGCGCTGGAGCTGCCCGATAAAGAGATCAAGATCGACCGTTCGGCGGAATTGCACCTCGATCAGCATCGCGAAATCCCCGGTCACGCAGTTGCACTCGATGACGTTCGGGCAAGATTTAATGAAAGGATAGAATTCCTGCTTTTGCGGCGGCTCAACCTCAAGGTTGATGAACGCCTTGATGTTGTAGCCAAAGCAGAGCGGATCGACCTCGGCGTGATAGCCGAGGATGAGCCCTTCCTTTTCCAGGCGGTCAATGCGCGCCGATACCGCCGGCGACGAAAGATACACTTTCGAGGAGATCGTCTTCACCGGCATGCGGGCGTCCGCCTGCAAGAGCGCTAATATTTCTTCGTCTAGTTTGTCGATTTCATGTTTCATGCGCCCCTCCCCATTTTTTCGTCCGGCGAGGCGGGAGACCGTCCCGTCCCGCGACCGTGTCGCGGCGAACCCGGCTGAAGGCTCCCGTCCCCTTTTGTACGCCGATGAGCGGTTCTTTGTCAACAGAGTTTTTTTTCTCTTGCGAATAACGCGGGTTTATTGGGTTCCCCCTCGTTATTTCTTTAAAAAACACTTTCACTGATGGGAGAAACGCGTTATAGTGCTTGTTTGAGTCGTCGCATCCAGACCGATGAAGATCCGGTTCGGGACGATTCGGAGAGCGCAACGCTTTCCTATTGTAGACATAAGGAGATGCTATGAAAAAACTTTTAGTAGCGTTCGCCGCCCTTTCGCTCATCGCGACGGGCACAATCTTCGCGGCGCCGAAAAAGACGCTGATTTACGGAACGACCGATAAGGTCTCGGACATGGACACCGCCAACGCGTATGACATTCATACGTGGGACGTGTTTCAGAATATCGATAAGGGCCTTCTCTCCTATAAGGCCGGAACCACGGAAATCATTCCCGGGCTCGCGTCCTCGTACGACGTGAATCCCGCCGGCGACGTGTATACGTTCCATCTTCGCTCGGGTCTCAAGTTCACCGACGGCACGGCCTTTACCGCCGACGTCGTGAAGTGGTCGATCGACCGCGTCGTCGCCCTCAAGGGCGATCCTTCGTGGCTCATCAGCGACTTCGTGAAGTCCGTTTCGGTCAAGGATCCCCTGACCGTCGTGTTCACCCTGAATCAGCCCTGCGCGTTCTTCCCCTCGCTCGTCGCGACCCCGACGTACTTCCCGCTCAATCCGAACGACTTCCCCGCCGACAAAATTATTAAGGATATCGGCGAGCTCAAGAGCAAAACCCTGAACGGACTTGGCGCGTACAAACTCGTCTCGTTCAAGCGCGACGAGGAGGCTATCTTCGAGGCGAACCCCGCGTTCTACGGCGACAAGCCCGCGGTAAATCGCATCGTCATCCGCTATTTCGCCGATCCCACGACGATGCGCCTCGCCTTCGAAAAGGGCGAAATCGACCTCGTCTACAAATCGCTCAATCCGTCCGATATTAAGGACCTTTCCGCGAAAAAAGGCATCGTGACGAACCGATTGCCCGGTCCGCAAATCCGCTACATCTGCTTTGAGACCTCGAACGGCATTTTCAAGGATAAGACGCTCCGCCAGGCGGTAGCCGCCCTCGTTAACCGCCCCGAGATCATCCAGAAAGTGTACCTTGGTCAAAACTCTCCGCTCTATTCGATGGTCGCGAACGGCATGATTTATCATACCGACGACTTCAAGACCGTCTTCGGCGATGGAAATGTCGCGCTTGCCACGAAGCTCCTCGCCTCAAAGGGATACACCGCCGCGAAGCCGCTTTCCTTCGATTTCTGGTACACCCCGAGCCACTACGGCGACACCGAGGTCAACATGGCCGAAGTCCTCAAGGCCCAGCTCGAAAAATGCCCCGCCATCAAGGTGACGCTCAAGAGCGCCGAGTGGGCGACCTACAAGGATAACTGGAACAAGAAGCTCATGCCCGCCTTCCTCCTCGGCTGGTATCCCGACTACGTCGATCCGGATAACTACACCGCCGCGTTCGCCGGTACGTCCGGTTCCGCCGGTATGGGTATTTACTTCTCAGATCCCAAGTGGGACGACCTGTTCTCCAAAGAGCAGGCTTCCACCGATCCCGCCGTCCGCAAAGCGGTGTTCGAGCAGGTTCAGAAAATGTGGACCGATGAAGTCATGACCGTGCCGATATGGCAGGGCGATCTCTTCATTTTCACGAAGACCAACGTGTCCGGCGTCAAGCTTGGGCCGACGCTCATTTTCAACTTTAACGAGCTTCAGATGAAGTAATCGCGCGCTGCGGGCGCATGCCCGCGGCCGAGACCCCTCCCCTCAAGCGGGCGGGGTCTTTTATTTTATCCGTCAGAGGCTCCGATGAATAACCTTCTTAAATACATAGTTACCCGCGCGCTCCTTACCATCCCCATGCTCTTTATTCTTTTGAGTCTGGTCTTCGTTGTTTTGCGCGTCATGCCGGGAGATCCCGTTTCGGCCATGCTCGGCGCCCACGCGCCGCCCGAAGTCATCGCCGAAAAGCAAGAGGCGCTCGGCCTCAACAAACCGCTCATTCTGCAATATTTCGACTACATCGGCCAAATCGCGCATTTGGACCTCGGCGAGTCGATGGTTTTTAAAGAGGACGTCATCGTTCCCATCAAGGAAAAATTGCCCGCGACGATCGAGCTGACCGTCTTCGGCATGATCCTGACCCTCGCGATCGGCATACCCCTCGGCGCGTTCGCCGCGAGCCGGCGCAAGACGCCGCTTGATTTCGGCATACGTCTGTACGGCAATATCGTCTACTGCATTCCCGTGTATTGGATGGGTTTGATCCTGCAGCTCGTGTTCGGCATCGCCCTCAATTGGCTGCCCATCGCCGGCCGCACCGGTTCCCGCGTATTCACGTCGGATTTCGCGCTGACGAACTTTTACGTGATCGACACGATCATCGCGCAGGATTGGTCGTCGCTCGGCGACGTGCTCATCCACCTGCTGCTTCCCGCGCTCACGCTCGGGATTACCCTATCCGGCGTGTTCCTTCGCCTGACGCGGGCGAACATGCTCGATACCCTGAAAAGCGACTACGTGCTCGCGGCGCGCGCGCGCGGCATCCCGGAGCGGAGCGTCGTGTTTCGCCATGCCCTTAAAAACGCGTTCATTCCCGTGCTCACCATGCTCGGCCTTCAGTTCGCGACGCTGCTCGCCGGCGCGATCCTGACCGAGTCCACGTTCTCGTGGCCGGGCATCGGTCGATTGCTGCTTGAGCGGATATACCTGCGCGATTACCCGGTGATACAGGGCGTCATCGTCGTGTACGCGTTGCTCGTCAGCGGTATCTCGCTCATCGTCGACATCGTGTACGCCTTCGTCGACCCGCGCGTCAAATATTAGGAGAGCCCATGGCACAGCAAATGAATACGAACGCCGGCGCGTCCGGCTCATCCCTAAGCCCCGCGTCCGCGGCGAGCCGTTTTTTTCGGTGGGTTTCCACGAAGAACCGACGCTACGGCGCCGAATGGTGGATCATGATCGCGGGAATTTTCATCATCGCGCTCATTGCCTTCAGCGCGCTTTTCCCGACCTTGTTCACCTCGTTCAGCCCCCTCGACCAGGAAGCGGGCCCGCAGCTCGCGGCCCCGAACGCGACGAATCTTTTCGGCACCGACAATCTCTGCCGCGACGTGTTTTCGCGCATGGTGTACGGCTCGCGGACGATCCTCGGCGTCGCGGTTCTCGCCGCCCTCGTCTCGAGCGCCGTCGGAATCCCGCTCGGCCTCATGTCGGGATTCCTCGGCGGGGCGCTCGACCGAGTGCTTTCCCTCATCATGGATTCGCTGTACTCGTTCCCCGGTCTCATTCTCGCGATCGCCTTCGCGGCGATGCTCGGGCCGGGAATCATCAACGTGACGGTCGCGGTCGCGGTCATTTACATACCGACGTACTTCCGCCTCGTGCGCGGGCAGACGCTCTCGATCAAGGAAGAGCTCTACGTCGAGGCCGCGAGCGCGATCGGCGCGCGTCGCCGAACGATATTGGCCCGCTACGTTTTCCCGAACGTCATCGCGACCGTCGTCGTCGTGTTCTCGCTGAACATCGCCGACGCGATCATGACGGAGTCCGCGCTGTCCTATATCGGTCTCGGGCTTTCCGGCGGAATTCCCGACTGGGGAATGGACTTGTCGATGGGAAAGAAATTTTTGCCGTCGGGCGTGTGGTGGATGATAACCTTCCCCGGCGTCATGATCATGACGCTCGCGCTCGGCTTCACGATGCTCGGCGAGGGCCTCGCGGAAATCATGAACCCGAAGCTGTTGGAGAAATGAGCGATGAGCGAAATTGAAACGGGCGCCCAAGACGGCGCCCCCATTCTCGACGTGCGGGATTTACGCATCGACTACCCCATCGCCATCGGGACGGTGAAGGCCGTCCGGGGCGTGAGCCTGACGCTCGCGAACGGCGAGACGCTCGGCATCGTCGGCGAGTCCGGCTGCGGAAAATCGACGATGGGCCTCGCGCTCATCGACCTCGTCCGCGAGCCGGGAAAGATCGTCGCCGGCGAGATCCTGTATCACGGAAAAGATATCTTAAAGATGACGGAGGACGAGAAGCGCGCCGTCCGCGGCAAGGACATCGCCATGGTGTTTCAGAATCCGCTGACCTCCCTCAACCCGCTGCTCCGCATCCAGGATCATTTCGTCGAGACGATCAAGCGGCATAATCCATCGGTTAAACGGAAGGCTGCCCTCGCGATGACGGCGGAAATCCTCGAGGAGCTCGGCATCGACCGCTCGCGCATGCGCGAGTACCCGCATCAAATGTCGGGCGGCATGCGGCAGCGCATCATGATCGCGCTCGGCCTCATCATGAAGCCGGACATAGTCATCTGCGACGAGCCGACGACGAGCCTCGACGTTATCGTCGAGGCGGGCTTTGTCGACCTTTTGAACCGGCTGCGAAAGAAATATAACCTTTCGATCATTCTTATCACGCACAACCTCGGACTCGTGGCGGAAATCGCCGACCGCATCGTCGTCATGTACGGCGGAAAGGTGATGGAGGAGGGACCCGCGCGGGATATTTTCCACTCGCCGATCCATCCGTACGCCGCGGGCCTCATCGACTGCGTGCCGAACGTGTTCCTCGACCAGGATGCGCTGACGACCATGGACGGCAACCCGCCCGATCTCGTCACGCCGCCCGTCGGCTGCCCGTTCATGCCGCGCTGCCCGAGGGCGATGGACGTCTGCGGTAAAACCGATCCCGGGCTCGTCGACTTCGGCAAGGGGCGAAAGGCCGCCTGCCATTTGTATCCGGAGGCTTCGTCATGGAAGAGCTGATTAAGGTGACCAATTTGGTCAAAGAGTTTCCCGTGCGGAGCGGCTTGTTTGACCGATCGCGTAAAGGCGGCGACGTCGTCCACGCGGTCGACGACGTTTCGTTCACGATCCATCGAGGGGAAGTCCTCGGCCTCGCCGGAGAGTCCGGCTCGGGAAAATCGACGACCGGCCGGCTCCTGACGCGATTGATGGACCCGACTTCGGGAACCGTCATGTACGGGGGAAAGGATCTCGCCACGATCGGCCGCGTCGAAATGCGGTCGCTTCGCCCCCGGCTGCAGATGGTGTTCCAGGACCCGAACGGTTCCTTGAGCCCGCGCATGACGGTCGGCCAGGCGATTACGCACCCGCTGTCCATTCACGGCATTCTCGACCCCGCCGAGCGCCGCGCGGCGGTGCTTTCGCTGATGGAAAAAGTCGGCCTCGCGCCGGCGGAATTCCTCTATCGGAAGTATCCCCACCAAATATCCGGCGGACAGTGCCAGCGCGTCGTCATCGCGCGCGCCCTCGTCACGAACCCGGAATTCCTCGTCGCCGACGAGCCCATCGCGATGGCGGACGTTTCGGTGCGCGCCCTCGTCATGGAACTGCTCAAGCGGCTCAAGGACGAGATGGGCATGACGTACCTTTTCATCACGCATGACCTCGCGACCGCGAAATACCTGTGCGACCGCGTCGCCATCATGTATTTGGGGCGCATCGTCGAGATCGCGCCGAAGAAGGATCTCTTCTCCCATCCGCACCATCCGTATACAAAGGCTTTGCTGCACGCCGTCCCGGTGCCCGATCCCGATCGTCGCCGAACGGAGGAAGTCGCCCGCGGTGAGATACCGAGCGCGATCCACCCGCCGGCCGGCTGTCATTTCCATCCGCGCTGCCCGCGCGCTCGGCCCGAGTGCTCCGCCGCGCGACCGCCGCTTCGCGACGTTGGCGCGGGACACTTGTCCGCTTGCCTTTTCGACGACTGAGGGATTAGGGTCGCGCGATTTCGGAGAGTTCTCGCGGCGGCGAATCCGCCCGCGCGAGACTCGCTTCGGAACGCGCGGCGTTTCTCTCGAGGCCCCGTTCGGCTTCGGTCGATCGGATGTGCTTCTTCTCGTTCGGTGAACTTTTTTCCGCCCGGTTAACGGCGAGAACTCCGAGAAGGGCGAGCGCCGTGCCGACGGCCCCGAGCGGCGTGACCCGCTCGCCGAGCGCGATGAAACCCGCGAAGCTCGCGAGCACCGGCGACACGTAGAGCCAAGCCGAGGCGAACACCGGGCCCGCGTCGCGGATCACGACGCAATTCACCGTATGCGCGACGATCGATCCGACCACCGCGAGATACAGGAGCGCCCCGACCGTCGAGGCGTTGAGCGGAAACGCGGGTTTCTCGAAGATCGGGACCGCGGCTAAAAGAACGAGGCCCCCGACGAGCATTTGGAGCGCGTTGATCGCCACCGGATCGTCGTCCTTCCCAAAAAAACGATCGTACAGAACCATTGAAAGCGAGTACGCCGCGGTGCCGACGAGAGCGATGGCGAGAAAGCCCGCGTCGAAATCGGGACTCCCCGGTTTACCCGCGAGCAAAAACGTTCCCGCGGTGCCGAGCGCAAAACCTATCCAGTGCGCCGCGTGAAGACGCTTTCGCATGATGGCGAGGGCGAACGCCGCGGTGAAGAGGGGGCCGAGCGCGTCCAGCCGCGCCATGTACCCGGAGTCGAGCCGCGTCTCGGCGAAATACATCGTCCCGAAGGTTATCGACGTTTGAAATAGGCCGAGGATCGCGATCTGCCGCCACTTCTTTCGAAGGAATCCGGCCCGTATCTTTTTGTTGAGCGCGAGGGCCGACACAAGGACGGCCCCGGCGAAGGTGAATCGCAGGCCGGACGCCAAAAATGGCGTCGCTCCGCCGAGCAGGCACATGCGTATCGCTAAAAACGTGGTGCCGAAAACGGCGCAGACGAGGGCGAATCTCGCGTAAGTTTTTCTTGTTTGCATGGGTTTTCCTTGGGCCTCATAGTGGCATATTCGTCTTCGCTGATACAGACTCAAATTGAAACGTTTTTCCTGATACAGTATGATGCGGCTTATGACGAAGTATGAAGGCGTCTATGGCCTGTATCGCGACCTTATTCTTTCCGGCTCGCTCCGCGTCGGTGACCGGCTACCGTCGGTTCGGCGAATAGCCGAGGCCGGCGGGCATGGCGTCAATACGGTGCGCACGGCCCTTGAGTTGCTTGAGCGCGATGGGCTCATCGAGACCCAATCGCGGTCAGGGAGCCGGGTTTGCGCATTGCCGTCGGTGCCGACGATCGCCGCGCCGAAATCCCCGTACGAGTCGTATTCAACCGAAAGCGGTCGACGGCTCGATCAGATCATGGAACGTCTCGCGCTGAGGGGATCGAGCCTTTCCCTTGCGGCGCCGGGCGACGACCTCATTCCCCGCGCGCGCCTTCAGCGGATTTTCTCGACGCTCGGCCCGTCGTGGACTCATTACGCGGACCCGTCCGGCGACGAGGGTTTGCGCCGGGCTATCGCTCTGACGTACGCCTCGGCGAACGGCCCGACCCGGCCTGAGGATATCGTCGTCACGAACGGCGCGACCGAGGCCCTTCATCTCGTCTTTCGCCGTATCGTCGAACCCGGAGATACCGTCGTCCTTGAGTCGCCCGCGTATTTCGATTTCTTCCGGCAATTGGCCGGGGCGCGGGCGCGGCTCGTCGAGATACCGCTGACCGGGGCGGGAAGCATGGACCTGGACGCCCTTGAGCGCGCTCTCGGGCAAAATCGCGCGAAGCTCATCGTGTGCCAGCCCAACGTCCAAAACCCGACCGGCGGCATCATGCCGCCCGAGGACAAGCGCCGTCTCGTCGATCTCGCGATGAGGCACGGCGCATACGTTTTGCAGGACGACAGTTACGGCGACCTCTATTTTTCGCGAGAGCGCCCGCCGAACCTTTCGGCGGTACGCGATTGGGATAGGCTCATCCTCGTCTCGTCGTTTTCGAAAACGCTCGCGCCCGGTCTCCGCGTCGGCTGGATTCGCTCTCCGTCCCTCGCCGCCGAGCTGACGGACGATAAGCTCGCGGTTAGTTGCGCGACCAACCATCCGGCTCAGCAAGTGCTCGCGCGCTATCTCGAGGGCCCGCAGTTTTCCCGCCATCTGCGGGCGATGCGCTTCGCCCTGGGGCGGCGTCTTCAGGAATATCAAGCCGCGCTTCGCGCACTCTTTCCCGAGAATTGCTCGATACCCCTGCCGATGGGCGGCTGCCTTTTGTGGATCGCGCTCCCTCCCGGAGTGAGCGGCACGCGCGTGTTCGAGCGCGCCGCGAAAAACGGCGTCTTCGCCGCGCCGGGCGAGATGTTCTCGGCGAATCCTTTTTTTCGCGGGTACTTGCGGGTAAACGGCGGCTGCGCCCTCATTCCCCCTCGGCTCGCCGATCTTGAGACCCTCGGGAGGATTATCGCGGACGAGGCTAGCGGCGCGTCGGTTTCGTGATCGCGACTTATGGGCGCGTGCTCGTCGACGTTTATGCCCGCTCGAGCGAGTCCGCCCGCTCGCGCAAATCGAGAACGCGCTTATGGAAATACTTCTCGATCGATCGGGCCTCGATGATTCCCTTGACCGCGCCGTCCCCGTCGACGACGGGAACGGTATCGACGTTTCCTTGCTGAAACAATTCCTGAACGTCCGAAAGCGGGGCGTCCGGACGGCAGGTCGTCGGGGCGGGGTTCATCAAGTCGCAGGCGAGTAGGGATTCCGATATCTCGCCCAAGAGGAGCGCGTCCTTCAATATGTCGACGGTGATGATGCCGACGAGCTTCTTGTCGCCTGAGCACACGAGCGTGCTCAGCGCCGTCTGCTTCCCGAAGTTTTCGAGGACGCGGGCGAAGGGCGCGTCCTCGGGCAGTGTCGACATCGTGCGTTTTCCCGTCATGCCAAGAACGTCGGCGACGGTGCTTTCGTGGATGATGTCCTCCTCGGTGACGTCGAGGTTGCACTCGCCGGCTTTGCACACGCCGTGCCTCACGCAGACCGGCCCGATGAGCTGGACGATGAAGGTCGTCGCCGTGATGACGAGCATGACGGTCGGCCCGAGCGATTCGGGGAACAGCTGGCCCGCGGAGATGGAGAGACCGATAGCGACGCCCGCTTGGCTCAAGAGACACCACTTCATGTATTTTTTCACCGTGGTCGGGGCCCCGGTCAGTTTCGCCCCGAACGTCGAGCCGACGGATTTGCCGATCGTTCGCGCGGCGACGTAGACGACGGCGATGACCGCGAGGTAGGGGGACACGCTCCAAACGTTGAGCTTGGCCCCGACGAGGACGAAAAACATGACGTATATCGGCGGGGTGAACCGGTCGACGAGCTTAAAGAGTTCCTCTGATTTTCCCTTTGAGAAATTGACGATGAAAAAGCCCATGGCCATGGCGACCAAGATTGTGTCGAGATCGAGATAGGCGGAGACCCCGCACATGAGCATGATGGACCCGAGGGAAAACGCGAGCGTTCTCCCGTCGTCCTTGCCGAGTTTTCGTATGATGCGGGTGAGCAGGAATCCCCCGATCGCGCCGAACGCGCACGACGCCCCGATGGAGTAGGCGATTGAGGCGAGCTGCGCGCCGAACGACGTCGCGTGCGAGCCGACGAGCCCCGCGGCGATCGTCGAGGCGACGGCGAACAAAACGAGCGCGACCGCGTCGTCCATGGCGACTATACCGAGCAGTATGGTCGTCAGCGGCCCTCGCGTGCGGTTTTCGGCGAGCACGTCCGTCGTCGCCGCGGGGGCCGTCGCCGAGGCGATCGAGCCGAGCAGCATGCCGAGCGCGACGGACGTCCTGAGATCGTGCGTCACGAACATCGATATCGCGCTCACGAGAACCGTCACGCTCACGAAAGGTACGATGGCCTCGAACAGCAATATCCCGACGAATTGCTTGCCGTATTTCTTTATCACCGAGAGGCGAAGTTCCGCGCCGATGAGAAAGCCTATGAGGGACAGCGCGAAATTGGATATGGGATCGAGGGTCTGAATTACCTGAAAACTGACGAGATGGAAACCCGACTGTCCGAGCAGAATACCGATGACGATGTAGCCCACCACTTGCGGAATCTTGAGTTTCTTGAAAATGAATCCACCCGCAGACCCTAAAAAAAGGATTAAGCCCAACAGCAGTATGCTATTGGCGGCCTGTAAGGTGTTGAAGCGCAGGAATCCGGGGATGATCTCGGTCAATGGTATCTCCTTTGAGAATGTGGTGGTGTGTGGTTCTTTTTTTCTTTTCTTTAAGACGAGTCCTTTAGATATTAACTATACCCCCAATGGGATAATTAGGTAACCCATGAACGGGGTTAGGCGAAGGGAGGCCTAACGCATGGAAAAGAGCAAGGCGATACGCAAACATACCGAGTGGGCGGGAAAGATCGAGATAACGACGCGCGCGCCGTTAAACACGCGCGAGGATCTGGCCGTGGCATACACGCCCGGCGTCGCCGATCCCTGCCTGGAAATCGCGAAAGACGTCGATTTATCCTACGTGTACACGAGGCGGCATAATCTCGTCGCCGTCGTTACCGACGGAACGGCGGTCTTGGGCCTCGGCGATATCGGCCCCGAGGCGGGAATGCCCGTCATGGAGGGGAAATGCGCGCTTTTTAAGGCTTTCGGCGGCGTCGACGCGTTCCCTCTGTGCGTCCGCTCAAAGGACGTCGACGAAATCGTTAATACCGTCGCCTTGCTCGCCGGGTCGTTCGGCGGCGTTAACCTTGAGGACATTTCGGCTCCCCGATGCTTTGAGATCGAGAAAAAACTGAAAGAGCGGTGCGATATACCGATATTCCACGACGATCAGCACGGAACCGCCATCGTCACCCTCGCCGGCCTCATTAACGCGGCCCGCGTCGTCGGTAAGGAACTCGGAGACCTTTCCGTCGTCGTGAACGGCGCGGGCGCGGCCGCGACCGCAATATCGCGGCTTCTGCTCACGAGCGGCGTGAAAAAACTCGTCCTGTGCGACCGGGCGGGCGCGATATACGAAGGGCGGGAAAACCTCAATCCCGCCAAGCAGGAAATCGCCGCGATAACTAACCCCGAGCGAAAGAGCGGAAAGCTCGGCGACGTCATCGTCGGGGCCGACGCCTTTATCGGCGTATCCGCGCCCGGCGTCCTTACCCAGGACATGGTTCGCTCCATGGCGCGCGACCCCATCGTTTTCGCCTGCGCGAATCCCATCCCCGAGATCCTTCCCGACGACGCGAAAGCGGCTGGCGCGAAAGTTACCGCGACGGGTAGGTCGGATTTCCCGAACCAGATCAATAACGTCCTCGCGTTTCCGGGAGTTTTCCGCGGAGCCCTCGACGTTCGCGCGCGCGACATCAACGAGGCGATGAAGCTCGCCGCGGCGAACGCGATAGCGAATCTCGTCTCCGAGGAGGGGTTAGGCCCCGATCGCGTTATTCCGGACGCCCTCGACCCGCGCGTCGGAAAAGCCGTGGCGACGGCCGTGGCCGCAGCGGCGCGCGAAACCGGGGTTGCGAGGATTTAGCCGATTCCCGTCGGCGGGCGCGAGCGCTTACGCCCGCTCAGACAGCTTGAATTCCTTGGGTAAGTGAATCCCGGCCGCCAACCGGCTCAATGGGCCGCGTGGCGGGCTTTCTTCTTTTTTTTCTGACGACTGCGACTCGGGTAGCCGCGCGTATTTCGCGTAGAGCACGCGTTCCTCGCGGTGAAAACGGTCCATTAAGATAGCGTAGAACGTGTCGAAACCATCGGGGAGCGGCGTGGCGTCTTCCAGTGCCGACCAGTTTTCCAGCGTTTCGCTGACCTTGACGGAGAGCGCGTCGATTTCTTTGTTCATCACCCGAAGCGCGCCCTTGAGGCTTTCGCTCCGCTCGGCGGCC
>QKAR01000071.1 GCA_003246335.1 Spirochaetales bacterium | reverse complement strand
TCGTCTTCGCGCGACGGCGTTAAAATCATTAAAGAATAATTATTCCGGCTGGCTTCCTGCGCGATCGCCGTGATTATCGCGGACCAATAGGCGCCGGAAAGCGAATAACTCGCCTCATGGGGGATTAATAGCCCGATAGTGCCGGTCCTGCTCGACGCGAGAGCCTGGGCGGACGCGCTCGGCTCGTAATTCAGCCGCTCGGCGAGCGCGAGTATTTGGCGGCGCTTTTCCTCGCTCACGCCCTTTTGCCCGTTGAGGGCCTTCGACACGGTGCTCTTGGCGACTTGCGCGATTTCGGCGATTTCGTTGATCGTGAGTTTCATAGGGATGAATAAAGGTAGCCGTTCGCGACCGTTTATTCAACGGAAGCGACCGGCTACGCTTGGAGGGGAAAGCTTATCGACCGAGGTTTTTTCGGATCATCTCGACCCGCTGCTTCACCGAGCCCTGGGACGTGAGCGGGTCCGCCGGGGTATTAAAGCAGTAATCGAGAAGCCGATCGACGGTCGATTCCGCGACGTGCATCCGCGTGTCCGCCGAGGCGTAATACAGTAACAGGCGGCCGTCGTCCTCGGCGATGGCGCCGTTGATAAAGGCGACGTTCGACACGTCGCCGACGCGCTCGTCGCCCTCGGGGGCGATGAGGTATCCGCCGGGGGTCGCGATGAGTTTCGTCGGGTCGGCGAGGTCGGTGACGAAGGCGTACACGACGTAGCGAAGTCCCGCGGCGGTATTGCGCACGCCGTGCGCGATATGGAGCCAACCGCGAGCGGTTTTAATCGGGACCGCGCCCGCCCCGTTTTTCACTTCCTTGATCGTGTGGTAGACCTTCTCGTCGAGGAGGGTCTCGTCGGCGACGACGGCTTTTTCCATCGAGTCCGCGAGACCGACGCAGATGCCGCCGCCGGAGCCGGTTTCGATGAAGCCGTCTTGAGGCCGCGTGTACAGCATATATTTGCCGTTCACGAATTCGGGATGGAGGACGACGTTCCGCTGCTGCGGGGATTTCGTCGCGAGATCGGGAAGGCGAATCCAGGTCGTTAAGTCTTTCGTCTTGACGATTCCCGCCGAGGCGGTCGCGCTCGACGTGTCGCCGCGGGGCGCCGCCGGGTCTTTTCGCTCCGAGCAGAACACGCCGTAAATCCAGCCGTCCTCGTGAAGCGTCAGGCGCATGTCGTACACGTTCACGTCGGGGTTATCGGTTTGCGGCAGCTCGATGGGATAATCGCGAAACGCGAAATTATCGATTCCGTTCGGGCTTTCGGCGACGGCGAAAAAGCTTTTCCGGTCGGCGCCCTCGACGCGAACGACGAGACAGTACTTGCCGTTAAGCTTAATCGCGCCCGAGTTGAACGCCGCGTTAATGCCCATGCGTTCCATCAGGAACGGGTTCGCCTTTTTGTCGAGATCGTAGCGCCAAAATAGGGGCGAATGCGCGGCGGTAACCACCGGATTTTTGTAGCGAACGAACACGCCGTTGCCCGGGTATACCGGAACGTTCGGCCGCTCGATCAACGCGCGATGCTCCGCCTCAAGAAGGGCGAGCCGATCCTCAAAACAACTCATCATCATGCGGGACTCCTTATTTTATCAAAGAGACGCGACGCGCCGGAGAATTTCCATGCAGCATCGTCCATTGTGATACGAGGTTTTCCAGTTGCCGCCCTTGCTCTCGCGCAAATCCGGCGTGCCGTCGGGAGCGACGGCGGCGAACCAGTCGCCGCCTTTCGGGTCGACCTGCCGCTCGGCGATCCAGCGCCACTCGGCCTTCGCCGCGTCGAGGAATTTCGCCTCGCCGGTCAGCTGCCACGCGTTGAAATACCCGACGAGGGCCTCCGCTTGGCACCACCAAACGCGCGTGCGATCTCGTTTGCCGCCGTGCGTCTCGTTCTCGAGCGCGCCCGTCGCCCGATCGGTACCCTCGGCGAGCGCGATTTCCGCCATGCGGATTACCGTCGAGCGCAAGTTCGCGGCGAGCTCATGGTCGCCGAGCGTCTCGACCGCTTCCCACAAAAGCCAGCTCGTCTCGATATCGTGACCGTACGAAATTATGTCCGGGCCGATCACGTTCCAGTCGGCGTCGAAATACAGGTCGAGGTGCCCGTCCGCGCCGAGGATTTTTTCCGCGGTGATCGAGACGAGGGACGAAAGGGATTCGCAAACCCGCGCTCGGACCGCCGCGTCGGTCGGACGAACGACGCGCAGGGCGCGCACGAGCGCGGCGAAGCCTTCCATCACGTGAAGGTTCGTGTTCATCGACTTGTCGCAGTCGATGTCCTTTTCCGACAGCTTGAGGTCGCTCGTCGCCGACCAGTCGCGCGCCCGGGCCTCGACGTAGCCGCCGGATTTCCGGTCGCGAACGCGGCCTTCGAGCAGGTCGTAAATCGCGAGCGCCTCGCCAAGGGATCGCTCGGCGGCGAGGCGGTCTCCCCGAAGCTCAAAGAGCGCGGCCGCGTATTCCGAAAAGGCGTAAATCGCGAAGCCTTCGCCGTAAATTTGCTTTTTCGCGACGTCGGGCTTGCCGTCCGGCCGCACCGACCAAAAAACGCCGCCGTGCTCGCGGTCGATAAAGGACGAGTCGAGCGCCTTCCAGGCGTAATCGGCCATCCCGAGCAGTTCAGGCTTCTTGAGCTCGCGCGCGGCGGCGCTGTACGCCCACAAATGCCGGCTCGTCATGACGACGGATCGGCTTTCGTTGGGATCACCGACGTTATCGTTTCCGAGCGTACCATAAAACCCGCCCGTCGCGATGTCCCGACCGAATTTTTCCCAAAACGGCAAAATATCTTCCGTCAGTTCTTTTCTGACGGCATTCGCTAATTCATTCATTTACAAACCCCGTCACTTCAGGACGTTATGCGCCTTGACGAAATCGACGATTTCCCCGATTTTCCCGAAAACCAATCCGGTACAAGTATCGGCGCAGCCGTAATAAATAGCCACACGGTCCGTATCGCCGTCCACGAGGGCCGCGCAGGGGAACGTAACGTTCGGCACGTCGCCGACGCATTCGTAGTCTTTCTGCGGCGAAATGAGGTAGGGCTCGGCGCGCGCGATCACTTTCCACGGCTCGTCGCGGTCAAGCAGGGCCGCGCTGAACGAATACACGAATCCGTTGCAGCTCGTCAGCACGCCATGATAAAAGAGGAGCCACCCTTCCGTGGTCTCGATCGGGGCGGGACCGGCGCCGACCTTCGTGCTCTGCCAGCCGCCGAGCGGCTTCATGACGTGTCGGTGCTTTCCCCAATACGTCATGTCCGGGCTTTCTGAATAAAAAATATCGCCGAACGGGGTGTGTCCCGAATCGCTCGGGCGCGAAAGAAGCGCGAAGTTCTTGCCGATCCTGCGGGGAAACAGCACGCCGTTTCGGTTGTACGGCATGAGGGGATTCTCGATTCGGTGAAACGTCTCGAAGTCGAACGTATAGCCCATGCCGAGATTCGCCCCGTGATAGCCGTCGCACCAAATAATCCAATAGCGATCCTCGACCCACACGACGCGCGGGTCGTATTTATAGTCCGAATCGGGAATCGCCGGGTCGTCCTTACTAAAGGAAATCGGATCGTCCTCGATTTTCCAGGTAAGACCGTCGGAGCTTCGGCCGGCGTGTATGTTCATGTTGCGCGCGGTATCGTCGCAGCGGAAGACGCCGGCGAAACCGCCTTTAAACGGCACGACGGCGCTATTGAATATGCTGTTCGAGCGCGCAGTTTGGTCGCGATTAATGACGGGATTCGCCGAATAGCGCCACATTACTTCGGGTCGGCCGCCACTCGGGCGCTCTTGCCACGGCATGTTCGGAAGGGATACGGGATGCACAAGTATCGATTTGCTCATAATAGTACCTCAGTTACGCAGTTTTCCCGGAGAGAAACCGGTTTCTCTCCGATTCGCATAATTTAAGCACATCGCAAAATCGCTGTCAATGGAGACAGGCAGTTCTCCTGAGCGCGCTCTTACAACGGGGATTTCTCGCGCGCGAGCAGAGATCAGGTCAATCCATTTTTGGGGCAGATATCGGCGATGCAGCACTCAGCGCATCGGGGAAACCGCGCCGTGCAGACGTAGCGGCCGTGGAGCACGAGCCAATGGTGCGCGTGCCGAAGATATCGGGAGGGGATGATCGCGAGCAAATCTTTTTCGATGCCGAGGGGCGTCGTCGCGAAGCTCAGCCCGATGCGCGGACAAATGCGCAAAAGGTGCGTGTCGACCGGCATGACCGGCTGGCCGAATACCACGTTGAGAATCACGTTCGCGGTTTTCCGTCCCACGCCGGGAAGGCTCTCGAGCTCCTCCCGCGAGCCGGGCACCTCGCCGCCGAAACGCTCGATGAGGAGCCGACTCGTTTCCAGTACGTATTTCACTTTCGCCTGATAGTAATTAATCGACCGCAAATAGCCCGTCAGCCGCTCGGCGCCGAGGGCGAGCATTTTTTCCGGCGTGTCGGCGACCTCGAACAGCGCCCTCGTCGCGCGGTTCACGCCTTTATCGGTCATCTGGGCGGAGAGGATGACGGCGACTAGGAGAGTAAAGGAATTTTTACTCTCAAGCTCGGTCGTCGGATCGGGGTTCGCCGCCTCCAGGCGCGAAAAGAAAGTCTCTATGCCAACGGGATCGAGGGATTTCATGGTTCCTCACTCTACGCCCTTTTTTCCCCTCCCGCAACCTGCTATACTCCGCCCATGAATCTTCTTTCCGTCAGCAAATTGGCGAAAATGGGCCGAGAGGCGCCGCTATTTACCGAGATAACGTTCGGCCTCGACGAGGGCGACAAGGCCGCCCTCATCGGCAAAAACGGGACGGGCAAAAGCACCCTGCTCGGTTGCATCGCCGGCTCGGTCGTCCCGGACGGCGGCACGGTCGTCATCAACAAGTCGGCCGGAGTCTCCTTTCTGCCGCAGAACCCCTCGTTCAATCCCGGCGACACCATTCGCGACCACCTATTCAAATCCGACTCGCCGAAACTCCGCGTTATCCGCGCCTACGGCGTCGCCTGCGCGCGCCTCGCCGCCGCGAAAGGGGCGATTCCCGACGCGCTCCAAAACGAGATCGATTCGCTCACCGCCGAAATGGACGCCAATGATTTGTGGACGTACGAAAATTCCGTCGGCTCGATTTTGACGACGCTCGGGCTCGATTCCCTCGACGCGAACATGGGCTCGCTTTCCGGCGGCATGCTCAAAAAAGTCGCGCTCGCGCAAGTGCTAATAGAGGACACGAAACTCCTCCTGCTCGACGAGCCCACGAACCATCTCGATATCTCGACGATAGCCTGGCTTGAGGAATACCTGCGCACGACGGACCGCAGCGTGCTCATGGTCACGCACGACCGCTATTTTCTCGACGCGGTATGCAGGGCGATTTACGAGCTTGAGTTCCGGGAACTGACGCGCTACGACGGGAATTTTACCCGCTATCTCGAGAAAAAAGAAATCGCCGCGCAAATCCGCGCCAACACCGACGCGCGGCTCGAGTCGGTGCTCCGCAGCGAGCGCGAATGGCTCTTGCGGGGGCCGCAGGCCCGCGGGACCAAGGCGCAGGCGCGCATCGATTCCATCCACGAAAAAATGGATCGGCTCCGGCTCTCGAAAGAGCAGCTCAAGCAAAACAAAGAATTCTCGTTCGCG
Organism: Spirochaetales bacterium; assembly: GCA_003246335.1. Lineage (GTDB taxonomy): Bacteria > Spirochaetota > Spirochaetia > Treponematales > Treponemataceae > Teretinema. Next base: position 563 of record QKAR01000071.1, on the reverse strand, counting down.
GTTTCGGGCCGTCGGCTCGGCGGAAAAATCCTGCAGGCCGAATCGCTCGCGAAGGCTTGGCCCCTGCCCGACGGCGGCGAGAATCGGGTAATAGCCGATTTTTCGTACGAGTTCAAAAAAGGCGAGCGGATCGGCGTCTTCGGGGACAATGGTTCGGGAAAGACGACGCTGCTTAACCTGCTCACCGGAAATCTTAAGCCGGACGAGGGCTCCGTCACGCGCGGGGAAAACACCGTCATCGCCTATTACCGGCAAAACCCGGAACTCGGCGGCGACGGCCAAACCGTGCTCGAATACATTAAGGACGCAGCGGAGGTCATCGCGCTTCCCGACGGTTCTACCGTCAGCGCGTCGCAGCTGCTCGACCGCTTCGGCCTCGACGGAAAAATCCAATACTCGCCCGTAACGACGCTGTCCGGCGGCGAGCGCAAGCGCGTTTACCTCGTGCGGCTGCTGATGGCAAACCCGAACTTCCTCGTTCTCGACGAGCCGACGAACGATTTCGACATTTACTCGATGGGCATTCTCGAGGCCTTTCTCGCCGACTACGCGGGGTGCCTCCT
>QKAR01000068.1 GCA_003246335.1 Spirochaetales bacterium | reverse complement strand
CGGATATCATGCCGGACGGGCTCCATTTGAACGATGCCGGGTATAAGATCGTCGGTCCCGTCGTTCGCGACATGCTGCGGAAATATTTCGCTCAATAAGGGCTTGGGCGGCGCTGGCTCGCCCTCGCGCTCAATCACAGACCCAAACCTCATGGAGTTTAAAAAAAAGGTGAAAAAACGAATCTCGTGCTGACGAGCGTTAACTCTCAGACTATACTTAAGGGTCTATAGAGGTTAGTAATGAAAAAGCGCTTTGGAATGGTTTACCTTCGTTTCGTCGTCATCAGTGAGCTGTTTTCGATCGCGTGCCTTGCGGGCGGTTTTTTTGGAATTGGGTCTCATTCGGAGGCTCTAAGCCTTGTCGCGGCGAAATTTTTAATATCCGTTCTTGTTTACGTGGCCATTTCATTCTCGCTGTTGCGGCGTTTTTCGCCGATTTACGACCTAGATTATAAAAAAACGGCCGAAAACGAGGATGATTCTCGGGCGGCTCTCGCTAAGCTCGGTTCGGCGCCTCTGCGCATTCTCGTCGCCCTCGTCGGCGTATTTCTCGTGTATCTCTCTTTTTTATACGTGATACCCGGTTTTTTCCCGGTTCCCGCGGGAATGCGGCTGGCGGCGTTCTTATTGCTCTTTTCCGCCGCCATGGCGATCGCGGCGATGCTCTACGTCCGTTCCGATAACTTAACGACGGAAACCCTCGTCGCGTCCGGGCTCTACGCCTATCCGGCGGACCTTCGCGTGTCGCGGCAAACCCGCAAAATATTCATAATTCCCGCGTTCATCGTCATCATGTCCTTTATGAACGGGGCGGCCCTCGTACTGCTGTTCCTCGCCCAGACCGAGGGGGGGACCCAGATCACGAAGGGCCCAATTATCTCCACTATCGTGGCTGGCGCGGTTTTCATCGGGGTCGTCATGGTGCTAATCGCCACGTGGAGTCGGAATACCGCGAGAATTTACCGGCTCATCATCGGCCAGCTCGACAACCTCGTCTCCGCCGACAAGGATTTATCGCGGCGCATTAACGTGTGCTCGGTGGACGAATTCGGGACGATAGCCGGTTCAGTAAACCATTTTTGCGAGACGCTCATGCGCGACGTCGCCGATTTAAAGCGAGACCAAGCGCAGCTGACGACGTCTGGTCAGACCCTCGATCTCGCCATTAAGGAATCCGGTTCCGCCACCGAGCGAATCGTGTCCGGTATCGGTCGGGTCCGGGAAAAGGCGCGCGATCAGCTGAAAAGCGTTTCGGAGTCGACGGCGGCAGTTGGGCAAATCGCGAAAAACGTCGAGTCCCTCGACGAGCTCATCGTGTCCCAGTCCGCGAGCGTCACCGAGGCCTCCGCCTCCATCGAGGAAATGGTCGGCACCATCGGTTCCATTAACGCCTCGATCGGCCGCATGGCGGACGAGTTCGGGGTGCTTTCCGCTTCCGTATCGGTGGGTACCGAGTTGCAGGCGGCGAACGGCGCGCGGGTGGACAATATCGCCGAGCGCTCGAACGCCCTCCACGAGGCGAATAAAGTCATCGCCAAAATCGCCGCGCAGACGAACCTCTTGGCCATGAACGCGGCGATCGAGGCCGCCCACGCGGGCGAGGCCGGGCAGGGCTTCTCCGTCGTCGCGGACGAAATTCGCCGTCTCGCGGAAACGTCCTCGAACGAGACGAAAACGATCAAAAAAGAGATCAACTACGTACAGGGCGCGGTCGCCGAGATGGTAACCGCCTCGCGCGAGACCGAAAAAGCGTTTAAGTCCGTTTCCGAGCGGCTCGCGGCGACCGACGCCCTCGTGCGTGAAGTGCGCGCGTCCATCGGGGAGCAGCAGGAAGGCGCGAGCCAAATCCTCGAGGCCCTCAAGGATATGAACGATATCACCGAGCAAGTGCGGGAAAGCTCTCGCGAAATGAAAGCCGGTAACGGGATCATCGTCGAGGAAATGGCGCGGCTTCAGGGCGAGTCGCGCGAAATCGACCAAAGCGTCTCGGACGCCATCGCGGGCGCGGACGCGATTCAGGCAGGCGGCTCGAAGATCGTCGGCGTCGTGGATTCGACCCAGGCCGCCATCGCGACGATGGGAAAAGTCGTCAATTCCTTCCGCACGGAATAACCGTCACGCGCGTGACTGCGGCTATCGGGTAAGGCTAAAAAAAAGCCGGACGGCAAGACCGTCCGGTTTTTTTTATTCTACCGTCACCGATTTCGCGAGGTTGCGCGGCTTATCGGGGTCGAGACCCCGCAGGACGGAGCAATAGTACGCGTACAGTTGGCTCGGGATTACCGAAAGCATCGGCGTCAAGGCGTCCGGGGCGGCGGGTATCCTGAAAATCTCGTCGGCGGTCTTGTCGAAGTGCGTCTCGCCCTCGTAGGTTATGACGAGCACGGTCGCCCCGCGCGCCTTCACTTCCTTAATGTTCGAGTCCATCTTGTCAAAGAGTTCCCGTTGCGTGCAAATGGCGACGATAAGCGTCGTTTCGTCGACGAGGGCGATCGGGCCGTGCTTGAGCTCTCCGGCGGCGAATGCCTCGGAATGGGTATAGCTGATTTCCTTTAATTTGAGCGCGCTTTCGAGGCTGATCGCGTAATCGAAAAGCCTCCCCATGAAAAAAGCCTTCGACTTGTTGAAGTTTCGGGCGGCGAACCGTTGGATGGTCTCTTTCTCGGCGAGGATTTTCTCCGCCTGAGCGGGAAGGGCCTCAAGTTCGTCGATGTGGCGCGCGAGATCCTCGCTCGAGATGGTTCCGCGAAGCGCGCCGAACTGGAGGGCGATCAAGTACACGCACATGAGTTGGGTCGTGAACGCTTTCGTCGAGGCAACCGCGATTTCGGGTCCCGCCCAGGTATACATGACGAGATCGGCCTCCCTCGCGAGGGTTGAGCCGACGGCGTTCGTGATCGCGATGATGCGCGCGCCGCCCGAACGGGCCATGCGCATGGCAGCGAGCGTGTCCGCGGTCTCTCCCGACTGGCTGATAATGATGAAGATGTCCTTGGGGTCGAAGATAGGGTTGCGGTAGCGGTATTCGCTCGCGATGTCGACGTCGACCGGGATGCGCGCGAATCGCTCGAAGGCGTATTTCCCGACGACGCCCGCGTGCCAGGCGGTGCCGCACGCGGTGATGACGACGCGGTTCGCCTCCGCCCAACTCGCGTCGAAGCCGATTTCCTCAAGATTGATAGATTTCGTCGCGTAAGTCTTGATCCTCGCGCGCAGGGTGTCGGCCAAGGCCTTCGGCTGCTCGTGAATTTCCTTCAGCATGAAATGCTCATAGCCGCCCTTTTCCGCCGCGGAAATGTCCCACTCGACGTGGGTCGTCGTTTTCTCGATCGGGTCCCCGTCGGCGTCGTAAAACTCGACGCGATCCCGGTACACCACCGCGACCTCGAGGTCGTTCGGGTAGTACACGTCGCGGGTGTATTCGAGGAGGGGTGGGACGTCCGAGGCGATGAGGTTTTCGCCCTTGCCGACGCCGATGACGAGCGGCGCGTCCTTTCGGACGGCGACGATGCGGTCGGGCGAGCTTTCGCATACGACGGAGAGGGCGTAGGAACCCTCGATCCTCTTGAGCGTCTCGAGCACTGCCTGGAGGAGGTCGCCGTTATAGTGAAAGTCGATAAGATGCGCGACCACTTCCGTGTCCGTCTGGCTGCGGAACGCGACGCCGTGGCTTTCGAGAAAGGCGCGGAGTTTCGCGTGGTTTTCGATGATACCGTTATGGACGACGGCGATTTTGCCGGCGACGTCGGTGTGCGGGTGCGAGTTTACGTCGCTCGGTTCCCCGTGCGTCGCCCAGCGGGTGTGCCCGATGCCGACCGATCCGCGGATGATTTCCGTCGCGATGCGCTGCTCAAGGAACTTGATGGCGCCTTTCGCCTTCCGCACGCTGAGCTTCCCGTCGCCGATGACGGCGATGCCGGCCGAGTCATAGCCCCGGTATTCGAGCTTTTTCAGGGCGTTAATCAAGACGGGCGTCGCTTCCTCGTCACCGATGTATCCGACAATTCCGCACATAGTGTTTTACCTCTCGCTTATCGTTAGTGATACCATAAGTCATTCTTCGCTGGAAGTGGCCATTTTGTTTTGCTTGCGCACGTAGTCCGCGATCATCTGGAGCGTTCGCCGCGATAGGTCCGCGTCGACCTCGATCGTTTCCTGAAAAAGCCTCGCGGGCAGCTTCAGCAGGACCGAATCCGTCACCGCCGTCGCCGTCGCCGTCCGGTGCCCGCCGGCTATGCTCGCGAATTCCCCGAATACGCGGCCCCTGCCGATCTCGAGCACTTGGTTCGGCATCTTTAAATGGACGAGTCCCTGGCACACGTAATAGAGCTCGGTCGTCTCCTCTCCGAGCGCGAAAATTTCCGTGCCCGCCTTCAGGCTAGTCGCGTAGCGCCGGTAAAAAAGCGGCGGCTCGATGAACATCATCCGCTCGAGCTGGCGGACCGGGTTCGGATCGTCCCACGCCGGCATCAAATACAGTTGCGCGAGGAGAAATCCCTCGAAAAACTGCGAGACGAACTGGAACTGCGCGAAGAAAAGAAATAAGAAAAAAAAGAGGTACACCTCGAGCAGTAGGACGATGACGTTGCTTAGGATGCCGTAGACGAGGTTGTAGCGCGAAAGGTTGACGAAGCTCGCGAAGGCGACCCGAACGACGGCGAACGACAGCGTGCATATCGCGGACGCGAAGAGGCTGTGCTCGGCCGGCGGGCGCAGGCGCGGGGTAACGTAATACACGAGAAAGAGAAACGTGAACGTGATCGCGAGCGGGGCGAACCGGAATAAGTTGCTGACGAGGGCGTACTCAAAGGGCCCGAGTATGCTCCCCGAAAGCGCCGTGCGGAAAAAGGCGTTGCCCGCCACGATGAAGATAACCATGAGCACGATGAGGATGACGAGAACGACTTCGCCGGCGATGACGATGAGGTTTTCCTTGATTGGCTTGCCCTTGCCACGCTTGCGGTAAATGACGTTCATGCCCTGCTGAATCGCCGCGAAAAACCGCCGGGCCATCCAGAATACCGAAAGCCCAAGCACGATCTCGAAGATCCCGATCGACTGTATCGCCGTGACCGATTGGAGAAACGGTTCGAGGTTCAGCGTTCCCTGGAGGAGGCCCGTCGATTCGAGCAAGTCCGCGATAACTTGCGGGGACGTGCGGAAAATCCGGATGAGCACGGCAAGCACCATCAAAAGAAGCGGGAATGCCGAAAGGAAGAAACTATAGGCGCCGGCCGACGCGTACGTGAAAAGGTCGTTCGTCATGAACGCGTCCCACGTGATATAGAGCCGTTGCGCGAATCCCCTGAATCGGTGTTTGCGTTCTCCCATAGGCGTCAGTATAACTGAAAGTGAGGGTTTTTTTAAAGCGGCTTTATCCGCTCCGGTACTTGAAATTGTGCATAAATATGTAATATCATGGCATAAATTTACAAGGAGGCGTTATGACGACACTGCGTGGAGCGTTTACCGCGCTGATTACCCCCATGAATGACGACGAATCGGTCGATTTTGAGGGTTTCAGAAAACTGGTGCGGTTTCAGCTCGAAAGCGGTATCTCTGGCCTCGTTCCGCTCGGGACTACCGGGGAAACCCCGACTCTCGATGAAACGACCGAGGAAGAGAAGCTGATTGACATCGTAATGGCCGAGGCGAAGGGCAAAGTGCCCATCATTCTCGGGGCTGGGAGCAACTGCACCAAGGATGCCGTCAAATACGTCAAACGCGCCAAACAGAAGGGAGCCGACTACGCCCTCGTAGTGACTCCCTATTACAACAAACCGAACGACGAGGGAATTTTCCGCCACTTTAAGGCTTGCTCGGAAGTAGGGCTGCCGATCATCGTCTATAACATCGCCGGGCGAACCGGGAAAAATATCTCGACGCCGCTTTTGGCGCGCATCGCCGAGCTCCCGAATATCGCCGGGGTGAAAGAAGCGTCCGGGGACGTCAACCAAATGATGGAAGTCATCACGACGATCAAGGCGAAAAAGCCCGGTTTCGCGGTGCTTTCCGGGGACGACGCCCTCACCCTGCCGCTCATCGCGCTGGGCGGCGACGGCATCATCTCGGTCGTGTCGAATCTCGCGCCGAAAGAGGTCACCGCGCTGGCGAAAGCCGCCCTCGACGGGGACTATGTCACCGCCCGCTCGGCGCACTATACGCTTCTCCCCGCGTTCAAAAACGCCTTCATCGAGACGAATCCCGTTCCGATTAAGGCCGCGATGAACATGAAGGGCTTGCCGGCCGGAACGCTCAGGCTTCCGCTCGCGCCGCTCTCGAAAGAGAACGAGCCGAAAGTGCGCGCGGCCTTCGAGGCGGCAGGCCTGTTGTAATCGCTTTCGCGCGCTTTGCGCGCTGAAAATCGTCGCTTAATTATTGAGGAGTTATACGAATATGTCGGACAAGATACCCGTCGGAATCCTCGGCGCCACGGGCGCCGTCGGCCAAAATTATATCTATTTATTGCAGAACCATCCGTGGTTCGAAGTCGCCTACGTCGCGGCGAGCCCCCGATCCGCGGGAAAAAAATACCGCGAATGCGTCGAGTCCAAGTGGCTCCACGGCGCGAACATTCCCGCGGGCGTCGCCGACCTCGTCGTCGAGGACGCGAACAACCCGGCGAAGGCGCTCGGCAAGTGCCGCTTCGTGTTCAGCGCCCTAGAGCTCGACTCGAAAGACGAGATTAAGGCCCTGGAAAACGCGTACGCCGCCGAGGGCATCGCGGTCGTCTCGAACGCCTCCGCCCATCGCTGGACGGAAAACGTCCCGATGATCATCCCGGAGATTAACGCCGATCACCTTTCCGTCATCGACGCGCAGCGAAAAGCCCACGGCTGGGATACCGGCTTCGTCGCCGTTAAGCCGAACTGCTCGATCCAAAGCTACATGATCCCGGTGTACGCCCTGATGAAGGCCGGCTACGAGATTAAGCGCATGGTCGTCACCACCATGCAGGCGGTTTCCGGCGCCGGTTACCCCGGTGTGCCGAGCCTCGACATGATCGACAACGTCGTTCCGTACATCGGCGGCGAGGAAGAGAAGACCGAAAAAGAACCGCTCAAGATTTTCGGGCGGGTCGAGGGCGGAAAGATCGTCAACTTCGAGGGGCTCAAGATCGCCGCGCACTGCAACCGCGTGCCGGTCATCGACGGGCACACCGCCTGCGTAAGCCTTGAGTTCGGCGCGAAAAAGCCGAGTCTCGCGGAGATCGAGAAAATTTGGAACGACTATCGCGGCCTTCCCCAGGAATTGGGCCTGCCGTTCGCGCCCGCCGTTCCGATCGTCGTTCGCCACGAGGCGAACCGGCCCCAGCCGCGCCGCGACCGCAACGAGGACAAGGGCATGGCCGTGTCCGTCGGCCGCCTCCGCGAATGCCCGGTGTTCGACGTCCGCTTCGTCGGGCTTTCCCACAATACCGTGCGCGGCGCCGCCGGCGGCGGAATCCTTAACGCCGAGCTTCTCAAGGCAAAGGGATACCTCAAGTGAGCGAAAAAACTTTTCCCCTTTCCAAGAGGGACTTGGAGGGGCTTTCGGCCCAGTATCCGACGCCGTTTTACGTGTATGACGAAAAGGCGATTCGCGCGCACGCGCGCCGCTTCATGAAGGCGTTTTCCCGCTTCCCGAACTTTCGCGAGTATTACGCGGTAAAGGCGTGCCCGAATCCGTATATCCTTAAAATTCTCGCGAGCGAGGGCATCGGCGCGGACTGCTCGAGCCTGCCGGAACTCATTCTCTCCGAGCGCGCCGGCATCGAGGGCGAGAATATCATGTTCTCGTCGAACGAGACGCCGGAAAGCGAGTATGTGTACGCGAACCTCAAGGGCGCCGTCATCAATCTCGACGACATCACGCACATCGACTATCTCGAGAAGTCGCTCGGCGCCTTCCCCGAGCTCATCAGCTTCCGCTACAATCCGGGGCCGCTCCGCGAGGGCGGGAACTCCATCATCGGCAAGCCCGAGGAGGCGAAATACGGCCTGACGCGCGACCAGCTTTTCGACGCCTACGCGAAGTCGCGCGACAAAGGCGCGAAGCGCTTCGCCCTCCACACGATGGTCGCGTCGAACGAGCTTAACCCGCAGTTTTTCGTCGATACGGCGAAAATGCTTTTCGAGCTCTGCGTCGAGCTGAAGGATCGCCTCGGCATCAGGATCGAGTTCGTCGATCTCGGCGGCGGCATCGGCATTCCGTACCGGCCGGGACAGGTCGCCGTGGACTACGATTTCGTCGCGGACGGCATTGAGCGGGCGTACCGCGAACTGATTACGCCCGAAGGTCTCGATCCGCTCGGCATTTCGTTCGAGTGCGGCCGCCCGTTCACCGGGCCGTACGGCTGGCTCGTCACCCGCGCAATTCACGAAAAACACATTTACCGCGACTACGTCGGCGTCGACGCGAGCATGGCGGACTTGATGCGGCCCGGCATGTACGGCGCCTACCATCACGTGTCGGTGGCGGGAAAGGAAAACGCCCCGGCGACGAAGACCTACGACGTCGTCGGTTCGTTGTGCGAAAACTGCGATAAGTTCGCCGTCCAGCGCGAGCTTCCCGAGATCGAGCGCGGCGACTTCGTTATCGTCCATGACGCGGGCGCCCACGGGCGCGCGATGGGCTTCAACTATAACGCCAAGCTCCGCGCGGGCGAGTTGCTGCTCCGCGAGGACGGCACGATCGTCGAGATCCGGCGCCGCGAAACGATCGACGATTATTTCGCGACGATCGATTTTAAGAAGCTGCCGGGCTTCAAGGCCTAAGGCGTTAATAAGGCGGGACCCGTTCCGGAAGGCATGGGTTCCGCTTTTTTTTTTCAATTAAGTGCTGTATACTAATGAATTAAGATCGATTTCATCGGTTCAAAAAGTTTGGTCAAAGATCGACCGTTTGCGATTTGTTTTTGCTGTCTATGTTTTTCCTTAGATCGATAAAATGCGTCCGGGCGGAAAGTCCGATTATGTAAATCTGGACGACCTCCCCGAATGTTTGTGCTAAGGTAACGTATTCAGTGGACGCAAGAAGGGTGAGAGGTTCTTCGCATGCTAGCCAAGAGACTGTTTGTCGCTCAAATTTTACTCCTCGTCTGCGTCGTCCGCCTCTTTTCCCTTGAGTTGAACGTGCGGCTTGCCCCTCAGGCGTCGATACCGCTCGGGGGCGACTCCCCGGATCTTTATACCCTAGGGTACGGCGCCGGACTTAACGTCGACCTTAACTTATTCGGTCATTTGTCGCTCGGCCCCGAATTCTCCTATTACTATTCTCCGCTCAACGGCACGGGTACGGCGATTCAATTCGTCAACGGCGGTGTTTCCGTCGGCGCGTTCGCTTTCCCCGTCTCCCGCCTCCGCGTGCAGGCCGAGGCGGCCTTCGGACCCTATCAATGCATGAGCGACACGAGCTCGTACGGCAACCTGTGGTGGAAGCTCGGCGCGAACGGGACCTTTCGCCTTTCGCCCCAGGTCGGCGTCGGCGCGACGCTCGGCTATATTTCGTACCAGTATCCCGAATCCCCGCTCTATAGCGGCTTGCTCGCCGGTCTTTCCGCTCAATTCACGATCGACACGAAAGTCGCGACCGGAAACGTCGCCGTGTCGATCGAGCAGCCCGAACCCGTGTTCCCGCTCCTGTACACGATCTATAAAACCTCCAGCTTCGGCACGCTCACGGTCGTCAATAACGAAAACGCCGAAATACGGGACGTCACCGTGAGTTTCCGCGCCGGGAATTACACGGCGTCCCTCATGGAATGCGGGAGCTTGCCCCTTTTGGAAAAGCGAAAATCAGCCACGATTCCTCTCTTCGCGGACTTTTCCCAGACGGTGCAGAATTTCACCGAGAACGGCAAAATGCCCGGCGAAGTCGTCGTGACGTACAAAATACTCGGCGCGTCGCGGACGGCGAGCAAGACGGTCGTCGTATCCGTGTATAACCGCAACACGATTCGCTGGACCGACGCTTCGGTTCTCGCCTCGTTCGTATCGCCGAACTCGCCGGAAGTGCTCGACTACGCGAAGTATGCCGTCGGCATCGCGCGCGACAAGCTCCGCACAGGCCTCAACCGCAACATGCAATTCGCGATGTACTTGCTTGAGGGCCTCAAAATCGGCGGCGTGTCGGTCTCGAACGACAAAACGACGCCATACGCCGAGTATCACCGCGACATGACGAAGCTCGATTACGTGCAATACCCGTTCCAGACCCTGGCCTATCGCTCGGGCGACCTCGACGACCTCGGCGTTCTCGTCTCCGCTTCCATGGAATCGGTCGGGTTGCGCACGGCTCTCATCCCGCTCGGCGACGATTTCGTCGTCGCGTTCTCGCTCGGCATCGCGCCCGAGGACGCGGAAAGCCTTTTCGCCACGCAGGATAATTTGCTGACGATGGCCGACGAGGTGTGGATTCCGCTTTCCATGTCGGTTTTACGCGAGGGCTTCGTGAATAGCTGGTACGAGGGCGTCAAGAAAATTAACGACGCGTTCGCCGCGGGCGATAACGTCGACGTCATCGTGCTTTCGGAGGCGTGGAAAACGTACCCGGCGGCGAGCATCGTCGGGAACGAGGCGAAATTCGCGAAGCCCGAATCCTCGGCGGTCACGCGCGCGGTGGAGACCGATTTAATGCGGTACATCAGCGCAGAGTTCGGCCCGAAAATCCGAGACCTGCAGGATGAAATCCGATCGTCGGGCGCCGACGCGAGCCGATACAATCAGCTGGGATTGCTCTATATACGCGCCGGCATGTACGAGGAAGCGAAGGACGTCTATAAGAAATCCGCCGCCCTCGGTTCCGTCGCCGCGATGGTAAACTTGGGCAATATTTTCACGCTGCAGCAGGATTATAAGACGGCGGCGACGTGGTTCCGCAAGGCGCTCGTTGCTCAGCCGGATAGCAAGTCCGCGCGAAACGGCCTCGAACGGGCCGAGCTGGAATTATCCGAATAAGGGGGCAAAAATGGCGAAACGAAAACTCGCGAAGCGACTCCGGCGCGTCATCCTCCTTTCCCCAAAAAAGGCGGGCCGCGCCGCCATCATTCTCGTCATCCTTTTCACCGCGCGACCCTTGGTCGCTTCCCCCTCGTTCGCCTTTCGCGTTATGCCCGGCTATTACGTCCCCGTCGGCGACGATTACCTCAAGCCGGGAGCGGGCGGCTCGATTGCCGTCGATTTTCTTCCTACGTCGTTTTTCGGTTTCACCGCCGACGGCGAGTACGTCTCGGTCGGGCTCGAGAACGTCGATCCCTTGAGCCTCGTTTCGGGAAGCCTCGGCATGAGCGGTCTCTGGTCGCCGGCGGAGCGCTGGTCGTTGCGCGCCGAGCTTCTCGCGGGGATTTATTCGGTTTCCGGCCAGGGCGACACGATTTCCGGCATCGAGGGCGGAACGCGCCTTTCGGGGAGCTATCGGTTTAATCCCGTCGTTTCCGGCGTCGTGTTTGCCGGCTTTCGGCACTACTCGTATCGACCGACTCCGTTCATGAACTCGATCAGCGCCGGCGCCGGCATTGAGGTAAACTTAACCGAGGCCTTCGCTTCGAATCCCCACGTCTCCGCGACGGTCGAAAAGCAGGACCCGGTATTCCCGGTATTTTATTCCTGGTACGACGAGCATAGTCTCGCGACGGTAAAGCTGACGAATAACGAGAAAGAGACCATCACCGACGTGACTGCGTCGTTTTACCTTGAGCAGTATATGGGTCAGCCGAAATTCTGTTCGCTCACGAAAACGCTCAAGCCCGGGGAATCCGTCGAGATACCGATTAAGGCTTTCTTCAACGAATCGATGCTCGAGTTGACGGAAAAAATCGACGCCGAGGCGAAAGTCATCGTCGAGTACCGCCGGCTCGGCTCCAAGCGCCGCGCCGAGATCCCGATGACGGTTCCCGTCTACCACCGCAACGCGATGAACTGGGACGACGACCGCCGCGCCGCCGCGTTCGCCTCCGCGAACGATCCCGCCGCGCTCTGGTTCTCCAAATACGCGTCGTCCATCGTCACCGAGCGCTTCCGTCCGGGCGTGAACAAAAACGTCCAGTTCGCGATAGGCCTTTTCGAGTCCCTAAAAACTTACGGCTTGAGCTACGTCGTCGACCCGTCGAGCGCCTACTCCGACAACGCCGACTCGGGCTCGTCGATCGACTTCCTGCAGTATCCCTATCAAACGCTCATGTACCGCGGCGGCGACTGCGACGATCTTTCCATTCTGTACTGCTCGCTGTTTCAGGCGTGCGGCATCGACGCGGCCTTCATCACGATTCCTGGTCATATTTACGTCGCGTTCTCGACGGGCATGTCCGAGGAAGAGGCAAAGTCTGAGTTTTACGCGCCGGATCAACTCGTATACTACGGGGGAACGGCGTGGGTTCCGCTCGAGATTACCCTGACGAAAGACAACTTCACCAAGGCGTGGAAGACGGGTTTCAAAGAATGGAACGACGCCGCCGTGCGCGGACAGGCGAATATTTATCCCGTAAAAGAAGCGTGGGGCGAGTATAAGCCGGTTAGCGTTCCGGGGGCGACTTCACGCTTCAGCCTGCCGCCCGAAGAACAAACTGCCGTCGCCTTCGACGGCGACGTCGATATGTACATCGAGCGGGAGATTCGACCGCAAATTCTCGCGTACGAGGACGCGCTCGGCAAAAAGAATTCCGCCGCGCTGAGAAACCGCTACGGCGTGCTGTACGGCCGCTACGGATTGAATAAGGAAGCGACGGCCCAATTCGCCGTCGCCGCGCGGTCGGGGAACGTCGACGCGTGGGTGAATCTTGGAAACGTTTCCTTCCAGGCCGGCGAGTACGACGCGGCGCTCAAGTATTACCGCTACGTGCTCGCGATCGATTCCGAAAACTCCGTCGCCTTGCTTGGCGCCGCGCGCTGTTACTATGAGCTTGAGCAATTCAGCTATTCCGACGCGCTGTACGAAGAGCTCTGCGAGCGCGATTACGCGTTGAGCCGAAAGTATACCTATCTCGCGTCGTTCTTCGAGAACACCGGGCGCGCTTGGTCGCTGTCCGACCGGCTTTCCACCACGACGTGGGCCGTTTCTTCCGACGTCGCCGTTCCCGTCGCGGAACCGAAGGCCGCGCCCCAGGAAAAGATAGACGCGAAAAAGTTCATCGCGTCCCTCAAGGATACCGATTTTGCCCCGCCGGAGATTTCTTGGGTCGATGACGCCGCTCCCCAAAAAACCGCGGCGCGCGAGATCGCCCCGGAACCCCCGGTCGTCGCTCGGCGCGAGGATTCTTACGCGGAGGGCTTATCTCCCGCCGCGTCGCCGGCTACCGTCGCCGCTCCGCCTGAACCGCGCGCCGGCCTTGCCGCGATGCTTTCGATCGGCTCGGGCGATCAGTCCGGGAAGTCCTCCTCGAAAAAGATTCTCGCCTCGATGAATTTCCGGAAGGAAGACGCGCCCGCGCTGCCGACGGTGGTTGAGGGCGACGACGGAAAGTATTCGCTCGCCCGCGTCGACACGGGGCCTTCTTCCGAGATCGCGGCGGTTCAGCCGAAGTCTCGCGAGCGCACCTCTCAGGCAAACGCGCAGGCTCCCGTTTCCTCGACGCGAGGCTTCTCCGTTGCCGGAAACGCCTCGGCCGGAAACCTCGCTATGAAAGACGATCTTTCTGCAAACGTTTCGAAACAAGGCGCGGAAAGCGCGGTCGTCGAGGATACGCCTAAGAATCGGCGCTCATCCGTCGTAATTGCAATAATCGCGGCGATCGCGTCGGCAATAGCCGGAGCAATCGCCATAACCCAGGGAATCAGTCGCCGCGCGCGCACGAAAATCGGAGGGAAAAAACTATGAAAGCAACCGCCAAATTCGCGAAAACACTAATCGCCGCAACCGCGGCTTCCGCGGTAATTCTTGGGGGCTGTAAAAACTTCATGAGCGACAGCAGCGACTTCAAAGCGGCGATCCAGTCCGCCGTCGACGTCGCGAACGCCGAACAGCTCAGCGTCAATATCGCGCCCTCCGACACTGCCAAAGGCTCAACGACCCCGTATCCCTCGTCAACCGTAAAAGTCGGCGTCGCCTTCTCGATCGCGGCCACCGCCTCCTCTAAATACGGTTTCATTCGCTGGGCCGCCTATATCGGCGCGTCGAGCGAGGATGAAACCTCCGGCGTCGTCACCTTCGCCTCCGCGACGTCCGCAATCACCACCGCCGTCGTCAATGTCGCGCGCTCGGATATTTATATCCGCCCGGTATTCGCCGCCCGACCTCTTGTGAAAAAACACCTTCCAAAAGAAGATAGCGGTTACTATAATGCCGCGATTCAGTATACGTTCAGTAAAGCGATAAATCCCGCGTCTTTTACATTTGATGATGGGAGCACGAAAAGTTCAGCAGGCCTTTTCAAGAATATCACGATCAAAACCGCGGATACTGATGTTTCTCTTGAAAAAAATTACTTCGGATCCCCTTCACTCAGCGATGACGGGCTCGTTTTGACGATACCCCTTAAAGACGCGACCACCGGCCTTAGCGCCTATAAGGATTGGGATATTACCGTTGTCGTTTCACGAACGATTACCGATACAGTCGGTTTGACGATGGCGGAAGATGATGAATACACGTTTACCGTCGGAGGTTTGGCCGATACCCATGCCCCTCTTTTGCAAAAAATTGACGCATCTTGGGGGATGGACGACTCAATCGTTGAATATAGCGATTCGGATTCGGGTGATTCCGAATCTGTCGTTAAACTACGCCGCTTTGGCGCCGTAACAGACGATGTTCCGTTTACGTTGTATCTTACGGGTTCGGATTCAGGTTCCGGCGTTTTTGCCGCTACCATAACCGAATCCCTGTCGTATCTTGCCGATGGCACCTCGGCGTCCTCTTCCGGTACCTACACTCGAACCCTTTCCGGCTCGAGTCCCTATAGCGTCTGGTTTTACTCTTCAAGCAATACCATGGCGACGACCAGCGATGGATACGTCTCGTTCAAGATTAAACTACGCGACAACGCCGGTAACATTGGGGACGCCACAGAAAAGACCTATCCCCTGATCCGCGATACGACGCCACCGCCGGTTGACTCAACTCAGCTCGCGCGCATTTCCCTCTCTGCGGCAGGGACCGAGACCGCTGGCTATTATAATGGTACCGCAAGCCTTTCGTTCACCCTTACGAACGTGCAGGATTACGGCGTCGATCCTTATCGATCAGAGAGCGTATCGTATCGGTTTGGATTTAAATCCGATTTAAGCGACGCGTCGTCATGGACCGCCGTCGCAAATGCTGCGACGGCGACCGCCAATGCGACACTCGCTGTATCATCCTACACCGGTAGCGACAGCGCTTCCGTTCCGGTGTACTTCCAGTTGAAGGATGATCTCGGCAATACATCCGATATAACGAAGATTCAGACCGTCACCATCGACAAAACCGCGCCGACGGGAACGATTACGGCGACTTCGGTTACGGCGATCAATTCCAAAAACATGATCGGCTCGACGAGCGTGCCGGTTACCGTCGTCGGTTCCGACGCGATGAGCGGCATTAAGTCGTACTACGTCGCCGGCGGCGACGGCACGACGCAGCCGACCGCGCCGACGGATTCGAGCGACTGGCTTGATTATTCGACGACGGCGACCAATTCGGCAACCGCGACGGTAGGCTCTTCCGACGGTTCGAAGCATGTGTGGGTGTGGTTCAAGGATAAAGCCGGCAACGTCTCGTCAGCAATTTCTGACTCGCAGTCGCTTACGCTCGATAACACCGATCCCGTCGTCACGAAGTTCTTCGTGAATAAGTCGACGGCTTTCGCTTCCGCGACCGATCCGTCGGCCCCGGCGAAGCAGTACACGAATTCGCAGACGGTATATTTCGCCATTAAGGCGACCGAGGCGACCGGCATCGGTTCGTTCGCGTACTCGGCGGACGGCGGAACCACGTGGTCGAATTACTTCAGCGCGACGACGACCGCGACCCAAACCGACGCGGATCACGCGGGCTACGGCGTGTCGCTGTGCAATTCCGCTGAGCTATCATCCGGTTACTGGCTCGTTACCGGCAAACTCACCGTTCCCGCGACCGACGGTGATAAGGCGCTCCAGGTGAAAGTGCGCGACCTTGTCCGCACGACGAGCGACGTAACCTCGTATTCAAGCGCTAGCGCAGGAATGACAGTTACGCCGCTTATGTATGACGATACCGCCCCGACGATCAGCGGCGCGGCGATATCGTCTACTTCAACGTACGCTGGAACGACGTACACGTACGTCGGCGATACCGCCGTCACACTCGCGTACACGGCGGCTGACGCGACATCGGGTTTGTTAACCCGTTCGTTGTCGGGCGATCTCGCCTCTAGTGTTGCGGACCTTACGTTGGGTTCTGCCGCGGAAGGGACGAAAACCTCTACGAAGTCCGAGGCGTTGACGCTTTCTTCCGGCGACGGCGCGAAGACCGTTCTATTGACGGTGTCGGACTGGGCCGCGAACAGCTACTATAAAACGTTCCAGGCCTACCTCGATAAAACTGCCCCAACGTTTACGGCCATCCTGAACCAGACGTCTAGCTCTGCGACGACGTACTCCAACGCGACCACCGGATCGGTCGTTTTGGCTGGACCCGCGCAATCTTCTAAAGCCTGGTCATCGTTTTATACCTATATGACCTCGCATGGCGAAACTGGATCTGGAATGCTTGGTGGATTGACACAACCATTTACGTTCTATCGTGTTACTCCCGCCCAGGTTTCCGCCGCTGTTTCTGCGGGCACTCTCTCCGCGACGGCAACGGGTTATTCAGGAACGGCGGTCGGGGGCACGGCGTTGGCTGGCTATACCATGACCGACAACGGGGAGACGATCGACACTACCGGAGGAGCTACGGCGGGAAACGTCCTTGTAAGCTACAACTACGGAAAGAATGTTACTCTGCCGACAGACACTGTAACGGCTGATAGCGTTCCCTTAAGCGGGTATTACGTCGTCGGGTACAAGGCGAAGGATAATGTCGGCAATCCTTCCGATGAGAAAAAAATCGGATATTTCTACGATCAAACGAAACCGATTATCACCGGTTTTAAGGTTTTTGATACGAGCGGTAATGAAGTTACGATATACAAGAGCGGCTCGTATGCCTATGTCGCCGCGCCGAGCTCGAATCTCGCCGAGGTGCGGCTCTATGCGACGGATCGTCCCACAAGCGATCCAGCCGGAGCCGGTATTTACCTGTTTAATCCGTCAATATTTCAATCGAGCCTTGGAACTAGTGTTACCTCCTCGCAAAATATTACGGAATCGAGCGAGACGACGCCAACCGATCGTTACTTCGTCATCAATAGTTCAACCGGATCAACCTGGAATCTCGATACGAATCAATACCTTCGGTTTAACGGAACCGTTTATGATCAATCGAGCAATTATCAAACAACGTATACTGCTTTAGGTTCATCCTATTATTATCTTGCGATGGATAATCAGGCTCCCTCTTTTACGCTTTCGTTCCCGACAACGTATAGCGGCGCGGTAAGCGGCGTTAGCTACATTAAGACGACAACTGGTGCGACCTTTACGCCCAGCGATCCGACGTCGCCGCATCTCGGTTCCGGCGTCGCATCTTGGGCTCTTGATAGCTCGTCTTCGACTGATCCTTCTTCCTCTTATTCCTCAGGCAGCGTTCCTGCGGCATCTGCTCTCAGTACGCTTCTCGGGTCTGCCTCATCACCGGTGTATCTCCATCTTAAGGATAATGTCGGCAACGTGAGCCATAACCTACTTGGAACGTACTGCCTCGATACGACGGATCCCGTGGTAACCGGTTCCCCCGTCATATTTACCGATTCCGCATTAGCCAATGCAGTTTTCACTACCGACAGCACAAACTGGTATACGAACGCCACGAAAGTGTATATCGGCGTCAAGGCAAATGACCGGGCGACCGACACCGACGGTAGCGGAATAAAAACCATCAGCACGTATTGTAGCGCCGCGGGAGAGTATCGAAATTATACGATTGCGTCTCCCGCCCAGACGGAAACCGCAGACACCTGGTATATGATGAAGAATACCGATTCCTCTACTGACGGATATTGGGATGGCTATGCGGGCATGAGTTCAGCTTGGACTTTTGTAGCAAATATCTACGATGCGGTCGGAAACTCGACCACGACCTCGACGTGTTTTCTGTACTATGACGGCGCCTCCCCGTCGGTAGGCGATACGATTACGAAGAACAACACGTCGACCGTCGATTCTACCGAATATTGCGGGTCGGCGACTACTCTGCAATTTAGCGCGACAGACGCCGCGACGTTCGCCGGTGGCGCCTCGGGAATCGCCGCTTGGGGCATTAAGACCTCAGATTCCTCGCCGACCGCTTCCGACGCAGCCGTGGCGGGCAGCTGGACGGGCTGGCAGGCCGTCGCTTCACCGACGACCGGTGATAGTAGCGTATCGATTACAACTGCGGCGGGCGTGGTTTCCAGCCTGGTCTCGGGATCGACGACTCTTTACATCTATGTAAAGGATAACGCGGGAAATGTGAGCGCAAAGAAAGAAGCCGGGACTTTCAATATCGACACGACTGCCCCAACGGTGAGTACTGTTACGCCCGTCTCGGGGCACTTAGGCGGCGCTTCCTCCAAATACTACGTAAACGACGCCGAAACCCTCACCTTTACGGCGGCCGATAACGACGGCGGTTCCGGCATGAGCCGCTATTATCTTTCCTCCTCAAAAACGGAAACCAATGCCGTCGTTACCTCCGGAACGGGTGGTTCCGGCAGCGGCGGGGAGTATACCGGCGATCCTGTCCCCTTGAAAAATAGCCTTTCGACCTCTGAGGCGAAACTGCTCTATCTCTACGTTGCCGATAAAGTTGGAAACGTCACGATTTATGGCGGCTCGGCGAACCCAACCGCGGTAACGAGCAACGCGTTGATACTCGACTCAACGGTTCCCGCGTTTTCCGGCAATCTCATCATAGACCCGACAAAGCCTTCGTCGACTTCGAGCACGAATGGCGCGGCGAGCGTTAATTCCCCTACGGGCCATAAGGTGAAATTCTACGTAACAAACGCGGAGTCTTCCGGCTCGGGCGTTAAAACGATCACCCTTTCCGGCAACGTAACTTCCGACCAGGCCTCAAATTGGGTTGTCTCGTATGCCAATGGGTCTTCTTTAACGACGTTGGCCGGTTCCGGTTCCGGTTTAACCTATACGCTCACGAACGCGTATACGGGCACTAATCCTCTCGTCATCTCGAACGTGACGTTGTCGTCAGCGGCGACAATTGCAGTCTCGGCCACAATGACCGATGCCGCCGAGAACAGCAGCGCTTCCGCCACTTCGCAAGGTGTAACTTATGACCAGGTCTCGCCCACGGCGACCGCTTCGCTTGCCGATTCCATCTCGGTGATGAGCGGTTATTGCGACGACGTTAATCCGGTCCTGACATTGACGTGCACGGAAAGCCTTTCCGGTATCAGTACGATACAGTTCACTGGCGGGGCCTCCGGTATATCAAGCGTCACAATAAAAAAATACGATGTAGCTGGAACGACCTCCACGACTATTTCCGATTTAAAGTTCGGTGACACGGAAACAACCGATGACGACTCCTCGGCGACGCTCATCACCCTTCCTGTTCCGTTAACCTTGTCGAGTCAAAAACTCGAGATTAGCGGTTTTAGCCTTTCTTCGACGGTTGATGGCGAGAAAACGGTAACCGTAAATGTTGCCGACGCGGCCGGTAACTCGACGACCGTCACCACGGAGGTAATAACGCTGGATACGGCCGCTCCGACGGTTACGGTTGCGCCGGCGATTACCGCGACCAATGGTTTGGTTTACGCGCCGGGCGACACCGCGTATATCCGCGCGGGAACGCTCGCATTTACATTAACCGATGCTACGGGAGGGTCATATCTTGTCAATTCCACGGACGGAGTCTTAATCAATTGGGCGGGATCGTCCACGTTTACGAGCGGGTCGACCGTTTCCATCGCGGCATCAACCATTCTCTCAAGTACCGCCAGCGAGTGGTATCTTCATTATAAGGACGGTTTAGGCAATCAAGCGTCCACGCAAATTAAGCATACCCCGACTGCGACGAAATGGGCGCTCGACACGACCGCGCCGACGATAACCGCGCTCACCGGTTCATCGGGCACGACCGGCACGTATTACGCAAGCGGTACGTCAGCGGCGACGTTCTGGTACAGAACCTCGGGAACGTCCTCGACGGTGACGTTCACCGAACCAACGTTGACGGAGACGACTGCGTTCTACGGATTAAAGGCGGCAACTACAGATCCCGGCTATGCATCGACGGATTTACCGCCGAGCGGCGCCCTTACGGTAACGCTCGTTAACACCACGGCGAACAATATTTACGTGTTTGACGCCGTGGGTAACTGGACGAAAGTGACCGTTTCCTACAGCAACGACGCGACCGCCCCGACAGTAACGACGGCGCCGGCGATTACCGCGACGAACGGCTTGGTTTACGCGCCGAGCGACACCGCGTATATCCGCGCGGGAACGCTCGAATTCAAATTGACTGAGGCGTTGGGCGGATCGTATCTCCTCAATTCCACGGGCGGAGACTTAAGCGATTGGACGGACTCGTCCACGTTTACGAGCGGGTCGACGATTTCCCTCGCGGCGTCAACCATTCTCTCGACGAGCGCCAGCGCGCTGTATCTCCATTACAAGGATCTCTTAGGCAATCAGGGAACGGCTCAGATTAAGTATTCCGATACGATAACGAAATGGGCGCTCGACACGACCGCGCCGACGATAACCGCGCTCACTGGTTCATCGGGCACGACCGGCACGTATTACGCAAGCGGTACGTCAGCGGCGACGTTCTGGTACAAAACCTCGGGAACGTCCTCGACGGTGACGTTCACCGAACCGACGTTGACGGAGACGACTGCGTTCTACAGATTGAAGGCGGCAACTACAGATCCCGGCTATGCATCGACGGATTTACCGCCGAGCGGTGCCCTTACGGTAACGCTCGTTGACACGACGCCGAACAATATTTACGTATTTGACGCCGTGGGTAACTGGACGAAAGTGACCGTTACCTACAGCAATGACGCGGATGCCCCGACGATAACCGTTCCTGAGTCCCCGACGATCAGCGGCTTGACCGTATCTGGATTATCAACTTCTGATGCTTCCGGTAGCGGGATTGTTTCATATTCCTGCATGAGCGCCGAGACTTCAGGGTCTTCCGTCGGGTCTTTTGACGGTAGCTCCGTAACGATTAACAGTGGGGCCATCAGCACTACGAATGGATCCGTTACGTCGATATATCTTTTCGCCTACGATCGTGTTGGACGATATCGTGAATGCATCCTTAAGTTTACCGGTAATGGAACGAGTTTCGCCTATACTTCCACAGACACGACTAAATCCGGTTCTCGCTGGGGCGCGGTTCCGACGGTGACGGGAAATATCGGGCGGCAATATGCGGCTGTTATCGATAATCCGGTTAAGACAGCCCTTACGAGCAATGGCGTAGTGGATTGGGGTATCATGCCGGTTCCGAGAACGACTAAGATGAGCGGAACCTCCTCGACACAAACGGTTTTTGCTACGAGCAACAAGATTTCTTCGGTCGTTCCGGGATCAAATGCTTCGGCATCGAGCCTTTCGATCCAGAGTCTTCACGGTCTTGCCGTAAGCCGCGCGACTCGCACTCAAACAGCGATGAGTGAAACCGCTCAGGCAACTTCTAGCGCAACGGTAGGGGATGCGTCCGGCAGCAAGAAAGGGTCGACCGTGAGCGCGCGCGAGGCGCAACTTGCGCTGATTCGCTCTGCCTTTGCCCCTCTTGTCGGGAAGTACCTTGCAGCCGCCCCTCTCGGCAAAGAACAACAGCAACTATTTACGAATCTCGACAACGTCCAATTTGACCAATCTCTGACCGGCTATGAGCGGGCTGTGATAGAATCTAACCTAAGTCAGGGGGTGCTGTACGAAAAAAAACGTCCACAAATGACGAAAAAGGAAAAATCGGACGAATAGAAAATTAGGGTGTGCTATAGTAGATTCGTAAGATGAATGTTAGCGATACGGGGGTATATTATGAAAAGATTGCTGTTTGTGTTACTTCTGGCGAGCGCGATGATTTCAGGTGCCGCGGTTTTTGCCGACTCTTCCTCTGACTATGTCGTGCAAAGCGTGACGGGAAGCGTCGTGCGGGAAGTATCGGCGGGGAAATTCGAGCCGGTGACCGAGGGACTCGTGCTTGCCCCTTCGACCGTCGTGAACACGGGCGTCAACTC
>QKAR01000137.1 GCA_003246335.1 Spirochaetales bacterium | reverse complement strand
AACGAAGGTCGCCGAGACCGCGGCGGCTTCGCTCGGTCAGATGGGCCAGAGTGCGGGTATGAGCCTCGGGGACGGCGGCGGATTTAACCCCGCCGGCATGATGGCCGGCATGGCGATGGGCGGCGTTGTAGGTCAGCAAATGGCGGGTATGATGGGCGGGATGATGGGTGGCATGAATGCGCCGCCGCCGCCAATCAGCCAATACAATATTGCGGTTAACGGACAGATTACCGGTCCGTTCAATCTACAACAACTTTCGCAAATGGTAATGAATGGGCAATTTACGACGGAGAGCATGGTGTGGAAACAAGGCATGGCGGGATGGACCTCCGCCGGAGCCGTTCAGGAGTTGGCGCAGATCCTTTTGGCTTCTCCGCCACCTCCGCCCGTATCGTGAGGAGGTACTTCATGTATACCAAAGATTCTTTTTCGGCGATCGACAAACTGCTTGATTTCGCTCAGGATACCGCAATCCAGAAGCAAATGACGCAGTCTATGAACGAGACGATCGCTCAGATGCGCATTCCCGGCGTTGATAATCCCCTGAGTACCCAAAAAAAGAAACCGGGTGAGGAAGACTCGCGTGAAAATTAATCCGTTTCTCGTTGTAATCGCTTTCGCCGTTTCCGCCCTCGCGGGGTATGGGTTTTTCGCGTGGAATGGGGAAAGCGTCTATCAATGGCTTGTCGCCATCGGGAGCGGGGTGACTCTTTTTATCCCGTTGAGCGGTTTATTGGTCGTGTCCTCCGAGCGGCGCGGCGTCGTGGGGAATATCCGCGCGGTGTCATTTCTTTTTTTCGCGCTGGAAATTATCAGTAACGTCGTTTTCAGCGTTGCGAAGCTCTCCGCGCCGACCGCGTACGTCATCGTAAATGGCATCGGGATGCTCCTGTACGTTTCGATCGTCTACATCGTAAGTCGGGCGCTCAGATCGGAATAGGCAATGAAGGTTCTCCAGCGCCTTGAGATTGCCCGCGTCCGAGTAATTTGGGGTCGTTCAGGTCCCCTGGGCGGGAATCAGGTTTTCATTCAGGGCGCGGCCTCGGCTTCGAGGACGACGGCACGATTCGCGGTCAACTCGATTTCGTAAAGGGTCGCGAGCTCGCGTATCCTGCGTTTCACCTCGGCGCGGATTCTCGGCGGCGCGACGCATTCGCATTTATTCCCAAATCCTAAAAGAATATCATAATGGTAGTCATTCTCGATAAAGGGAAAACTCGCCAGGTAATGCCCGTTTCCGTCCGGTGAAAGGCGTTCTTCCGCGCAATATTCAAGGACCCTTTCCCTGATCGACTCATGGACGCGAAGGGTTACCGACGTTCGCTGCGGCGCGACGGCATCGGGAAAATCCAGCCGAGGCTTTTGAAATTCCCTCGGAGTAAAGCGCTCGTCCGTCGTTCGCGGGTTCGACATGCGCGATAGCTTAAATAAGCGGAAATCGGCTCTCGCGCGGCAATACGCCTGCACGTACCAATGATTTCCCTTGAGCACGAGCTGATGGGGTTCGGCGACGCGAGCGGTTTTATTCCCATAGCGGTCCGCGTAGTCAAACGAAAGCGGCTTGCTTTCCCGCAAAGCGGTTTTAACGATTTCCAAATAGGCCCGCGCGTTTTCGTTACCCATCCAGGGGCTTAAATCGATATAAATTTGGCTCGCTTTCAGCTCGATTTCCTGAGCGCTTTCGGCGGGAATAAAGCTCTTTACTTTCGCGAGCGCTCCGGCAAGCGCATCGCCGCTCATCGCGTTCGACAATCCCGAAAGGCCCTGTAAAATAGCCGAGAGATCGTCAGCCGAAAAAACTTTTTTATCGACCTTGTATTTCTCCATGATTTCAAATCCGCCGCCCACGCCCGGCGTCGCGTACACGGGGATACCCGCCTCGTTGATGGCGTCTACGTCGCGGTAAATCGTGCGAACCGATACCTCGAACAGGCGCGCGAGTTCCTGGGCGCTTAAGCGGTTTTTATCGAGGAGCAGCATAATGATGCTCACCAATCTCCCAATTTTCATCGCGGTGCCTCCTTCGAATATATTTTTCGCGTAAGTATGAATTGTTGCCATACAGATGTCAACGATTGGCCGTTACACTGCTCGGCATAGGCGAGACCTTGTATTTTACGGGAGGAAAAAGATGATGACGGCGTATGTGTACGTTCTTGATACCCTGGCCGACTGGGAACTGGGGTACGTTACTTCGGAACTGAATTCCGCGCGTTTTTTCAAGAAGGACGCGGGTATCGTTTCGGTTAAAACGGTGAGTTATTCGCGTGAGCCAATCGTGTCCATGGGCGGTTTGAGGATTCTGCCCGACTGCACGATCGACGATCTTGTCGCGAGCGAGGAAAACCTATTGCTATTACCCGGGGCAAATACGTGGAACGAGGCGAGGCATGAAGCCATCATAAAAAAAGCGGGTGAATTTCTCGAATCAGGCGCCACGGTGTGCGCGATCTGCGGGGCAACCGCGGCGCTCGCCAATCGTGGGCTTTTGGATACGCGCGCGCATACCAGCAACGGTCCGGGATACCTTGAAATGGTAGCCCCGGGATATACGGGGCAGTCGTTATATCGAAACGGGCCGTCGGTCGCGGATGGAAACCTTATCACCGCGGGGGCAACCGGGGCCTTATCGTGGGCAAAGCGGATTATCGAGCGCGCGGACGTTTTCCAATCGAGCACGCTTGAGGCATGGTACGAATATTTTCGCACCGGTGAGCCGAAACATTTCTTTGATCTCATGCGCAGTTTGCCTACCGCCGCCGTAAATTAACGCGGATGGGCTGCCGGCGGGGAAGGCTGAAAGGTTTCGAATTGCGCGGTTAAAAAAAGCTGAATCGTATGAGGCGATTGCCTTCGCCCTCTGCTTCGAACGCGATATAGTAGTATACTTCGTGATACGACCAACTTCGCGTAAGGATGTGGGAAGCGTGCGCAAATCGATACCTCTCGTGCTGCTGATTATTTTAATCGTTACTCTCCCGGGAAAAGCGCAGGACTATCCGCGTTCCGCCGCGCCGGAATCCCCCGCCGTCGGCGCGCCTTCGTCCTCGGTTCCCGACTTAACCGCCGAGGAATGGGACTATCTCGCGAAAAAAAAAGTCATAAAGGTGTGCGTCGATCCCGCATGGATGCCGTTCGAGGCCATCGTGAATTCCGCGCACGTGGGAATGAGCGCGGATTATCTCGCCCTGATTTCGCGGATGCTCGGGGTGCGCTTTCAGCTCGTTCCGACGGCGTCTTGGAACGAATCCCTGGCGAACCTAAAATCGCGGAAATGCGACATCCTTACGCTCGCGATGGAAACCTCTGAGCGCAAGGCGTATGCGAATTTCACCCAGCCGTATTTCGTGATCCCGCTCGTGATCGCCACGACGAAGGAAAAACCCTTTATCGCCGATTTGTCCGACGTGAGCGACATGCGCCTTGGCATGGTAAAGGGCTACGCCTTTTCGGAATTTTTGAAAGTTGAGTATCCCGACATCGATATTAAGGACTACGATTCCGTGTACGACGGGCTGGCGGCGCTCGAAAAAGGCGAGATTTACGGTTTCATAGACAATCTCACCACGATAGCCTACGAGATCACCCGTTCGTTTTCCTCCTCGCTCAAAATATCCGGGCGGATAAACCGCAATTGGGAATTGGGCATCGCCGTCAGGAATGACGATCCGGTACTGTTCAGCGTCATGGATAAAGCCGTGCGGAGCGTCGATCGGAACGTCATGCAGCAACTGCAGGCAAAATGGATTTCCGTCACGTACGAGCAGCCATTCGACTACGCGCTTTTATGGAGAATCCTCGCCGTCGCGGCGCTCGTCGCTGCCTTATTCACCTATCGTTTTTTGAAAATTCAATCGTTCAATACGACCTTGCGGGGGCTCAATCAGCGGCTGCAGGAAAGCGAGGCTTCGTTTCGCTCGCTGACCGATAACGCCCATGAGGGGATCGCGGTTGTTCAGAACATGCGACTCGTGTACGTGAACCCAAGCGTATGCGCCCTAACCGGGTACTCGAGGGCGGAGCTTATGGGCCTGGAATCCTATTCGGCCCTGATCGATCCCGAGCAGCGGGCCGCGATGGTGAGCAACCACGTGAATCGCCTTTCGGGGAAGGATGCTCCGGTTCGGTACGAAACCGTTCTTCTGCGGTCGGACGGTAGTCGTTGCCCGATCGAGATGACCGGGGTGTTAATCAGCTGGAACGGCGAGCGCTCGACTCTCAATGTCCTTTCCGATATTAGCGAGCGCAAGGCGACCGAGGAAGCCGTTCGGTTCATGGCCCTTCACGATAATTTAACCCGCTTGCCTAACCGCTATCTTTTGAAGGATCGCCTGGAACGCGCGATCGCCCATGCCCGCCGAAGCGGTCGCCCGTTCGCCCTGCTTTTCCTGGACTTGAACGGATTCAAGAAAGTCAACGATACCCATGGGCATGACGTGGGCGATCTTCTCCTGAAGGGAATCGCCGAGCGGCTTCAGTCGCTCATGCGGGAATCGGACACCCTCGCGCGCATGGGCGGCGATGAGTTCGTGGCGCTCTTCCCCCAGGTAGACGGTCGCGCGGGCGTGGAATCTCTGATCGCGCGCATCGACGAGACGACGCGCGCGCCGTTTTTCTTCGGTTCCCTGGAAATTCGCTCGAGCGCGAGCGTCGGTTTCGCGCTTTTTCCCGAGGATGGCCGCACTGAGGAGGATTTGTTGCGGGTCGCGGATATGCGCATGTATCAGGATAAACAGGCCCGCGCACCCGACTTGCGCTAAAGAATCAGCCTCTCGGCGGGTAGCGGACCCCGGGGCCGCGCGGGCACACGCGCGGGGCGCCCCTGGCTCGAAGCGCTCAAGACGACCAGTCCCCGCTATATCTCTCTCGGGAGATTTCGGTATGGAAGGGGAGCGTCGCCTCGTCGCTCTTAAAAAAAGCCTCGAGCTCGTCCATCGCGATTCGTTGGCTATTGTCGTTATATTTGTCCCACGCTTCCCGGATTTCCAGGCATTTTTCCCGCACGAGCTCCAGCCTCAACTCGAGTCGCCTAACCGCGTCGGTTTCCCCTCGATACGCGGCGGCGAGCGTTTCGAGTTCTTCTGGTTCTCTCCGTTTCGCGTCCATGGAAGGCTCCCGTAATATCTAGCCCAATTCCGAGTTAATTCGATTAAAGTCTTTCTCGACGCGCAGGAATAAGTCGACGATTTCGGGATCGAAGGATTCGCCTCGTTCCGTCGCGATGATCTCGATAGCCCTCTCGTGAGAGACCGCCTTCTTGTACGGGCGGTCGTGGGTTATCGCGTCGTAAGTGTCGCACAGGGAGACTATCCGGCCGCAGAGCGGGATTTTTGTACCGGAGAGGCCTTGGGGGTAACCCTTTCCGTTCCATTTTTCGTGATGCGTCAGGGCGATTTCCCGGCCCATGGCGAGGAAGTCTTTTTTGCCTCGGTGCTTCTCAAGCGCGCGTCCGGCGATGCTGGTATGCTGCTTCATCATGTCCATCTCCATCTCGCTGAGTTTGTCGGGCTTGAGGAGTATGGTGTCGGAAATGCCTACTTTCCCGATGTCGTGCAGGACGGAGGAAACGGAGATGTCGTCCACGTAGTCTTCCGTGACCCACGAGTCCCGAGAGCGGTATACGGCGGAATATTCGCCGGCGAGACGGCGGGTAAAAGCCTCGACTCGCCTGAGATGCTCGCCGGTCGTCAAGTCGCGCAGTTCCACGAGGGCGGCGAGGTGATAGATCGTCTTTCTGTTGTCTATCTTGATATCCTCGATGAGGTCGAGGAGGGTTTTGATGAACGTTTCCCTGTTTTGCAAGGCGGTCAGGATTTCCGTTTTGTCCTTGACGATGACGATGAAATCAACGTGCTTCGCTATGTTCAGCGGCACGAGCTTGATTTCGAGGAACCGTTGCAGTTTCGGATCATCGTTGTCGATTAGGATATCCTTGAGCACGACCATCTCGTTTTCGTAGAGGATCGGAAGCATTTCCCTCGATACGTCTCCCTGCGACGGAATATAGTCAAAAAGAAAATCTCGATCCGGGTTCTCCCGGTCGATCTCGAACATTTTCTGAAAAGAGGGGTTCCACGCGATGAGTCTGCCCTCGCGATCGATTTCCGCGATGCCGTTCGTGCTCGACTCGACGATGGCCTCAAGTTTTCCGTTTAGCGCGCAAAGGTTTTCGACGACCGCCAGATAGTCGCTATCCGACGGCTCAGACTTTTGATTCATGCAATTATTATAACTCTTTTATATGCATTTAGTCCAAAGCGCTGCGAACGCCCCGTCGCGCGAAAAAAAGAGTATTATTTACTGATGGGGCGATGCGCCCCGAGGAGGATGCATGGAATTTACGTTAAGCACGCCAGCCCTGCTTTTTTCCGCGATTTCGCTTTTGATGCTCGCGTACACGAATCGTTTTTTGGCGCTCGCGGCCTTGATCCGCCAGCACATTCAGACGTATGAGGAAAAGCGGGACGAGAATATCCTGAAGCAGATCAATAATTTTCAGACGAGGCTGCGGGTGATTAAGTACACGCAGGTGTTCGGCGTCGTCAGTTTTTTGTTTTGCGTCATCAGCATGTTCTTGATTTTCGTTTCGCGGATCGCGCCGGCCGAAATCGCGTTCGCGGCGAGCCTGGTGTCCCTGTTCGTCTCGCTCTTTCTTTCGCTGCAGGAAGTGTTTCTCTCGATCGGCGCGCTCAATATCGAGATGCGTCGCATCCGGGGCGAGCGGTAAGGGTCGCTCCGGTCGCTTCCCTTTTTCGGCGTTTTTTTGAGCGGGGCGTCGCGGGGTGTCCCCGCGGAGAGGGGGCGGCCGGACCTTGCGCCGGCCGCGGGGGAGAGACCTCTCCCCCCAAAAAACTATTCCTTCGGTACCCGCTCTTTTTTATATTGCGTGAAGCCGCCCGAGAGGTTGTAGACGCGCGCGAAGCCGGCGTTCAGCAGGATGTTTTGGGCGGCGTTGCCGGTGGTTCCCTTGTTGCAGTAGGTGACGACGGCGCCGCCGCGGGGAAGGCGGGCGATCGCGTCGCGGAGCGTTTCGTGCGGAAGATTTTGCGCGCCGGGAACGTGGCCCGCGTCGAATTGCTTGGGGTCGCGGGCGTCGATGACGGTGAGGCTTTCTCCCGAGGCGGCGAGGTCGTCGAGCGCGGACGCGGTGATGAGCGGACGCCCGCGGTTGATCGCGTTGTCGAGGATCATGCCGGTGTACATGACTGGGTCCTTGGTGGTGGAAAAAGGCGGGGCGTAGGCGAGGTCGAGATGGAAGAGGTCTTCCGCCTTCGCGCCGAAGGTGATCGCGGTCGCGATGACGTCGACGCGTTTGTCGACGCCTTGTTCCCCGACGATTTGCGCGCCGAGCATTTTGCCGGTCGCGCGGTCGGCGATTCCCTTGATGATGAGTTCCTTGCCGCCGAGGTACTCGCTTCTGTCCGGCTTGATGTTGTGGCAGACGACCGGGTCGAAGCCCGCGTTTCGCGCGTCGCGCTCGGAAAGTCCCGTCTGCGCGACGGCGAGGCCGAAGACCGAGAAGATGCCGGTGCCGAGGGTTCCGCGATACTCGAGCGGCCCGCCGGTCGCTTGGTCGCCGGCGATACGGCCGGTTTTATTCGCCGTCGAGCCGAGCGGTCGCCATACGGGTTTTTTCGTGACGAGGTGCGTATGCTCGACGCAGTCGCCGCAGGCGTATACGTCGGGAATGGAGGTTTCCATGCGCTCGTTCACCGCGATCGCCCCGGTCGCGCCGAGCTTGACGCCGCACGCTTTCGCGAGGCTGACGTTGGGGCGCACGCCGGTCGCGAGGAGGGTGAGCTCGGCCGGGACCGAAGTTCCGTCGGCGAGCGTGACGGACTCGCCCGAGATCG
Organism: Spirochaetales bacterium; assembly: GCA_003246335.1. Taxonomy (GTDB): domain Bacteria; phylum Spirochaetota; class Spirochaetia; order Treponematales; family Treponemataceae; genus Teretinema. The sequence goes on along the minus strand of QKAR01000137.1, from coordinate 14,527 downwards.
CGGTAACCGTGGCGCCCGTGTGGACGGCGACGCCCGATTTTTCGAGGTGGCGGCGCACGTGGATCGCCATGTCGGGGTCGAGGCCGGGCGTCACTTGGTCGAGTTTTTCGATGAGGGCGCAGGAGACGCCGCGCTTCGCGAGGTTTTCTGCCACCTCGAGGCCGATGAAGCCGGTGCCGACGATCGCGGCGGTTTTCGGTTTTTTTTCGGTTATCCAGTCGTTGACGCGGATGACGTCGTTGATGGTTCGGAGGGTGAACGCGCTTTCCCCGTCGGCGCCGGGTATCGGCGGCTTAACCGCGGTCGCGCCGCTCGCGATGATAAGGCGGTCCCAGCGGTCCTCGAAGGACTCTCCGGTTTCGATTTTTTTTACGGCGAGCGTTTTTCGTTCCGGGTGTATCGAAAGGACTTCGTGGCCGAGCCGCATGTCGACGCGGTATTTCGATTTGAAAAAGGCGGCGTCGCGCGGGGTGAGATCCTCGATTCGCTTGACTTCGCCGCCGAGAAAATAGGGCATGCCGCAGGCGGAATACGAAATAAAGCGGTCGCGCTCGTAGACGACGATTTCCGCCGCGTCGTCGTTTCGCCGCGCTTTCGCCGCGGCGGAAGTTCCCGCCGCGACGGCGCCGATAATCAGGATTCGCATGTTAATCTCCTTCGCCCGTCGAAGGGCTCACCCGTGAAAAATATCGCGCGTTCGGGCCGAAATGTCCCGCGGGGATTTATTTAATTTTGGTTAGAAACGTTTGCAAGTCTTTTCATTTGAGTAGCTTGTTAGCTTTTTTCCCCCTCCGCCTATGGCCGCGCTTTCCGGGCTTCCCGCGTTTTGAAAGAGACTCAGCCCGCGAGCCGTTTCTTCCGCTCGTTCAAAACCGCGAGGTAGCTGCATTTTCCCATTTCGATGACGCAGGGAACGACGAGCGTATAGATAACCTGCGTGCCTTTTTTTTCCATTTCCAAAAGTCCGAGATCGTGGAGCAGGGACAGATGTTTCGACGCGACGGATTTGTTCAGCTTGAGGTCGGCGGCGAGGTCGCAGACGCACCAGGGCTGTTCCGCGAGGCGCTCAAGCATGGCGAGCCGATCCGCGTGCCCGATGGCCTTGAAGAGGTCCGCCGTCAGGGCGAATCGCTTTTTGTCAGATTCCTTCATAAGTTAATTGTTGCAAAGTTTGGAAACATTGTCAATAAAACGCTTGACATTGTTTTCAAAGTTTCCAATAATGGAAACATAAGGAGAACGCGATGAAAATACAGATATTGGGGACCGGTTGCCCAAAGTGCCGGACTCTGGAGGCGAATAGCCGCGAGGCGGTCGCGAAGATGGGTGTTGACGCGGTGATCGAGAAAGTGACCGATCTCGACGAGATCATGAATATGGGCGTGATGATGACGCCGGCCCTCGTCATAGACGGGGAGGTTAGGAGCGTCGGGAAGGTATTGAGCGTCGACCAGATCGCCGCCCAGCTAACGGAGGCGAAATAATGGCGTGCTCCTGTTCCTGCGGCGGCGATGCCGCGACGAAGCTGATTTACGCGTGCTCGGGCGCGGCGAATACCGGCTATCTCGCCGACCAGGTCGCCCGAAAGCTCCATGCCGAGGGCACGGGAAAAATGACGTGCCTTTCCGGCGTCGGGGCGGACATTTCGGGTTTTATCGAGTCGGCGAAGAGCGCCGACAAGAACGTCGTCCTCGACGGATGCCCGGTCGCCTGCGGGAAAAAAGCTTTCGAGTCAAAGGGACTCCCGTTCGACTATTTCGTGATGACGGATTTCGGGGTCGAGAAAAAAAAGACCGAAATCACGGTCGAGGTCATCGATCGGGTGACCGCTGAAATTCGCGGGAAAATCTGATATGGCGAAACGCGAATACAGCCCCAACGTACTGTTGCTCGGCCTCGCCGTGGCCTTCGCCGCGATTTATTTCATGCCGTGGGACGCGCCGCGCGTCTCGCTCGCGATTCTCGAGGGATTCCGGATGCTCGGCGAGTACGCGCGGCTTCACGTGCTTCTGTGCCTCGTTCCGGCGATGTTCATCGCCGGCGCGATCGGCGTGTTCCTGAACCAGCAGTCCATCATAAAGTACTTGGGTCCGAAGGCCCCGAAGCCAGTCGCGTACGCGGTAGCCGCGGTTTCGGGCGCCATTCTCGCGGTGTGCTCGTGCACGGTGCTCCCCCTCTTTAAGGGCATTTACAAAAAAGGCGCGGGGCTCGGCCCGGCGGTCAGCTTCCTGTATTCGGGGCCGGCGATCAGCGTTATCGCGATCACGATGTCGTTCCGCGTTTTTGGCTGGCGGCTCGGTCTCGCGCGGACCGTCGGCGCCATCGCGTTTTCCGTCGTGATCGGCCTCATAATGCAGGTGCTTTTCAGGAAAGATGACGAGGCGCGCCTCTCGGACGAGCGCATGTTCAAGGCGCCGCTCGACGAGGGCGGCCGACGCCTCTGGCAGACGGCGACGTACATCGGCTCGATGGTCGGCTTTCTCATTTTCGTGAACTGGGCTTCATCGAAGGGAACGTCGGCGGCCTGGGACGCGATATACGGCGCGAAATATTGGATTACCGGCGCTTTCGCGCTTCTCCTCGTATTCACGCTCGCTCGCTGGTTCAAGAAGCATGAGCTTATGGAATGGGGCGCGGCGACGCGCGATTTCGCGCTGCAGATTATTCCGCTCCTTTTCGGCGGCGTCCTGGTGTCCGGCTTCCTGCTCGGCCGACCGGGACACGAGGCTTTGATTCCGAACGAGTGGATCGCCGCCTTGGTCGGGGGAAACTCGATCGCCGCGAATTTGATCGCCGCGATTTCCGGCGCGTTCATGTATATCGCCACGCTGACCGAGGTACCGATCGTTCAGGGTCTTTTGGGAAGCGGTATGGGACAGGGCCCGGCGCTCGCGCTTTTGCTCGCGGGTCCAAGCCTTTCGCTCCCATCAATGCTCATCATTAACGGGGAACTCGGCATAAAAAAGACTGCCGTGTACGTGGCTCTCGTCGTCGCGCTTTCGACGCTCGCGGGCTCGATTTTCGGCGCTATCGTTCCGATCGCGTGATAGAGGGAGAACTATATGGAGAAATCGGGTAAAAAAGAATCGTGGCTCATGGTCTTGGGCCTCATGGCGTTCCTCGCCAACGGCGACAATTACGCGGCCGCCCCGCTTTTAATCAATATCGCGGAGGATCTCGGGCTCACGGTGAGCTCGGCCGCTCTTTCGGTGACGGCGTACATGCTCGCCTTCGGCCTTTTCACGCTGATTTTCGGGCCCTTGTCGGACCGTTTCGGGAAAGTGAAAATAATCAACATCGCCGCGATCGGCACGTCGGTGTTCAGCCTCTTGGGCGCGTTTTCGTTTAACCTGCCGTCCCTCGTTTTTTTCCGCGCCATGAACGGCGCTTTCGGCGCGGGCATTTTTCCGGTGACGCTCGCCCTCGTCGGCCAGAGCTTCGACGGGCCGAACCGCCAGAAGGGGATCGGCAAGGTGATGGGGCTTATGTTTCTCGGCGCGGCCATGGCGACGGTAATCGGCGGCGCGCTCGCGTATTTCGGCTCCTGGCGCCTCGTGTACTTGGCGTACGGCGCGGGCGAACTCGCGCTATCTCTGGCGATGCTGAAAATTCTCGAACGGGACAAACCCGTCGTTGCCAAGCTCAATTTCGTTTCCGCGTATAAATCCGTGTTCTCGAACTACCGGTTCCTGCGGTTGGTCGGGACGATGTTTCTCGTTGGTTTCAGCGTGTTCGGTTCGTTCACGTACTCCGGAAAATTGCTGAAAGACCTCACCGGCTACAATATACTCGCGGTCGGCCTCATCCTTTCCCTCTTCGGGGTCGGGACCGTCGTCGGGGGGCGCGTGGCCCCGAAGGCGAAACCTCGTCTCGGCAAGCTGTTTTTAGTGGTTGCCGGCCTCGTCGGCGCGGCGTCGCTGTTGACGATCTCGCTTTCGCCGAGCGTGCCCGCGGTGGCGGTCGCCCTGTTCGGCTTCGGGCTCGCCTTTATTTCCCTACAGTCAACGCTCGTGGCGACGGCGCAGGAAAAGAACCCGAAGGCGCGCGGCACGGCAATGTCGATGGCTTCTTTCAATATGTTCGTCGGCGGGGCGCTCGGCACCGCCTTAAACGGCATAATCGTCCAGGGCGCGGGCGCGAGGCAGGTGTTTTTTAACTCGTCTTGGGTTATGCTTGCCGCGTCGCTGCTCGCGGCCGTATTCGTCACGCGGTTTGAGATGCGCAAGGCTCAAGGACACTACTCGGCGCAATGACGGCTGGGCGCGGCGTTGCGCCGCATCGATCTTGAAAAGGAGTTCCCGTGGCAACTGAAGAAGGTACAACGGCGGAAATAGGTTTTTTCGAGAAGAACCTTTCCGTGTGGGTGATTCTGTGCATGGTCGCCGGCGTGCTCGTCGGCAAGTTTGTTCCGTCGGTTCCCGGAACGCTCGCGCGGTTTGAGTACGCGCACGTTTCCATCCCGATGGCCGTCCTCATTTGGCTCATGATTTACCCGATGATGCTGAAAGTCGATTTTACGAGCGTGAAGAACGTCGGGAAGAACCCGAAGGGGCTCTACGTCACGTGGGTCACGAACTGGCTCATCAAGCCGTTTACGATGTACGGCATCGCGGCGTTTTTCTTTTTCGTCGTCTTTAAATCGTTTATCCCGGCCTCGCTCGCGAAAGACTACCTCGCCGGGGCGATCCTCCTCGGGGCGGCTCCGTGCACCGCCATGGTATTCGTGTGGAGTCATTTAACGAAGGGAAACCCCGCCTACACGGTCGTGCAGGTCGCGACGAACGATCTCATTATCCTTGTCGCGTTTACCCCGATCGTCGCTTTTTTGCTCGGGGTTGGCGGGGTATCGATCCCCTGGGCGACGCTCATCCTTTCCGTGATTCTTTTCGTCGTGATCCCGCTTGCCGCGGGGATCGTCACCCGGAACGCCGTGATAAAAAGACGCGGCGAGGCGTGGTTTCGGGAAACGTTCATTCCGAAGTTTTCGGGCGTCACGATCGCGGGATTGCTTCTGACGCTCGCGATTCTTTTCTCGTTTCAGGGAGCGGTCATACTTGAGAATCCGCTGCATATCGCGCTCATCGCCGTGCCGCTGACGATTCAGACCTTTCTCGTTTTTTTCATCGCGTATTTCGCGTCCCGACTGCTGAAGCTGCCCCACGACATCGCCGCGCCCGCGGGAATGATCGGCGCCTCGAACTTTTTCGAGCTGGCGGTCGCGGTCGCCATATCCCTATTCGGCTCGGGCTCCCCGGTTGTGCTCGCGACCATCGTCGGCGTTCTCGTCGAGGTGCCCGTCATGCTTACGCTCGTGAGAATCGCCAACCGGACGGTCGGCTGGTTCCGCTTGCACGGGTAAGGGGCTGAAATGGATACGCTCGTTTTATACGCGATCGTCGCGGTTCTCTTCGCGATTTCCCTCGCCAAGGATCGCAAGAAAACCAAGGCCGCGCTCCTGAAAGGGCTTAAGGCTTTTGAGGGGATACTGCCGCAGTTCGTCACGGTCCTCATTCTCATTTCCGTCACGCTCGCCGCGCTGAACGCGGAAACCATCGCCCGGTTTTTGGGAGCGGGCACCGGATGGGTCGGAGTGGCGGTCGCGGGCCTGCTCGGCTCCGTTACGCTCATTCCCGGTTTCGTCGCCTTTCCCCTCGCGGGAGAGCTGCTGCGGAACGGCGCGGGAGTGATGCAGATCGCGACCTTCGTCTCGACGCTTATGATGGTCGGCGTAATCACGCTCCCCATGGAAATTTCGTATTTCGGCAAACGGGCCGCCATTTTGCGAAACGCGTTTGCCGCGATATTCGCCGTGTTTGCGGCTTCTTTCGTAACCTGGGCGATTTCGCTATGAAACTTCGACGCTTGGTTAAACGCTACTTCGCGGCAATCGTCGCGGTCGCGGGCTTCGTCGGTTTTCTTCTGGCGTTTCCCGATCTCGCGCCGAAAGCCGGGGCGTCCCTGTGGGGTCAAGTGAAGACGGTCCTGCTCGTCATCCCGCCGATTTTTCTGCTGCTCGGTTTGCTCGACGCGTGGGTTCCCCGCGAGACCCTGATGAAATTCATGGGGCCGGGTTCGGGGATTAAGGGCGCGGTTCTCGGATTTGTCTTGGGGTCGGTTGCGGCGGGCCCGCTCTATGGGGCGTTTCCCGTCGCGGCGGTATTAATGAAAAAAGGGGCGAGTTTTTCAAACATCGCTATTTTCATCGGGGCGTGGTCTACGACGAAAGTGCCCATGTTCGTGTTTGAGATGAAGTCGCTGGGCTATCGGTTCGCGCTTTCCCGGCTCGCGATCGACGTCGTCGGCATCGTCGTCATCGCGCTCGCGCTCGTCGCCGCCGTTCCGAAGGCGGAACGGGATCGGATCTACGAAAAGGCAAGGGGCGACGGCGCGTCCTGACGGCATCCGACCAGGGCGCGACCGCCGCTCCGACGCCCGAGAATCGCGCGCTATCGCTCGGCGCGAGATTCGGGCGATGCTGCCGCTATCGCTCGGCGTTCGAAAGGGCGACCTCTCCCCGACGTCCGTCCGTCTTGAAGAAACCCAGGGCTTCCTGCATTCCGCGCGCCTGGCCCGAGAGTTCCTCGGCCATGGAGGCGAGTTCCTCGCTTGAACTCGCGTTCATCTGTATTACTTTGTCGAGCTGATTTAACGCCTGGCTCGTCTGCTCGACGCCGGCATTCTGCTCGCGGCTCGAGGCGGCGATCTCCATGACGAGGTCCGCGGTGCGGCGGATGTCCGGAACCGTCTTCGCGATGAGATCGCGCGCCTGCTCGGCCAGTACGACGGTGTTTCCGGAGATGTTCGTGATTTCCTGCGCGGCGATCTGCGACCGCTCCGCGAGCTTTCTCACCTCGCTCGCCACTACCGCGAAACCCTTTCCGGCCTCGCCCGCGCGGGCGGCCTCGATGGCCGCGTTCAGGGCCAGCAAGTTCGTCTGCCGCGCAATTTCCTCTATTATGCCGATTTTCCCGGCGATTTCCTTAATCGCGGTCACGGCGTCGTCAACGACCTTGCCTCCCTGCGCCGCGGATTCCGCCGCGACGCGGGCGATGGACTCGGTTTCGCCCGATCGCTCGGTATTCTGCCTGATGGCCCCGCTCATCTCTTCCATGGTGGCGGAAACTTCCTCGGCGTTCGAGGCTTGCTCCGTCGCGCCGCTGGAAATGGACTGCGACGTCGACGAGACCTGCTCGGAACCGATGACCACTTCTCGCGCGGAAATCATGATCGATGAAGTCGCCCCGCCGACCGCTTTCGCTATTTCCAGGAGCGAACGCGCGAGATCCCCCAATTCGTCGTTTCGCCCGGAAAGCGAGTCGAGGCTCTGGTCCGCCGAGTCGACGACGCGGAGGTCCCCTTCGGCGAAGCGAAGCGCCGAGGCGCAGGCGACCGAAATGGGGACGGTGATCGATCGGGCAAGCAGGGCCAAAACGACGGAGCCAACGAGGAGCCCGACGAGGCCGATGAGCATGAGCGCTTGCGCGAGTCGGGTAACCGCCGAAAGCATGGCGCTGAGGGGAAGGACCAGGCCGAGAGACCAGGGTTTATCCGATGCGCCGACGGTAATCGGCGAGTAGACGAGGTAACTGAGCTCCCCGGTGGCCATGTTTTTTTTCGTGAGGGTGTACGTTTTACCCCCTTTGATGGCCGCGCGAAGCGCGTCGCGCAGGTCCGGCGTGTCGTCGCCGACGGGTTGGCCGATCAGCTCCGTCTTGGGGTGATACACGCGCACCGCGTCATTATCCACTACCAGGGCGTAAGAATTTGCCATGGGCTGCATCGCGGCGGCCATATCCTTAATATGGGCGAGGGCGATATCGACGCCCACGACGCCGAGAAACCTCGTTCCGTCGTAGAGGGGAACCGCGACGCTCGTGATGGCGACTTCGTCTTCTTTATTTCCGGTGTAGGAATAAACGTAGGGCTTTATCAACGCGGCTTTTCCGGTCGCTTTAGGCTCGGTATAAAATTCCCCGTCGCGATCCGTCGCGAACGTGATCGTCTCCTTAACGGTTTCGCCGTCCCGGAGCCAGTCCACGGCGAAACTCCCGTCTTCCATGGTAAGAAGCGGGTCCGTCGAGCGGGTCTGCCCGTCCCGAAAAGCTCCTGCTTCCCAATATGTCCATGACGCGAGCGTTCCCGGATTTTGCTCAAGCAGCTCTTTCGCGAGGGCCGCATAGGCTCTTCGGTCGGTCACGCCCTCTTTCCTCAGCGCTTGAAACGAGAATGCGACGCCCTGAACTTGGTTTAAGTATCGTTCCAGCTCGCCTTGGATTTCCGTGGCGTAGGAAGTCGCGATGGTTTCGCCGCTTTGCTTCGCCATCGGTTCGATGATCCTCGTCGCCGTTACGTAGGCCATCGCCGTCAGCGCGGCGATGACGACGATGAAGACCGTGAGGGTCGGTACCAAGAGTTTGAGGCGAACATTGTAGCGAATTTTCATGAAAGTCCTCCGAGATTCGTTTTTTTAAGTATAGGATACTGGAAGCTAATAAGCTAATGCCGAGGGTTTTTAAGCGCTTCGATGACGAGGGGGTGGCGGAAAAAACTTGCCGCTTAGGGACGGTCGCGCGCGGCGAGCGAGCGGCGGTCGCCGCGCCCTCGGCAAGTCTTTGGAGCCAGGGGGAGCCGCGGGAGCGACGCGCCGATTCTCCGGTGAATGCGCGTGCGTCGGGTTTCGATGCGCTCCCCCCTATAGCTATCCGACTTCCGCCGCGTTGGTTGCGGGGGATTTTTTCGCGAGGGGTTTCGAGGGTTGGTCCGTCTCGCCGCAAACGACGTTGTTTCGCCCGTTTTGCTTCGCGACGTAGAGGAACCGGTCCATGCGCTTGAAGACGCTTTCGGGGTCGTCGTCCGCCGCGAGTTCGGTGACCCCGACGCTCAGCGTTTTTTTGATCTGGAGGTCGGGAGCGGCGACGCAGGCCGCTTGTGCGAAATCTTTCCTGAGCCGTTCGGCGATGCTGACCGCGTCGATGAGCACGGTTTCGCGGAGAATTACGACGAATTCCTCGCCTCCGTAGCGGTAGGCGCTGTCCTTATTGCGTATTTCGTGCTGGATGAAGTGGCCCATGTGCCGCAGGAAACTGTCCCCGACGAGATGTCCGTACTCGTCGTTGACGGATTTAAAGTGGTCGATGTCGATGATCATGAGCGATAGCGGGGCCGCGCGCTCGCGGCTTTCGGTTATGATTTCTCGGATTGAGTGGAGGTATTTTCGCTTGTTATAGAGTCCCGTCAGCTCGTCTTTTTCGGTGATCTCTATGAGGGTTTTCTCGCGGTCGGCGAGCAGTTCCTTTTCCATGCGGAGCACGTTGATGCGGTCGGCGAGGGCGAGCGAGATGAGAAGGGCTTCCCACACCCCGCCGAACCCGACGGCGAGCTCGAGCTGGACCGGCGAGGTTATGAAGCCGAGTCCGCCTGAGCCGATGACGACCGAGGCGAATCCCCAGCCCGCCCAGGCGATAAGGTAAAACCGCGCGGGTTTGTAGCCCTGCGCGAGACGCAACAAACCCGCGGCGATGAGCACGACCGGGTTCGCGATAGCCAAAAGGTGCAAGAGCCTGTTCGCCATGACCGGCTTGCCGGCGACGAGCGATACGATGACGAGGGCGCAGACCGCGACGACGGCGAGAATCGCCTTGTCGAAACGGGGCAAGTTTCGGCCGCTATCGAGAAACGAGCGAGAGAAGGCGATCGCGAGGACGTACGTTATCGTGATCGTGGGGAGCACGAAAACGTGCACGGAATACACCTCGAAGATCGCGGGGATTCGGGATCGGAGAATCGTGTAGATGAGCAGAAACGCCAAATACGAGACGTACACGCCGTATAACCGCGATTTCATCGATACGGCGAGGAAGAGATTGTATATGCCGAGGGTGATGAGGGCGCCGATGAGCAGGATGAACAGGGTCAATTCTCTCACGGAGTTTGTGTAAAAGTGCTGCTCGCTTTCCAGCTGTACCGTAAAGTTCACGACCATGTGATCATGCGGACTGAATGGCTGAATGCGTAAATAGAAATAATCGATGGGGGAGGCGTTAACGGGAATTTTTACGACAGGATACCGGTAGGGTCTTTCCCGTTTAGGCTCGTTAATGAAGTTTCCCGCTTGATAGCGCCGGTACTCAATTCCCTCGGTCGTCGTGCAGGGTATATACAGGTCGGAATAGGGGTATAGTTTCGTGACCGAAAGGAGAGCGTCTTTATGGCCGGTTTTTTCGACCCGAAACCGTATCCAGAGAATATCCTTCAAGAGTCCTAAACCATAATGTTTTTTTTCCATCTGGGTGAAGCTCGAGTCCGGCAATGCTTGGATTTCTGAGAAAGAGAGATCGCTCGTGGCGTCGGTAAAAAATTCCGTTTGCGTGTCGATGTTGAGATAGTCAAGGGCGTCGGTTATTTTGACGGTTTCCTCGCCGAAAGCCGGCAGGACGGAGAGAAAGGCTCCGAAGGCGAAAAGCATAAGCGCTTTCGCGGTACAACGCTTGCCGTGCGGGGTGAAATCGAGACCCTTCATGTTTATTTTACCTCTTATGTCGTTGCCCTGCGGCGGACGATATTTTTAATTTCTATAGTTTGGGGCCAATTGGGAGATATGTCAAGAATGTCAATTTTTTCGCTGATGGGTCGCGGGTTATACCTCGTGAGCGGTGCCTTCCGCGCAGGCGAAGCAATCGAGCGTGCTGTTTCGATCGGCGATGTAGGCGCGGCACCAGGCGAGCTGGCGGTCCACTTCGTCGTCGGTTCTCTCGGGATCGTGATGCAGGAGGCCGAGCCGCTTGACCCCGGCGTCGATGGCGAGATCGACGGCGTCCTTGTAGGTTGAGTGTCCCCAGGTGACGGTTTTCGCGTATTCTTCCTCAGTATATTGGGCGTCATGAAAGAGAAGATCGGCGCCCCGGCAAAACTCGACGTATTCTTCCCGCGCGAGGCCGCCTTCGTGGTGAAAGCGGATTTCGGTATCGGTGAGCAGCACGAAGGCTCGCCCGTTTTGCCCAGTGATCTTGAAGCCCCATCCGCCGTTCGGGTGGTTGAGCGGGATTGAGTCGCAGCGATGGGCGCTCCCCGCGCCGATAAGCCGATGCTCGCATTCCGCGCAGCCGCAGCTGCATCCCGCGCTAAGCGTCGCCTTTATGGCGCTCATGTCGACCGGGAAATACGGCGGATCCATTTGATGGCGCAGGCTTTTCATGACGGAGTCCTGGGCGTCAGGCCCCCCGCACACGGTGATGGCGTAGCGCGGCGAAAAGGCCGGCTTAAAAAAGGGAAAACCGGCGAGGTGATCCCAGTGCGCGTGCGTCATTAACAGGGTGAGGTCGGTCCTCGTTTTTTCCTTGATGAGCGCGTTGCCGAGTTTTCGGATACCCGAGCCCGCGTCGATGATGATGGTTTTTCCGTCGTCGGTGAGAACTTCGAAACAGGTCGATTCGCCGCCGTAACGGACGGTGTCCGGCCCCGGCGTGGTGATGGAGCCGCGGCATCCCCAAATGGTAACTTTCATATGGGGATTATTGTATCGCCTCGCGCGGTTTTATGCATCCCTTTTCGGGAAATAGCGGGCCAAACGCGAGCGACGTCCCCTTGCCCGAAAGTCCGACCGGAACCCGCAGTTCCGGCCGGTATGCGCGTTATTGGGCGCGCTCGGGGGATTTTCCTTTGCGCCGGTTTACCAGCTCGATGATACGGGTCGCCACCGCCATGCCGGCGGCCGTTATCATGGCGATAATCGCCGTGAGCCCATACGCCACGAATGCTACCGATAGTCCGTTCATAGTTTTTCTCCTTTCCTTCGGCCGTTATTCCTCGCGCACCGTGGCGAGCAGCTGGCCCGTCTCGATTTGGTCGCCCTGCTTGACGGTGAGCGACTCGAGAACGCCTGATACCGCGCTGTTGATCGGGGTTTCCATCTTCATCGACTCAAGGACGAGGATCGACTCTCCGGCGGCGATGCGGTCGCCGCTTTGCTTGTAAATTCGCAGGACGAGACCGGGCAGGGGCGACGAGATTTTCGTCTGCGCGCCGGTTTCGCTTTCCTTTTTCGTCGGCGCCTTGACCTGTCCTTCCGCGGCGCGCGCGACGGTGTTCACGCTGCCGTGCGCGAGGGTGTTCACGCGAAAGAGGACGGTTCCCGCCTCGATCTGGTCGCCCTGCATGATGCAGATGTCCTGGATGATGCCGGAGAACGGGGAGTTGATCGGGTTTTCCATTTTCATCGACTCGAGGACGAGAACGGTCTCGCCGACGGCGACTTTATCGCCCGCTTTTTTATGCAGCTTCACGACGAGACCGGGGAGCTGGCTCTCGACCGGCTTCGTCTCGCTGATCCCGGGCGCTTCTTTCGACTTCGGCAGAATGGCCGTTTTCGCGACCGCCTCGGCGTCGATGCCTTCCTTAACGTTGAAAGCGTAGGCGATACCGTTGACGACGACCGTGTCGCCGTTGAACTTTACGCCGAATGACTTGTTCGCGAGGGTAACGGTGAGCGATTCCGGCCGTTTCGGCGCCGCCTCTTTCGCGGGCGCTTCGTCGGTCGTTTTGCGCACGCCGATTTTCGCCTTCCCCGAGAGGAAGAGAATGCCCTTGTCCTGGCAGGTCGCGGCGATGAAGAGGTTTTCGTCGGTTTTCGCGATACCGGCCTCGTCGAGGAGTTTCGCGGCCGCCGCGAGCCCTTTGCGCGGGTTGCGGTCGTTGATCGCGAGGGGGCTTTCTTTCGTCGGGGAAAGGTTCAGCTGCTGCGCGGCGATCTTGACGATTTCAGCGTCCGGCTCGACCGGCGTCTTGCCGAAATAGCCGAGCACCATTTTCCCGTAGCCCTCGGCGATTTTTTTCCACGGGCCAAACATGACGTTGTTGAAGGCCTGCTGGAAATAAAATTGGCTGACCGGCGTCACGGACGTGCCGAAGCCGCCTTTCGCGACCGACTCGCCCATCGCCTTGATGACGTCGGGATAGCGGTCGAGCAGCTTGTTGTCGCGGAGCATCTGCGTGTTCGCGGTGAGCGCCCCGCCCGGCATCGGGAAAAACGGAATGAGCGGCTCGACGCGGATCGCCTCGGGCGGGAGGAAATAATCCTTCATCGCTTCCTTGAACGTTTCCTCGAGCGCCATAATGCGGTGGATGTCGACGTCGAGGCCGTATTCGCTTCCGCGGAGCGCGTGCCACAGGGTTATCACGTCAGGCTGGCACGTGCCGCCCGAACAGGGCGCGAGCGAAAGGTCGACCTGATCGGCGCCGGCCTCGATCGCGCTGACGTAGGAAACCGTTCCGGTTCCGGCGGTCTCATGGCTGTGGAACACGAGCCGCACGTCCTTGCCGACGAGCTTTCGCGCGCTCTTGATCGTCTCGTACACTTTGCGGGGCCGGGACGTTCCCGAGGCGTCCTTAAAGCAGATCGAGTCGAACGGGATATCCGCGTCGAGTATTTTCTTTAGTACGTCCATGTAAAATTCCGGCGTGTGGGCGCCATCGCATCCGGGCGGCAATTCCATCATGGTGACCGTCACCTCGTGGCGGAGTCCCGCGTCGTGGATGCACTTGCCGGAGAAGATGAGGTTGTCCGCGTCGTTGAGCGCGTCGAAGTTGCGGATCGTCGTCATGCCGTGCTTTTTGAAAAGCTCCGCGTGGAGCTTGATGACGTCCGAACTCTGGCTGTCGAGCCCGACGACGTTGATGCCGCGCGCGAGCGTTTGCAGGTTCGCCTTCGGCCCCGCCGCGGCGCGGAAGGCGTCCATCACGTCGAAGGCGTTTTCGTTGCTGTAAAAAAGCGGCGACTGGAACAGGGCCCCGCCGCCCGCCTCAAAGTGGGTGATGCCCGCCTTGGCGCATTCCTCGACGACGGGCAAATAATCTTTCGAGAAAACGCGCGCGCCGTACACCGACTGAAAGCCGTCGCGGAACGCGGTGAGCATAAAATCTATTTTCTTCATACGATAAATCTCCTTATGCGGATTTCTGCGATCTAAACGCGGCGCTCGCGATGGCGATGACCGCGGCGAGTTCCGTTTCGTCGGGACCAGACGATTCCGCCTCGGCGGTCTCCGCGCCCGACGACGATTCTTGGCCTTTTCCCGTCCGGGGCGATTCCGGCCGCGCGCAACGGGCGTCCTGGTTCGCGCAAAGCGCGTCCTGGCCCGCGCAAAGCGCGTCCTTAATTTCCTTCAGCGTCCAAGAAATTCTAATGAACACCAATACGAGGGCGACGAGCGAGCCGGCGATGGTTATTTCGATGCCATTCATTCGACTCCCCCCTTATTTCAGGACGGTGACGTACACCGCCGCGATGATGGCCGACGTGATGACGCCGGAGATATTCGCGCCGAGGGCGTACTGCATGACCATGGCGTTCGGGTTGACTTTCGACACGCACTTCTGCGCGACTTTCGCCGTGCTCGGCACGCACGAAACGCCGGCGATGCCGATGACCGGGTTGAATTTCCCGTTCGTGAAAAAATACACGATGTAGCCGCCGATGAGCCCGCCGATTCCCGAAAGGAGGAGGGCGAGCATTCCCAGGAGAAGCAGGGGA
>QKAR01000118.1 GCA_003246335.1 Spirochaetales bacterium | reverse complement strand
CGCATCGCCAGCAAAAAAATGTCAGGAAAGGGTTTGCCATGCTCGACTTGATTTCCAAAGGCAAATGCGGAAAAATAATGAGTAAGCCTCGCCTGCTCAATCATCGTTCGCGCGGTTTGTTCCCGCGTTGAGGTGGCAAGGGCGATAGGTACGTTTTTTGCGGAAAAGTAATCGAATAAAACCCGAATGCCCGGTTTTTCAGGCGGTCCCGAGGCAAGCATTCGGTCAGACATCCAAGCGCGTGTTCTGTCGGTGAAATCGTCAAACGGAAAGTCATCGCCGCAGGCACGCGACACAATCGCGCGCATATCCCGCGCGTTTCGTCCAACGCACGATAAAAAAAGCTCCTCGGGGATTCGCATTCCCCGCTCGGCCGCCACCGATCGCCACGCTTCGGCGCAAAGCCGCTCGGTGTCGAAAAGAAGCCCATCCATGTCAAAAATCGCCGCGCTGACCATGCGGCGATTATACACGGAATGAACTTCTTACGCTACATAGGCCTCAAGCCGGGCGGCCCGGTTCGGGTGCTGCATGCGACGAATCGCCTTTTTCTCGATTTGCCGAATGCGTTCCTTCGTCAGCTTGAACTGATCGCCGATTTCCTTGAGGGACATCGCCTTGTATCCATTCAAGCCAAACCGATACCGAATGACCTCCGCCTCTTTTGGCGTGAGGGAGCCCAGGACGTCATCGATATCCTCGCGCAGATTCATGGTGATCGCCGCCTCGGCGGGATCTTCGTACTGCGTATCTTCGATGAAATCACCCATACTGGAAGCGTCGCGCTCGGCCGAAAGCGGAGAATCGAGTGAAACCATGTCGCGGGAAATATTCACGATTTCCTTCACGTGGTCGGCCGTCATGTTAAGCAATTCGGCGATCTCGGAGATTTCTTCTTCCTCAGAACGGTTATTAACCACGACCTTGCGGGCTTTTTCGATTTGCACAAGCTCGTTGGCGCGGTTTAGCGGAAGGCGAATCATGCGAGATTTTTCGCAGATCGCCTTCAGTATGGCCTGGCGTATCCACCAAACGGCATAGGAAATGAAGTGATATCCCTTAGTCGCGTCAAATCGCTCAACCGCGTTCATTAAACCGATGTTACCCTCACTGATGAGATCCATCAGCGGAAGTCCCTGGTTCTGATACTTTTTCGCGACGTTAACCACAAAGCGGAGATTCGCGTTCACTAACCGCTCTCGCGCTTTTTCCTCGCCTTTCGCGGCGGCTAGAGCGAGATCATATTCCTCTTCGCGAGAAAGAAGCGGAATTTTATTGATTTCCTTCAAATAAGTTGAAAGTATATTTGCGTCAGCGTTTATCCGAGTTACCGTTGAATTAACCATATTGTCCTCCCAAAGTAGCAATCTGATGTTATTAATAAAGCAACTATCGTGCCAAATAATTACAGATAAGGAAATATCGTAAATATTTTCTTATCTACTTATAATACAATACTTTAAAATTGAAATAAAAACCTATAAAAATAATAGGCGATCGCATATTTTCAATGGTTGGGCGAAGTTGTGTAGTTTTGACACAGCGACCGGAAAAGAGGCGGATACTGTATCGTTTTGATCCACTACAAACCCAAAAGAATTTTCCTTGACCCAATCGCTCGATATTCTTATATTAATGTTTGCAGGAGGATTACATGAAAATTAAGCCATTGGCGGACCGTGTCTTGGTCAAAACCGACAAACTTGAGGCTAAAACGGCCAGCGGGATCATTATTCCCGACACCGCTCAGGAAAAAACCCAAACCGCGATCGTGGTAGCCGTCGGCGATGATAAAGAAAAGATTAAGGTCGCCGCGGGTCAGAAAGTCATGTATGACAAGTACGCGGGCACGCAAGTTAAAATCGACGGAGAGGATCATCTCATCCTCAAAGCGGCCGATATTATCGCGGTAATCGAGTAACATCGGTATCTGTCCCAATTGACTATCCCCGGGTAAGTGCCCGGGGCTTTTTTTTCCGCTTCCGGCGACTATCGTTATTCCGAACTTTCAATGGTTTTTAGCAGCCGATCGGCCAAATAATTCGAGGGATCGAGTTGAAGCGCGTAGCCTAAAATGCTTTTTGCGCGTGCGACGTCGTGCGCGTCCGCGAGAATGCGCGCGGCCTCATAATGCATGCGGCTCGCGGTTCGGTCGTCAGGCGCGAACCCCGCCGCGGCCGAAAAAGACTCGATGGCTCCCGGTATATCGCCGGCTTTTTCCTTAAGCCGCCCTATATTGCCCAGCGCTGCGCAGGAGTTGAGCGAATTCCCCGACATTTTCTCGAAGGCTGATTCTGCTTCGGCAAGCTCCCCCTGCCCGGCAAGCTTTAAGCCCGCGTAAAAGGCATCGTCCGCGCCGCAAGGCGATTCGCACAGGCCCTCGGCTGAGGAAAACTCGCCGGAAGCCATGAAAAACCATCGAGCCCAATCGCGCAAAACCGCGTCATCGGGAAAATCCTCGAGAAGGCGCCATACCGCGGCGACCCATCGGGATCTATCGTCTGAAGCTTGGGAAGCGACGCGAATCCTCTCGATCCTCAGCCGCATATCAACCGCGCCCGAAGAGGCGTCGATCGCCGCGCCAACCGCTCGGGCCGCGTCGGCCGTCTCAATCGGTTTCACCCGAACCTTACGTTCCATTTCCACGGTACGAATACCGGATCGATCGAGTTCCGCCTCGATACCGTCGAAAACACCGATCGCGGGACCTAAGGAAACGCTTCGCGCATAGCGAACGACGGCGGGATAAAAGCTCGGAAACGCGGAAAGAGCGGACTCAAGATATCCGCGCGCGAGAATTGGGTCGGTTTCGGTCACGGCTAAGTCATACAGCGCGGTTGCCGAAGCATCCTGACCAGCCGCGACTATGCGCGTCCACGCCTCGCGCGCTCCGGCGATGTCCTTCACGTCCCAGGAAACGTCGGCCACGAGCTGGGTTTCCTCGAGAGAAAGAAGGTTGATGCCCAGTCCCGAAAATTGGGAAAGGGCCTTATCGGGAAAACCGGCATCGTAAAAAAGAGTCGCGGAAAATAATCGATCCTCGGGAAACGAGATCACGGTCGCGCACGCAGAGGCGAAATCTCCCCGAAGCGCCGAAACCACCGCTGCGTCATGGCTATACCGCGCATCCCCGAGGGCATGCGCCGCAATAAGCCAATAGCGCGGCTCAATCGCCGAAAAATCAGCATGAAGGGACGCGGCAAATTCTGCGTAAGCCGCGAGGGTCTCGTACGGGGTGCCGGAAAGGGAAGCGGTATACCGACGGGCATCGGAGAACTTTTCTTGGAGGATGAGCGCGTCTACGAGGGTTGCGGTTATTTCGGCGTTCGCCGGCTGAAGCGCGAGTGCCGTGCGCAGGGTTCGTTCGGCCGTGCCGTATGATTCCAGCCTGAACTCGCGTTTCGCGATCGAAAGCCATTGACGCGCGCCGACCGCTTTTTTTTCGAGGGTAGCGAGATTCTTGAGCGCTGCTTTTTCCTCGCCCGCGCCGATCAGTGCGTCTATTTTTGCTAGCTTAAGCGAAAAAACGTCATCGTCGGAGGGTCGAGAACAACCGATTGAGGAACAAAGAGCGACGGATAAAACGGCATACAGGCGCAAAAGCCGAAAGCCGCGCATCGCTACGCCTCTGCTTCGCCCAACCGCTGTTTTCGAATGCTGTCCAATACGGCGTTTATGAATTTATACGAGTCATCCGAGCCAAATTCCTTCGATATATCGATTGCTTCGTCAATTACGATCGAGGGATGCAAATCTCGTTGATATAAGAGGGAATACGCGCTCATGCGCAAAATCGCGAGGTCAACCCGATTTAATCGGTCAAAATCCCAATGTGTTAAGTGATCTTTTATGGCTGAATCGATTTCGTCGATATGCTCTATCGCGCCGGCGACTATAAGCCGAGAAAAGGCGAGACCGTCGTCGCCGAGCCGATTTTTTTTATCTTCTTCAACCCACTCAAAATCGAGCAAGGTCGAAAGAGACATCCGAGTGGCATCCCACGCATACAGCGCCTGAAAGGCGAGAATCCGCCCTTTTCGTCTACCTGCCATGCCGTTACCAGGAAAGGGCTTTGTCGAGATCAGCCCCGGTTTTCAGCATTTGATAATTCTCGGGTTTTCTCAAATCGTTAATGAGCTGCGCGAGAGCGTCGCTGACCGCTTTATTTTGCAGCTGCAGCAACAGGTTATTCTTGATGTATTCGTAAACGGTTACGTTTGATCCAGGCTTGACCACGTCGCTGATAGCGAGAATTTTCGCGGCGTATTTATCCTGCACGACGAAGCACTGAAAATCGGTATTCGTCTCGGTCACGTCTGAAACGTCGTTAATGTTCATATTGAAAATCTTCAAAAGATTATCCATGGAAATTCCCAACTGCTTGGCGGCCGTCTGGTTTTTATTGATGTAAAGATCTCCCGCCTCGTAGCCAGAAGCTTGCGCCTGCGATCGAACCTTGATTTCGGCGGTGGAAACCGACTGATCTTTCAGCTGCTTTTGCAAATCGGAAGCCTTTGTTTTCGCCGACGCGGGATTGTCACCCTTCGCGACGACTACGAGGAAAAGCTTAACCATATCGGGTTGAACGAAATTCTGCTTATTTACTTCATAATACGAACGAATATCGGCGTCAGCTGGACCAGAAAGGCTCTGAATTTCCGTTTGTTTTTTCGCCATAACGTAGCGCTGCGCGAGAAGTTGGCTGCGCAGGAAAGTCTTATACTCGGCGAGCGTCATTCCGTTTTGGGCTTTCATGAAATCGTCGACCGACATGCCCGTCTGCTGCTTTATAAGTTGGGAGAATTCGGCCTCAGTAACGTTTTTTCCCACCTGCTGGGAAATCATGGTCACGAAATTCTGGTTAACCTCGGAATCGTTAACCTTAATGCCATCTTTTTCCGCAGCCTGCACGACAAGCCGCTCATTGATAAGCGTATCGAGCACTTTTTTGCGCTCATCAACCGTCATTACGCGATTGAGCTCTTTTTGATACGCCTCTACGCGGGATTTCAGTTGTTTAAGCGTTATTGGCTCCGTCTTTTGAAGTTTTACGTTCGCGATCGGCTGTAAATCCGACTGAGCCGAAACGGCGCCGACGAGAAAAGCGGAGATGGCGCATATGAACAAGAAACGCTTCATGAAATACCCTCTTTGAACCCGTAATGTATCTTCGAAAATAACAAGCGAAGATGGCCTAAGTTACGATTTTTCCAAGACGGCCCGAATGCGGCGAACGCCGGCAGACGAAGACTGTTCTTTTTGGATCTTAAACGTACCCATGGAGCCCGTTCGCTCGACGTGCGGACCGCCGCAAACTTCCTTGGAAAAATTCCCAATGGAGTACACTTTCACGACGTTTTCGTATTTCTCTCCAAAAAGGGCCATGGCGCCCGATTTTTTCGCTTCTTCAAGAGACAACATTTCCATGGTTACCGGTAAATCCGCCTTAATTTGCTCGTTCACGATGCGCTCGACTTCGGCAACTTGATCAGGAGTCATTGGAGCGGGATGCGTAAAGTCGAAACGCATCCGTTCGGCGGTAATATTCGAACCCTTCTGGCCGACATGATCGCCCAAGACCATGCGCAGGGCTTTTTGAAGCAAATGAGTCGCCGTATGATAGGCCGTAGTCTCCGCCGAATGGTCGGCGAGCCCGCCTTTAAATACTTGCTCGCTCCCGGCTCGGGAAAGTTCCTGATGCTTTTTAAACGCCTCGTCGAATTCCTCGCGATTGACCGTTAAACCGCCTTCCGCGGCAAGTTCCTCGGTCAGCTCGATCGGGAAACCATACGTGTCGTACAACTTAAACGCGAGCCGACCGGACATGACCTTTCGGGGATCTTTTTGAAGATTCGGCAGCATTTTCTCGAATTCAGCCTCGCCTTTCTTGAGCGTTTCGAGGAATTTTTCCTCTTCGGCTTTTAGCTCAGCGAGGACGAACGCCGCCTTCTCCCCTAACTCGGGATACGCGTTTTTATATTTTTCGATCGCGACCTCGGCAATGGGACCGAGGAACACTCCGTCGACGCCTAATTTTCGGCCATGGCGAACCGAACGGCGAATCAAACGCCGGAGCACGTAACCCGCGCCGACGTTCGATGGGGTAACCGCCTTGGGATCTCCTAAAATGAATGTCGCCGCGCGCGTATGATCGCAAATAATGCGAATAGAAACGTCGTCGGAATCGCTGACGCCGTATTTTTTTCCTGTTTGCCGCTCGACGGCCTCGATGAACGGGATAAATATTTCGGTTTCGTACACTGATTTCTTGCCGTTGAGCATTGCGACCGTTCGCTCTATGCCCATCCCGGTATCGACGCACGTGCGCTCTAATTTCTTGTAGGAACCGTCTTTTTGCTTGTTGTACTGCATAAAAACGTCGTTCCATATCTCGATATACTTTCCGCAATGGCAACCGGGGCGGCATTCGGGGCCGCACGCAACCTTGCCCGTATCGATGAACATCTCGGTGTCCGGTCCGCAAGGGCCGGTTTCGCCGGCGGGTCCCCACCAATTGTCCGAGCGCGGGAGAAAATGAATGCGCTCTTTCGGGATGCCAAGACCGTTCCAAATTCCGGCGGATTCATCGTCGCGCGGAACGTCGGCGTCGCCCGCGAAGACGGTAACCGACAGTTTATCGAGGG
Organism: Spirochaetales bacterium; assembly: GCA_003246335.1. Taxonomy (GTDB): domain Bacteria; phylum Spirochaetota; class Spirochaetia; order Treponematales; family Treponemataceae; genus Teretinema. The sequence continues at coordinate 15,755 of QKAR01000118.1, read as the reverse complement.
GAATATTTAGGTACTTTGGATCGGTGAGGAACTCAAAGCTAAACTCTATCGCTTCTTTCTTAAAGTAATCGCCGAGGGACCAGTTTCCCAGCATCTCAAAGCAGGTTAGGTGGCTTGGATCGCCGACTGCGTCGATATCGCCGGTTCGAATGCATTTCTGGTAATCGGTCAGACGAGTTCCCGCGGGATGGGGTTCCCCCATAAGATATGGAACGAGCGGATGCATACCTGCCGTAGTGAATAAAACCGTTGGATCATTCTCTGGAATGAGTGATTTTCCGGAAATCTCGACATGTCCCTTAGTTTTAAAAAACTCAATATATTTTGAGCGAAGTTCATTTGCGGTCATAACCATTGTATAGTAGATAATGCCAGTCATTTTGTCAACGTTGTGTAAAACTTCCGCGAACACGCAAAAAGAAGCAGTTCAAAAAAAAACCGCCAAAGAGTTTTGCTCTTTGGCGGTTTTCTTTACTTCTTATTTCTTTTTCGCTGCCGGTTTTTTAACCGCGGCGGGCTTTGCCGTACCGGCGCTTTTTTTTGAAGCGCCCTTTTTGACGGCTACAGGCCCCGTTTTTTTCGCCGCCAGGGGCTTCGCGCCTTTTTTTGGCGGTTTTGCGCTCGCGTCTTTCAGCGTCGCTTTCGCTGGCGCCGATTTCGCCTTTGCTGGTGCCGCTTTCGCTTTAGGGGCTTTCGTCACTTTTGACGACTTAGGCGCCTTCGTCGCTTTGCTCGTCGAAGCTTTCGCCTTCGGCTTTTTTGCGGCGGTTTCCGCAACGGCGGCGGGACGACCGGCTTTTTTCGCTCCCGCTTTCTTTGCGACGCCCTTCGGCGTCGGAGCCGAAGCCTTAGGAGCCTTAATAGCTTTGCGTTCTACGGCGGCTACGGTCTTCTGAACGAGCTTTCGGCCTTCCTTTTGCGCGTTATCGAGCTCGATCTGCGCGATGGAAAGCAAGGCGATGGGAACCGAGTAGGAAGAGCATGAAACGTAGTTAAGACCCGCGTCCATGCAAAACTTGATATTTTCCGGTCGCGCGCCATGCTCGCCGCACAGGCCCTTCACGAGGTCGGGTCGCGCGGTCCGTCCGAGCTGAACAGCCATCGCAATGAGCTTGCGCACGCGCGCGTCAAGGATAGCGAACGGATTACCGTCGATCAAATCGTACATCGTGTAGTCCGGCATGAAGGAGTTGAAATCGTCACGCGAAAGCCCCAATGTCGTCTGGGTAAGATCATTCGTTCCGAACGAGAAGAACTCCGCGTAGCGGGCGATCTCGTCGGCGCTTAAGGCGGCGGCGGGCAACTCGATCATCGTTCCAATTTTATAGTCGATTTTTTTTGATACACCGAGTTCCGATCGCACGGCTTCCTCGATCGCGACGATGCCCTGGTAGGCATGACCCTCGATTTTTTTCCCGTACACGATTTGCTTGAGCTCGCGGAAGTTCATGACGATCGGGACCATAATTTCCGGGCAAACGGTGATTTTTTCCTTTTGCAGGGCATAGGCGGCCTCGAAAATCGCGCGCACTTGCATCTCGTAAATTTCGGGATACGAAATGGCGATACGGCAACCGCGATGGCCCAGCATGGGATTGATTTCCTCCAACGCGTCGATTTTTTCCTGAACGACCGTTCGGTTGGGTTTTGCCCCGCCCTTCGCCGCCATGTATGCCATGAATGACTCGAACTCGACCGGGTTATGCGGGATGAATTCATGGAGCGGGGAATCGAGCAGGCGAATCGTCACCTCACGCCCCGCCATCACCTTAAACATGCCGTAGAAATCATCTTGCTGCATTTTCTGCAATTTGCGCAGGACTTTCTTCCGTTCGTCCTCGCTGTCAGAGAGAATCATCTCGCGGAACACGTTAATGCGCTTCTCGTTGAAGAACATATGCTCGGTGCGGCACAGGCCAATGCCTTCCGCGCCAAACTCTAACGCGAGCTTAGCGTCGCGGGGACTATCGGCGTTCGCGCGCACGTGGAATTCCTGCACGAAAGACCGCGTCAAACGGATGAAATCGAGCAATCCGGACGACTCGGGATCGGGCTCAATCAGGGCCGATTTACCGATATAGACCGTGGATTCGCCATAGTATGGAACGTTCAGCGTAATGTAGTCGCCCTCGTTAATCGTCAAACCGTCGAGCGTCGCTTTTTTTCCGCGGATTTGCAGGTCCGGGCGAACGAGCGATACTTTACCGTATTGACGAGCGACGACTGAGGCGTGAGCAGAATATCCGCCCTCGATCGACAAGACGCCGGTCGCGACCTCGATGCCCTTAACGTCGCCGGCATAGGTCGCCGGCATAACCAGGATACAGCGCGTGTCTTGCCCGTTTTGCCGCGCGACGCGCTGCGCGTCGATCAAGGAATCGGCGGTAAAGTACACGCGACCGACGGCGGCTCCCGGGGCCCCGGCAATGCCGCCCGCGGTTTTCTTGAAATCCTTCACGCTCGTGATATCGAGAACGGGGTGCAGAATTTCGTTGAGCTGACCGGGCTTCACGGTTTTCACGACGTACGCGTCGTCGACGATTTTACGCTTATTTAAGTCGAGCAGGAGCTGAATAAGGGAAATCGTGCTTTTAGACTCTACCGACTTTTGCTCGATGAGCCAAAGTTTACCGTTTTCGATGGTAAACCGAATTTGGCGAATGTCTTTGCTGTCGTCCTCGAGCATCCACGCGATCTGCTGAAGCTTTTTGAGCGAGGCCGGGGTGATCGCGTTAATATCCTTTCCGATGGAATTGATATCGTCGAATTTCTCCTCAAAGAATTTGCCCTGGAGCTTTTTCTCGCCCGAAACGATATTTCGGCTGAAGAACGACCCGGAACAGGAACCTTTGCCGTAATTCCCGTACACCATCGGCTGAACGATGATCGCGGTATCGCCGTCGTTTTGGTCGTCGAGGCGGAGTAAGCGGCTGATCTCGCGCAGGGAAATTTCCAGCTGAGTCTCGGGACTCTCGAAGAATCCTTCGGGCAGGAGGGGGCCGTATTTCTGCATGATCTCGAGCCCGGACGCATCGACCTTGCCGCTTTTTAAAATCGCCGAAATCTCTTTCAATGCCGAAGCGAGTCCGGCGACCTCGGTGTTTTTGGATTCGAGCTCCGCGGCTTGCTTCTCTATCGTCAGCATTCCGTTGAGAAGGAACAAAACTTCGTGAGCGGCGAAGTTAGCGCCGACCCATTTTTCAAAGCCGGCAAGCGTCGGTTTCGTTAAGCCGAAATTATGCAAGGTCGGATAATTCGCGATGGCGAGATTTGGTGAAATGACGATTTTTACCAACAGCGGGTTGCCCGCGTTTCCGAAAGACTTTCCGACGACCGCGCTGCATTTCTCAAGATAGGGCTCGATCATTTCCCAAACGGAAGCTTCTTCAAGTCCTGACGCCAACGTGGAATCGACGATCACGCCGGGAAGTATCGGCAAACCAAGTTCGGCGAACTCGTTCGCCTGGCGTCCGCGAATACCGAGTAGCCCTTTATCGATTTTCTTGTCTACGGTCTCTTTCTGGCTAAAATAATGTATTGATTTATTCATGGCACGCTCCTAGAAAAGATTCATAACCGTATCGGGCGATCCGTGAAGGAAAGCCTCAAACTGGGGGCTTGCGCCCTGCCGGAAGTACCGCGAAAGCTTCGCTAAATCCTGGACGTTTTCGCCGGCGACGCAGAATTGAATGCAACTGCCGTGCTTAACCTTTCCCCACTTGAACAAAGTGTTAATATCGACGATGCGCTCGCCGTCGTAATAAATGAATACCTGAAGATTAGGGTATTTCGCGTTATAACTGCGAATGATGCGCTTCCACGCCTCCACGTTTCCGTTATGAAACAGCTCGTTCGATACGACGACGGAAACCAGCGCGGACATTTTCGAAGAGCTCGGCGCCGTTGAGACGGGAACCGGCGCGGGCACGGGAGACGAAGCTTGCGCGGGCGCGGCTGCGGCCGAAGGACCGGTATACAGGGTCGTGGAAACAGACGCTCGGGGAACGGGAGCCGAAGACGACTTCATCTGGGGCCGACCGGCGCGCGCGGTAGTTTTTTGCCGAACGACCCGAGGCGTCGCGGCTTTTTTCGGGGCGATATACTGATAAGGACCCGAAAGCAACGAGGCGGGAGCCTTCACGCGGTTACCCACGATCAAGTCAAACAGCAAAGAAATCGCGAGCTCTGAAGTTTTCGCCGAAGCGTCTTTCCCCGATTGCGTACCGGCGTATAAGACGACCAGCTCGTTTTTTCTAAACCCCGAAATAAGCGCTGCGCTTTCGGGATTTTTCGGATTCATAACGATAAAACCGATGTCTGGATGATGATAACCCACGATCAAATCGACCGCTTTCCACGCCGCCGTCTCGGCGACGATAGTCTCGGCCTGATCGGTTACGGCGGGAAGGTTTCGCGACAGGGCGGAATACTTCCATTTATCGATGAGCAGCATATTAATCGCCGACTGTGTTTCCTCTGAATCAAAAGATTTGTCGGCGATGAGTTTGTTTATCACGTCCGCGATATTCGTTTTCGCGTCGCACGTGTCGAGCAAATCAAGCGTTCGGTTAATATGCCTGACGGAAGCGTTAAAACCGTCTCTAGTCGCGAGACGAACGTATGCGTCGGATGAGTCTACCATAATCTCCTCCTCATTTTAGAAAAGTATATCGCACGGAATCGCGATTACGACAAAAAACCCCCCGAAAGACAGAAAAACCGTTTTCGGGGGGTTTAAATCACTACATTACGTCCGTTAGATCTCTCTCAGACCTTTTTTTCCCTTCGGCGCGGGAGCGCGACCGCGACGACCGCGACCGGAATCGACGACGCCAGCTTTAGAGCTCTTCGTTGCGGCTTTCGCGCGTTTCTGCGCGGGAGTTGCGGTTTCCGCCATGGCGGGAGCCTCAAGAGCGGCGGGAGCCGGGCTATCGTTCAACATATCGAGGTACTGGGAACGCGGCGCCGGATCATGGGCGGTCGCGTCCTCGTCGGGCTGCGCGGCAAAGGTCTGCGCAATATCGGCGCGAACCGTGGACCGGCGGCGACTGAACGAAGCAAACGCCGCGTCCTGGAAGCCCTTCGACACGCCGTGAAGGAACTCGTTGAGAACGTTCGCCATTCCGTCGAGAGTCGCCTTCTTGCGCTTGATCGAGGTAATATCGATATCCAACAGCAGGCCGGGCTGCAAGTGGAAGGGGTTAATGAGATAGTCGAATTTGTTAAATTCGGTTTCGAGGAAAGTCAGGCGCTCTTCCATGACGCGGCGCTCGATCGGGTACTGATAGTCGTACATTTTCTTGAGCTTGTCACGCATGATAATAAGCCGCTTGCGAATCTTGTCTTTCTCGAAAATGAACGTGCGGTTCATTTTTTCGACTTCCGTATCGACCGGCTTCACGAAGGAAATTTCATCCCACACCTTCGCGATATCCTCGTAAATCGGGGCGCCGGTTTTATCCTTGACTCTCTTGATTTTGCGCTTGTAAATCGCCGCAAGATCCTTAAAGTCGGTGACGCGCGTGAGGAATTTCGAGTCCTCGTAGCGGGTATCGAGAACGTCCCAAAGATGCTCAACCTCCGTCTCGAAGGAGGCGATCATGACTTTGTACGCGTCGCGCTCGGCGTTCAGCTGGGCGTTGTCGAAATAGCGAAGGCGGATCTGATAGCGCTCGTCGGGCAACACGGCGGTATTGGTATCGTCATACTCGCGCAGGATGAGCTCGCGTGCGTTCTTAAGGTTTTCGATGTACTGATACCCCATTTTCGAGGTATCGAGAATCGAGGTCAACGAGTTAATCGCGGTGTTGAAGCCGCGGTTGCGGATATTCTCGGTATCGACGATTTTCTTGATATTCTCGCGAATATTGAGCTGATCGAATGTCGCCGGGTCGATTTCCGCGCGGAGGTTATTGATGCGGTCCATCAATTCCTTCGCGATAACGTCGTATCGCTTGCTCTTGGGGTTGTCGACATCGTCGGCGGCGAAGTCCTTCACCTTATTCATCTTAGCGAAAATGATTTCGCCGTCGGACATTTCTTCCTTGCCCTGGTCGATATTATCGTCCTTGAGCTTCTCGATCGCCTTATCGATTTCGTCCATATAGTGCTTGGAAACGAGATCCTTAATGAGATACTCGACCGTCACCTGATACTGGAAAATCGGGCTGATAAGCTCAGAATCAAGGATGTTAACCGAAAGTTTGACGTCCGTGACCGTTTTGGGCTTATAGATGTTGTCCTTGAACGCGCACTTAACGATAGAATAGGCGTTCTCGCCGCGAACGAACGCGCCGACGTCGGTCTTCTGGCGAAGCAGGGAGTTCGTCAGGGTTTCCAAATCGTTAACGCCGCGCTGAATATGGCCCTGTAAGTGGCCATACATGTTCACCATCGATTTCTCGATTTCACCGGTGTTGAACTTATCAGCGCCGCCGACTTCATCGAGAAGGTTCGCGATCTCTTTCGGGGTATAGCGGTTCAAAACCCGCATTTCCTCGCGATCGACAAACCCGCGAACTTTTTTCACCATTTCATCTTCAGCCGTTACCATGTAGCGATTGAACATGTTCTGATAGTTTTGGTTGAAGTAATTATACAGCTTTTCTTTAACGCCACCCATGACGTCCAAGCGTTCCAAAACTTCCTTGGGGAGCCGGGCGTTCATATGATGAAGGACTTTGTTGGATTCTTCTTCCAACAATTGATTTACTTCTTTCTGTTGATCACGATAATCCTGCGCAAGCGAGTTTCGCGAACCGACCGCGCTCGGTTTTTCAGGATGAAATACGTTAGGACTCTTGGGCAGATCGATGCTTCCCATACTGCAATCTCCTTATATCAATCAATATCTAACACTTTACGACGATTTATTCTCATTATAATCATAGTCAGAATTATGTAAAGCAATTTTTTTTTTTATGTTATGCAAAAAAAACGCATAATGGTATAAAATATGGTTACTACCTTATGGGAGACTGCGCTTTGATAACGAGAAAGCTCATTTACACGGTTTTCATCGCCGGAATTATCTCCATTCTCCCCATTGCCGCCGGTGAACGAACGATCCCCGTAGATCTTTTCGTAATGATCGATTCGTCACTTTCAATGGCGGAACCCGGCAAATTCGATAGTCTTCGCCACTGGGTGCAGGATCAACTCATCGGGCAAATGCTCATAGACGGCGACTGGATTACGATTTATCAATTTTATGGAAAGAGCGAACGATTGCTTTCCCTCGACGTCGAATCGCAAGCCGACCGTGAAAAAATACAAGACACCATCGCGCATATCACGCCAGACGGGCAATATACGGATATCGGGCTCGCGCTTGATACGCTCAAAGAGGCGTTAGCCGCGCGAACCGACGACGGACGACTCAAGATTCTTCTATTATTAACGGATTTAAAGCAAGAGGCGCCATGGACGTCCCGCTACGCAGGAGAGCAAGATTTATTCGATAGCCCCTACCTCGCGGAAGCCCGCCAAGTTAAGCACGACGAGTGGTACGAAATTACCCTCGACATGGACATTCAGAACGCGGTCGTGAAAACGACTCAAGAACTCTATGCCTCCCTCGGCACCGAGAGCGAACCCCGAGAGCTCCCCGTCGACGGAACGTCGCTTGCCGCCGATTCCGCATCCCAGGACGTAAACCAAACTAACGCATCTTCGGGCGCGTTGACCAATAACGCGTCGGCGCAAGTTAAGCGCCAGCTACCCATACTCCCGCTCATCGTGGTAGTATCCGGCGTCGGCGTAATTTCTTTAATTCTTGTTCCAATAGCGCTCAAAAACCGCAAAAAAAAGAAAGAAGAACAGTCGGCGTAACTCAGATACCTCAGGACGATCATGAAACGAGCGATTCTCTTCATTATTTTTGTTGCTTCGCTTTTTGGCCTTTTCGTGTGGCTATTTTTGCACCGAGATGCCCTATCGCTCATAAACGATTCCCGCAACGCCGCGAAGACCATCGTTCCCTCGGTTTCCGGCACGGCCTCGGGCGACGCAACCGACGTCTCCGACAGCGCTACGTACGATGAATCGAAGACCCAACCGCTGATCGTCTTGGAAACCGACGAGACCTTTATCCAAGCGTTGTCCGCGGATTTCAACAAGGACGGCGTGGCGGATCAAATTTGCGCCGTAAAGAAAAATACCGAGCCGAATATTTACCTCGTGCCCGGAATTCAAAATCCCCTTTCAACCGACTATTCCCGACTCCAACCGATCCGCACGGGCGTGACGCAAACGCGGACGCTTCTCGTGTACGCGATAGATATCGTCGGAGACCACTCAAACGCCGTCGTTTGCTCGGGCATGACCGCGGACAACCAGCAAATTCTCGCCGTGTACTTGCCGAATACCGACTCGCAGGGAAAAATCTCGTTCACGCCCGTCGCGGATTTACGCTCAGACGGCTCAATCACCATTCAAGAAGTTCCCCGATCGGACGCGTATGCCCTCGGGCAAACCGGAGGGGCGAGCTACCCCATTTCGACCTATAGTTCCGATCCCGACGCGCCGCAAACGCTGAACCAAATCGAGCGGGTCTATCGTTGGGACGCGACGTACAAGCGATACACCCAAGTCTCGGAATCGAGAATCGAAGGAAAAAAAATCGAGACGAAGCTCATCCGGCAACTGCAAAGCGGCAACAGCGACTCCTTCGAGTCTTTTCTCCAAGGCTTGTGGTACATGACGGACTCGGCGCGGGGAAAATCGAAATATCTCTATTTTAATCCCGACGAGGACGAAATCGTTTTTCACGACGGGGCGACGGAAGAGGTGTATACCCGGGAATCCACGTCGAATAGGCGTTACGGCGAGTATCTCGTGACTCATAACGTCGCGATCCCGAGTATTAGGCGCCTTATCGACATCGATCTGACCGGCATCGACGAAATTCGGCTCAAAGTTTTCGAGGACGTAAAGCTAAAAATCGGCGTCGCCTCCGATTGGGACGGAACCTATCGAAAACTCTCCATGAACTCGACGCCGCCGGCCGACGCGGAAAGCACCTCGCTCGATGACGTTCGCCAGGCCATAGAGGCGAATTCCTCCGCGTGGATTTCTCAGGACGGCCAAATCTTTACCGCGAAAAACGGCGGTTTCACGCTGACGCAGGGCGAATCGCAACTATCGGGTAAATACGCGTTGATTTCGGTTTCGGGAAAGCCGGTTATCCAGATGAGAGTCGACGGAACGGCGAAAAAGACGCTTTTTTATCTCATAGACGCGTCGATCTCCGCAAAGTCGCCGGTAAGCACGCAAAAAATTACGCTCACGGAAGTGAGCGTAACGATAGACGGCACGAATTTCATGGGTTCGCCGCCCGTCGTCTTTAATCGTCAGCGATAGGATTCGAGCCACGCGCGTTTCGCTCGCGCCGTCGCGCAAAAAATCAATCTCCGACGAAATAACTTTCGAAACCGGCGTCCTTGAGGCGGCTTCCGACGGAACGATCGGCATTTTCGGGCACTAAAACCGAAAAATAGATCGTGCCGCTCGGCCTTTTTTCTTCCCGGATAACCGCCGTAAATCCCGCCTCGCCGAGACGATCGCGAAGATCCTCGGCGTATTCTCGATTGCGGAAAAAACCCGTTTGCTGCCAACGCCCCTGCGCGATTTCCGCCGAGGCCGACGAGGAAGCGAGATCATCCCCGCGAGGAGAACTATCGTCGCCGGAAGCGGCCGTTTGCGCGCTGGGTTGAGTTTTCGGCGCGGCGGCGACATCCGTTGAGGCGACCAGCGCGGCTGCTTGGCCCAAATCGGCGCTACCGCGGCGCGCGAATTCCGCGACGCCCTGCGCGTCCCTACCCATCAAATACCAAAACGGCGCCGCCGATAGCCGAATTTCGCCGCGAAGAATCGCCGATTCGGGACTTTTCGGAAAGGAAGTCAGAAGACTATCCCGCGACGCCTCATCGCCCGACGCCCACCAAATCGTAAAAAGGAGGGACGGCGCCCACGCGGAAAAAGATGGATTATACGCGTACGTTTTCATGAGCGCGAGAGACGATGCAGCGGCATCGCTTCCGGCATCAGATAAGGCGATCCACGCCGAGTATACCCGCGCGCGAGAGAGCAAGGAATCGTCGAAACACGTAAGAAGAACGGCGCGAACCAGGGCGTCGGCCCCGGAGGAATCGCCCGCGGCGACGAGACAACGCGCGGAATCGAGCAGAAGCCCGTCATCGCGGGATTTTGGGTCCGAGAAGGCCGCATCGTTAAAATGCTTCGCCGCGTCGGTCAAAGACCCGCTTCGCTCCTCATAATCCGCGAGCGACGTTAAAATGGCCTTTTTATCCGAAGGGACCGAGGTTTGCGCCGCGCCCGAAACCATCGCCGCGACGATTTTTTGCCGATCGCCCAAGGCATAGGCGGAGGAAATCGTTTTCATCGCCGCGGGCGAGTAGCGATCCTCGGCGAAGGCAAAACCGGCAAGGGCTAAAATCGAGAAAACCAAACAGCGAATACGGAATATACGGCGAAAAATCGGTATGCTCACCAGTCGGACTCCTCGTCGGACGGAGGAACGTCGCGCGCGCCTTTCCGCGCTGACGTGGCGCCGGGCGCCCACGCGTTTTTTTTGCTTTTTGCCGAGCCAGCCGATCGTGAGCCAGCGGCATCCGTGCGGCTGGCGGCAGTCGCGCTTTTCTTGCGGTTTTTCCGACTCGCCTCCAGGTAGAAGGGAACCGAAGCCGCGAGACCGACCGCGAACGCGATCAACAGGCTCACGCAAACGGGAACGTTCCGAAAGGTATATACCATGAGCGACACGTCGCATCGATTGTCGAGGTTAAAACCGACGAATAAGGCCGCCACGATAAGCGCGACCAATAGGGAAATCATTTTCCAGGGCATCGAAGCCTCCCTTTTCATCATCGGACGAAAGCGGCGCGGCCGTTAGCGCGGCTACCGTTCGCGAATCGATCGCTACGAGCGAACCGCGCGGAAGGTGCGCCCGACGAGGCGTTTCAGCTCCGCGTCGACGAATTGACCGATCAGGGACGGATCGAGCGGCTCGGCGAACACTACCATTTCGTTGTATTCAGTGTGACCGAAGAGCTCTGTGCTGTCGTTGCGCGACGTGCCTTCAATTAACACGGGCACTTTCTTTCCGACGCGCTCGCGCATGATCGAGGACGTCGTCGCGTGCTGCAGGTGAATGACCCGCGCAAGCCGTTCCTTTTTGACGGCGTCCGGAATCCGATTCGGCATATCGAAGGCTTTCGTTCCCTCTCGCGGGTTGTAATGGTACATAAACGCGGCGTCGAAGCGGACTTTTTGGATCAGATCGAGCGTCGCCTGCACGTCTTCCTCGGTTTCGCCGGGGAAACCGACGAGGATATCGGTGGAAAGCGCGATGTCGGGGATGCGGGCGCGGACGCGTTCGACGAGCGAAAGATAGCGCTCAACCGTGTACTTCCGGTTCATTTCGGAAAGAATGCGATTCGAGCCATGCTGGATGGGCAAGTGAAGGAAACGGCAAAAAACGCGTTCGGTCGCGAGCACCTCGATAAGATCGTCGGAAAGGTCCTTGGGATGGCTCGACATGAAGCGAACCCAGCGTATGCCGTCGCGCTTTTCCACGCGGCGGGCGATGAGGCGCAAAAGTCCGGGAAAATCGACCGTTGTACCGGTCGACGGATCGTCCCACCGGTACGAGTTGACGTTTTGTCCCAACAGCGTCACCTCGCGCACGCCGCGATCGGCGAGCGTATCGAGCTCGGCAAGAATTTCGTCCGCCGAACGGGAAACTTCGCGGCCGCGAACGTACGGAACGATGCAGTACGAGCAAAAATTATTGCAGCCGTTCATGATCGGCACGTAGGACTGAAATGCCCCGGATTGATACGAAGACGCGGCGAAATAGTAGGCGGCGTTCACCGCCCGCTCGTCGGTCTTTTGATACCGCGCGCCGGACTCGATCGCGGAAAATATGTCGGAAAACTCCCCACGCTCGAACATGCCGACGACGTAATCGAGGATCGGGTATTTTTTCTTGAGGGCGTCGCGCATCCGCTCGGCCATGCAGCCCATCACTAAAATGGAAAGGGGCCGTTTCCGTTTCCAGGAGCAAAAGAGGCTGATGCGCGCGAGGGCGCGCCGTTCGGCCGTCGCGCGAACCGAGCAGGTATTGATTAGGATAAGGTCCGCGGCCTCGACGGACTCCGCGGCGGTCCAGCCGCGCTCAGAGAGCAATTGCTCGACCGAGGAGGATTCCGCCTGGTTCATCTGGCAGCCATAGGTTTCGAAAAAATAGGTCAAAGAGAATCTCCGGAAGGTAAAGATCGGCCGCCCTCGGCGTAGGCGAAGGCGCTGTGATTGTGAATGCTCTCGAAGTTTTCGGCCTCGACCGAAAACCAGGGGAAATCGCCGAGTCGCGGCAGGGCAAGCACGACGTCGCGCACGAGATCCTCGACGAATTTCGGGTTGTCGTAGGCGGCCTCGGTGACGAATTTTTCGTCCTCGCGCTTTAAGAGCGAATACACGGCGCTCGATGCGCAACCCTCGATGAGACTGACCAAGTCCTCCAGCCAGAAAAAAGGACCGAGCTCGAGCTTTACCCGCACGACGCCGCGCTGGTTATGGGCGCCATACGCGCTGATCGCCTTCGAGCAGGGACAAACCGTCTGCACGGGCACGCAGGCCGAAACGAAAAACGAGCGGCCGACGGGAACGGGAGGCGCGTCGTCGCCATTGGGCGAAACGGGCCCCGAAACCATGCCCTCGAACGAGCATTCATAGCTCATCAGGGCGGCTTGGCCGGAAACGGGCGCCTTTTTCTCGATAAAAAACGGAAACGACATTTCGCCGTAGGCGCGCGCGGCGTCGAGCGACGAGCGGATTTCCTCGAGCATGTCGAGAAAGTGGGGCATCGAGAGCTGTTCGCGATGCTGATGAAACACCTCGATAAAGCGGCTCATGTGCGTGCCCTTAAAATGCTTGGGGAGGTTCACGTACAGATTGACCGTCGCCGTCGAATGCTGGCGGGAATGGTCGCGGTCAAGAAGATGGATGGGATATTTCAGCCCCTTAATGCCGACTTTTTTGAGCGGGATTTCGCGGTGGTCGCGCTCGTTTTGAACGTCGACCATTTCGTGCGCTGAAGACATGGCCGTTACCGAGCCTCCGCCGCCCGCTCGGAGGCGAGCAGGGTGTTATGCATGAGCATGGCGATCGTCATGGGCCCGACGCCGCGCGGAACCGGCGTAATATAGGAAGCGACTTCGCAGGCGGGAACGAAATCGACGTCGCCGACGAGGCGGAAGCCTTTTTTCGCGGTCGAGTCCTCGACGCGGTTTACCCCGACGTCGATGACGGCGGCTCCGGGCTTTATCATGTCGGCGGTGATGACGCGCGGTTTCCCGACGGCAGCGATGAGGATATCTGCTTGCCTCGTAATCGACGCGAGGTCTCGCGTGCCGGTGTGGCAAATCGTTACCGTCGCGTTGCAATCTTTGCGGGCGAGCAATAAGGCGAGGGGTTTACCGACGATGTTCGAGCGGCCGACGATGACCGCGTGCGCGCCGTTCGTGGCGATGCCGGCCTCGCGCAGTAGAACCAGAACGCCGTGCGGCGTGCAGGGCAAAAACCCCGGCCGGTCAATTACTAAGTTCCCGACGCTGATCGGATGAAACCCGTCGACGTCCTTTGAGGGGTCGATCGCCAGGATGACGCGCGCCTCGTCGATATGCCGAGGGAGGGGCAGCTGCACGAGAATGCCGTGCACGGAAGCGTCGGCGTTCAGCGCGGCGATAAGGTCGAGCAACTCTTTCTCGGAGGCGGTAACCGGCAGGCGATAGCTTCGGTCGGCCATGCCGACTTCGGCGAGCGCCTTTTCCTTTCCGGCGACGTAGGAAACCGACGCGGGATCGTCTCCGACGAGAACGACGGCGAGGCAGGGCTGCGTACCCGCGGCCTTCAAATTCGCGACGGCGGAAGCGACGCGGGAGCGAACCGACGCGGCGACGGCAAACCCGTCGATAATTGTTGCGCTCATGGGAACTCCTGGACGATTGAAGTGTGGAAAGTAGCCGTTCTCCGTAACTCGGAATCGGTTGCTTTGTTGTAACACGTACGGCCTTTGATAGACAATAGCGAAAAAAATGAGGTATAGTAGGCAAATGAAACGCTTCATCATCAGCGCGATCTTCGTTTTCGCCGCGTTTGCGACGCTAGGCGCGCAAACGGACACGACGCCCCCGAAAAGCGGGGATAAACCGGCTTCGAACTTCGAATATGAACCAATCCGACGGGGCGACCAATACTTGCGCGTGAGCCTCGGACCGGGATTTTCGGTTTTTAATATCGCGCCGGACGGTCTCGTTACCGACACGAACATGAATTTGGGCGGGTCCGCGACGATTCAGTACGCCCGGTTCATATCCTCGCGCGTTTCTATGGGCGGAACGATTGAATTCGCCTTTAACCCGACCCTGGCGGAAAACATTTATTTTTACGTTCCGTTGATGTTCAACACGACGTATGAGTTCGTAATTAACCGTATTCACATTCCGGTCGCGATGAACGTGGGTTTCGCGCTCCAAACCTACAACAGCATGTCCTATTTCGGCCCAATCCTGAAACCGGAAGTGAGCGGGTGGTATCAATGGAACCAGAATTGGTCTTTCGGCCTTTCGACGGCATGGATCGCCATACCGCAGTATACCGAAACCAGCGAAGATAACCGGACGGGAAACTTCGTCGAGGTTGGCTTGGGTTTCCGCTATCATTTCTAAGGGACGACGGGAGTTTTCATGAACGCACGCATTTTCAACTGTATATCGAAAAGACCGCGGCTCATCGGGGCGGCGCTCGTCAGTCTCCTCTATTTTGCCGGTTGCTCGAACGACGCGATTTTCGCCTCAATCGAAAACGAAGTTAAGCTGAAAGACGCGACCATGCGCGGAACCATCAGCTCAATGGTAGTCGCCGGCGGCGATTTATACGCCGCGAACGGTTATCTTTTTAAGAAAACGGGGGGAACCGGCGACTGGAACAAAGTAAGCCTGCCTTCGGGCGCCGCGCGCTGCGCGGAAGTCGCCACCGGTGGTTCAACCCAATATTTCTACGCGCGCATGACCGATTCGGACTATGCGCCGCAATCGCTCCAGCGCTATGACACGTCGACCGGTACCTGGACCGAAGTAACGGGCGTTTCGAACGTCGCCCGCATTGGGGACGGGAACGGCATAATTTACGCGTTTCAGCAGTATACCTACTCAGACGAAGTGTATTTATATAACGTGTATACCGTCACGGGGACGACTCCAACCGCAACAAGCGCGACGGGAGTTCTTTCGCTCCGTCAGTCTTCCGGCGATTACTTCGCGACGGACGCGGGGATTTATAACAAAGGTGGAACGCAAGTAAGTTCAATCACCGGAATCAGCGGAATTATCACAACATCAGCGGTAAGCAATGGAACTGGAACGAATCCTGGAATGCTGTATGCCGTTGCCGATGGATATATTTATGCTTGGAATATTGATATTGGAACACCGTTATCCATGATAACGAGTCCTGATGACACCCTCGACCAAGACACCGAAACGCCGACCGGCATGCTTTCGTATCTTTCGACCTCCGCAAAGAGTCTCCTGCTGATCGCAAGCGGTTCTGCCGACGGCGGATACGGAGAAGTTTACGTCGACCCGAGCGACGGCAGTCTCGATACGTTCCTCGATCCGGGCGATTCGGACATATCGTCGATTTCGACGAGCGACCAAGACGAGTACGAGTCGACG